>NZ_JARIXR010000062.1:0-11761 GCF_029269205.1 Pseudomonas sp. 1912-s | reverse complement strand
ATTGAAAAACTGTTCGACTTGGCCAGTAGTGCTGACGAATGAGTCGAGCTTGTTTTTGGAAACATCAATTCCGACGAACGCAGAGTCATGGTCCATAGCGTTTTCCTCACGTCCAACCTTGCAGAATCGGGCTTTGCGCCCAGGCAACCGTTCGGACTAGTTTAGGAAGGAACCTGCTCCGACCCATGCTCACTCACGATCTCGAAATCAGAGGGCACTACGGTCTGAAGCAGGTGAAAACAATCTTACAAGGGCACACCGAGCCCAAGCGAGGTGCCGAGTGGTGGGGCAAGAGCGTTTTGCTTACTTTTGCGCTGTTCAAAAGTGAGCCGCTGTAAGAGCGGAACCAATATCAGCAACAGCCCAAATAACGGATATACACCCCGCCCAACTCAACCCCAACACAAATGATGCATCTGAAATCAGGTCAGACTCTCGTCGATCACCAACACCAGCTTCCCGGAAATCTGATTGGTCGCCAGCTCCGCAAACGCAGCCTCGGCATCCTTGATAGGAAATGTCTTGGCCAGTTGCGGACTCAAACGGCCCTCGGCAAACAACGGCCATACATGCTGGCTCAAGTCACTGAACAGGTCAGCCTTGAACTGATCATCCCGGCTACGCAACGTCGACCCCAACACCTGCACACGCTTGGCCAACACCTGCGCCAGGTCGAGCTGCGCCTCACGGCCGCCCATCAACCCAATCAACACCCAACGCCCATCACGAGCCGCAAGTTTCAGGTTCAGCGCCGCGTAGTTGCCACCCACCGGGTCAAGAATCACATCAAACGGGCCAAAATCACTCAAGCTCTCGATGCCGTCGGTACGTACCACACCGCCCTGGGCTCCCAGCGCTTCACAGTAGGCCAGGCGATCCGCCGAGCCGACGCTGACCCAGCACGGGCTGCCAAATGCCTTGCACAGCTGGATCGCCGCCGAGCCCACGCCGCTGGCGCCGGCATGCAACAACACCTTCTCGCCGGGCTTGAGGCCCGCCAACTGAAACAGGTTCAGCCACGCGGTGCTGTACACCTCAGGCAACCCGGCCGCTTCGGCCAGGGACACGCCTTCCGGCACCGGCAGCACATGACGGGCATCCACCACCACTTCTTCGGCCATCCCGCCGCCTGCCAGCAGGGCGCAAACCCGGTCACCCACCTGCCACGACGAACCGGCGCCGACTTCGCTGATCACCCCGGAACACTCCAGGCCCAGCACTTGGCTCGCGCCGGGAGGCGGAGGATAGAGCCCCGAACGCTGTAATAAATCGGCCCGATTCAGGCCCGCAGCCGCCACACGAATGCGTACTTGGCCTACATCACATGTAGGACTCGGCTCTTCTTGCCACTCCACATGACCTTCAACGCCTTGCAATGCTTTCACAGTGCCTCCATAGTGAGTCTGGACTGAGCCCGTTGCTGTAGCGCCGGGCTTTTTGCATTATGCGACCGGCCCATATGGAACCGGCGACTTCAAAGACGGCCTAATATGCGTTATCAATTGCCCCCGCGTCGAATCAGCATGAAGCATTTGTTCCCCAGCACCGCCCTCGCTCTTTTTATCGGTATCGGCCTTTTGCCGCTATCGAGCAATACGTTCGCAGCCAACAGCTGGGACAACCTTCAGCCTGATCGCGATGAGGTGATTGCGAGCCTTAACGTCGTTGAGTTGCTCAAGCGCCACCATTACAGCAAGCCGCCGCTGGACGACGCTCGCTCGGTGATCATTTACGACAGCTACCTCAAGCTGCTGGATCCCTCGCGCAGCTATTTCCTGGCCAGCGACATCACCGAGTTCGACAAGTGGAAGACGCAGTTTGACGACTTCCTCAAGAGCGGCGACCTGCAGCCCGGCTTCACCATCTACAAGCGCTACCTGGACCGCGTCAAGGCGCGCCTGGACTTCGCCATTGGTGAGCTGAACAAGGGCGTCGACAAATTCGATTTCACCAAGAAAGAGACCTTGCTGGTTGACCGCAAGGACGCTCCTTGGCTGACCACCGAAGCCGAGCTGGACGACCTGTGGCGCAAGCGCGTCAAGGATGAAGTCCTGCGCCTGAAGATTGCCGGCAAAGAGCCGAAGGCCATTCAGGAACTGTTGACCAAGCGCTACAAGAATCAGCTGGCACGTCTGGACCAGACCCGTGCCGAAGATATCTTCCAGGCCTACATCAACACCTTCGCAATGTCCTACGACCCGCACACCAATTATCTGTCGCCAGATAACGCGGAAAATTTCGATATCAACATGAGTCTGTCGCTGGAAGGCATCGGTGCCGTCCTGCAAAGCGATAACGACCAGGTGAAAATCGTGCGTCTGGTGCCGGCAGGTCCGGCCGACAAGACCAAGCAGGTCGCTCCGGCCGACAAGATCATCGGTGTGGCCCAGGCCGACAAAGAGATGGTCGACGTGGTCGGCTGGCGTCTGGACGAAGTGGTCAAGCTGATCCGCGGGCCGAAAGGCAGCGTGGTGCGCCTGGAAGTGATTCCGCACACCAACGCACCGAACGACCAGACCAGCAAAATCGTTTCGATTACTCGCGAAGCGGTGAAACTGGAAGACCAGGCGGTCAAGAAGTCGATCCTGAACCTCAAGCAGGATGGCAAGGACTACAAGCTGGGCGTGATTGAAATCCCGGCCTTCTACCTTGACTTCAAAGCGTTCCGCGCCGGTGATCCGGACTACAAGAGCACCACCCGCGACGTCAAGAAACTGCTGACCGAACTGCAGAAAGACAAAGTCGACGGCGTGGTCATCGACCTGCGCAACAACGGCGGCGGCTCCCTGCAGGAAGCCACCGAACTGACCAGTCTGTTTATCGACAAGGGTCCGACCGTGCTGGTGCGTAACGCTGACGGCCGTGTGGACGTGCTGGAAGACGAGAACCCGGGTGCCTTCTACAAAGGGCCAATGGCGTTGCTGGTCAACCGCCTCTCGGCGTCCGCTTCGGAGATTTTTGCCGGCGCGATGCAGGACTACCACCGCGCGCTGATCATCGGTGGCCAGACCTTCGGCAAAGGCACCGTGCAGACCATCCAGCCGCTGAACCATGGCGAGCTGAAACTGACCCTGGCCAAGTTCTACCGGGTTTCCGGCCAGAGCACCCAGCATCAGGGCGTACTGCCGGATATCGATTTCCCGTCGATCATCGACACCAAGGAAATCGGCGAGAGCGCCCTGCCCGAGGCGATGCCGTGGGACACCATCCGTCCTGCGATCAAGCCGGCGGTGGACCCGTTCAAACCGTACGTGGCGCAGTTGAAAACTGATCACGAAGCCCGCTCCGCCAAGGATGCCGAGTTCATCTTTATCCGCGACAAATTGGCCCTGGCCAAGAAGTTGATGGAAGAGAAAACCGTCAGCCTCAACGAAGCCGACCGTCGTGCGCAGCACACCGACATCGAGAATCAGCAACTGGTGCTGGAGAACGCCCGCCGCAAGGCCAAAGGCGAAGCTCCACTCAAGGAACTGAAGAAAGAAGACGAAGACGCGATCGCCGCCGAGCCTGATAAAACCAAGCCGGAAGATGATGCCTACCTGAGCGAGACCGGGCGCATCCTGCTGGATTACTTGAAAATCAGTAAGACGGTGGCCAAGCAGTAAATGATGGCGATTTAATGTGAACGCTCCCCGGAGTGTCATCAAATAGACATCATTCTGTCGTGAAATGAAGGACCTGCTTAAGCAGGTCCTTTTTTTTCGACCAGAGAAAATCATGACCATGACCGAACAGCTGAACGCATTGGGCTCAATCCTGGCTCAAGGCAGTTTGCACAGTCTGTTCCAACCGATCATTTCCCTGTCCGAACGACGTATCGTCGGCTACGAAGCCCTCAGTCGCGGCCCGTCCAACAGCCCGCTGCACTCCCCCATTGCACTGTTCTCCGTGGCCCGTCACGCCGGGCGCCTCAGTGAACTGGAGATGCTTTGCCGGGAAAGTGCCTGCCGGCGTTTCAGCGACCAGAAACTGCCGGGCAAGCTGTTCCTCAACGTCTCGCCTGAGTCCCTGCTGGAAACCGCCCACCAGCCCGGCCGTACCCTACAACTGCTCAGTGACTTCGGCATCCCGCCCAGCCAGGTGGTGATCGAACTGACCGAGCAAACCCCGACCGACGATTTTCAACTGCTGCAAACCGCGCTGCATCATTACCGCGCCATGGGTTTTTCGATTGCCCTGGATGACCTGGGCGCCGGCTATTCCAGCCTGCGGCTGTGGTCGGAGCTGCGCCCGGACTACGTGAAGATCGATCGGCACTTTATCGACGGCATCCACCAGGACGCCCTCAAGCGCGAGTTTGTCGGCTCCATCCTGCAAATCGCCAAGGCCTCCCGGGCACAAGTCATCGCCGAAGGAATCGAACTACCGGAAGAGCTGGCGGTGCTCACCGAGATGGGCGTCGACCTGGTGCAGGGCTACCTGCTCTGCCGCCCTCAGGAACATCCGCCGCAGGAAGCGCGGTTGATGCTGCCCAAGCCCGACAGCGCGAACGTCGCCCTGAACGACGAAGGCAGCGACCTCAGCGCCCTGCTCAACGAACAACCGGCCGTGGGCCAGCACACCGCCACGGCGCAGGTGCTGGAAGCCTTCCGCCGCCAGGCCAACCTCAACTCCCTGGCGGTGCTGGATGAGCGTGGCCATCCGATCGGTATCGTGCACCGGCACTCGTTGTCGGACGCACTGCTCAAGCCATTCGCCACCGACCTGTTCGCCCGCAAACCCATCAGCCGCTTGATGAGTGATGACTTCCTTGCCGTGGAACTGAGCCAGTCCTTGCAGCAAGTCAGCCGCCTGCTCACCAGCCGTGCACGCCAGCGGATCGAGGAAGACTTCATCATCACCCTCAACGGCGATTACCTGGGACTGGGCCGGGTGATCGATGTGCTCAAGCTGATTACCGAGCTGAAAATCCAACAGGCGCGTTATGCCAACCCGCTGACCTTGCTGCCGGGCAACGTACCGATCCAGCAGTGCCTGACGCGGTTGTTGCAGCAACAGCGTGAGTCGGTGATCTGCTACGTGGATATCGACAGCTTCAAACCGTTCAACGATATCTACGGCTATGGCCGGGGCGATGAGGTGCTGCTGTGCCTGGCGCAATGCCTGAACGACCGGGTAGACCCCAGCCGCGACTTTGTCGGGCATATCGGCGGTGATGACTTTTTGCTGGTGCTGGGGCCGCAGGATTGGCGCAAGCGGCTTAACCAGTTGCTGGACGACTTCCATACCCAGTGCCGGCGTTTCTATCGCAGCGAGCACGTGGACGCGGGGTGTTTTGTCGCGTTGAACCGCCAGGGAGTGCGCCAGGAATTTGCGTTGCTGTCGCTGTCGATCGGTGTGGTGCACTTATATCCACAGGCCTGTGGACAACTCGATGCCAGCCAGTTGGCGGAACTGGCCTCCCAGGCCAAGCACCACGCAAAAAACGTGGCGGGCTACAGCATTCATGTGATCGACAGTCTGCAGCTGGAAGAGCCGGAATCCCTGTAGCAGCGGCGTGCGCCTAAGCTTCGGCAGACTCGGGATAATCGTACTCAAACACCCGCACCACTTCCGATGCGTGCCACGACGCGGCGGCCACTCCATCGGACGGCCCGCAGAAGCGTCCAAGACGCTCCACACACTCAAAGAATCCGGTACGTGGCAGGCGGCTCGCCCCCTGGCTGATCACCAGGGAACTGCGCAGCGGCTGGTCCGCCTTGGCATCCAGCGCCGCCAGGTGTTCCAGCGCGGCCGTCAGGGTTTGCATGGCTGGCGTGGGAAATTGCAGGCGCTCCAGCAAGGCGCGGTACGTCAAGAGGTGGCGCTGTCGGCGCGCCTGGTCAAGTTCGTTGATTAACCCATCCCAATGTTGACGGCTGATGCGTACGCTCACGTTTCGTCCCTCCAACCTGCAACGCCCAATTCCCAAGCCAGGCTGCGGCGGATGGCAGCGTCCGGCTGGCGTTCACCACTTTCGATCAAGCCCAGGTAAGACGGGCTGATGCCCACTGTGCGTGCCAATGTCTCGATGGCCAGGCCCTTGGCCTCGCGCAGGCTTCGCAGCTGCTCCAGAGGGCGCAGATCCGGTTCGGCAGCGGTTTGGCTAATGGTCGAAGCAGGAGGTGTCGGCTGTTGTTGACCGGCGGCTTTTAGCAGCGCCTGGTACTGAGCCCATGGCAGAACCGCGTACTCGGGTTCGCCATCCTTTGTAATTATCTGAATATCCATGACTGCCCCGTAGGATCACAACACTTACTTCGTAAGTACTTTCCTTAGGAGTGTAATCCTAACAGCCACAAAGAGCGCAGGGGGATATTCGCAAGGTTCAGTTTTTTTGCGGATTTTCTTGAGCGAGCAGCTGAGGCGTCGCAGGAAGGCGCTCAACCACTGCGAGCTTTTCGGGGCGCTGACGCTCGCGCCAGGCACGAAAAGCGCTCAGCTCGCCGTCCAGGGTCTTCATGACCCACGCCAGCACGGCAATGTCATCGAGCATGCCGAACACCGGGATAAAGTCCGGGATCGCGTCAATCGGGCTCAGGAAATACATCAGCCCCGCCACCACCGAAATCAGCGCCTTGGGGCTGATGGCCCGGTACTCGCCGCGCCAGTAGGCCAGGCACAACGCCTGCAGCAGCTTGAGGTCGTCCTTGAGCTTGCCCAGCCGGTTGCCCTGGCTCGAACCTTTGGCCGCCACCGCGAACAGCAGCGTAGGCAGGCGCCCGCGGCCGAGCAGGCGAGCGGCCATCGGCAGGAAGCGGGTGAAATTAAACGGCGCTTTCATCGTCACTCCAGTTCCAGGCGACAGAAAAGGTTATCCACACAAATTGTGGATAACCTTGTGAACAGAGCCCATTTTCCAGCCTGAAAGCCACGTAATACAAGGCCTACAGTCAGATCGGGCGTTTTTTGCGCACATAAAAAAAACCCAAGAATTCATTGACTTGAAGTTGATCTGCGTCTACCCGTGCTCGAGTCTTTTATCAGACTGCTCTAGACCGCAGGGGTTCGGTTGGATGCGGCCTGGATTCAACTGGAAAAGTTATGCACAGGCCAGAAACAACAACGCCCCGTCGAGACGGGGCGTTGTATGTTCAGACGCTGATTACTTCTTGGCAGCAGGAGCAGCCGGTGCGTCAGGAGCGTCGGCCTTGGACGGATCCTTGATGGCCAGCAGTTCCAGGTCGAATACCAGCACGGAGTTGGCTGGAATCGCCGGGCTCGGGCTCTGGGCACCGTAGGCCAGGTCGGACGGGATGTACAACTCGACCTTCTCGCCAACGTGCATCAGTTGCAGGCCTTCGACCCAACCTGGGATCACGCCGCTGACCGGCAGGTCAATCGGGCTGCCGCGATCCACGGAGCTGTCAAAGGTGGTGCCGTTGGTGAGCTTGCCGGTGTAGTGAACCGTCACGACGTCGGTAGGCTTGGGCTGGGCACCGTCCGCTTTCTTCACGATCTTGTATTGCAGACCGGAAGCGGTGGTGACAACGCCGTCTTTCTTGGCGTTTTCTTCGAGGAATTTCTTGCCGGCGGCTGCCGACTCTTCGCTCATCTTGGCCATACGTTCTTCAGCACGCTTCTGCAGTGCGGCGAACGCCTCGACCAACTCGTCGTCTTTCAGCTTCTGTTCTTTCTTGCCGACGGCATCTTCGATGCCTTGGGCTACCGCTTTGGAGTCCAGGTCATCCATGCCTTCTTGAGCAAGGCTTTTGCCCATGTTCAGGCCGATACCGTAGGAAGCTTTTTGCGCCGGGGTTTTCAGCTCTACGCTGGTTTGCGAATCACAACCCGCAAGTACCAGGCTAACCAGGGCCACCGCCGCCGCCAACCGATGCTGTTTCATGCTATTTCCTTGTTCGTGTGCCAAAAGGGCATTCGAGTAAAGTCGCGAGCTTATCAGGCGGCCACGACCAATGGCTACCGGCATGTGAGCAGGAAACTTCTGATAAGTTCACGTGTTTAAAAGCATTTTCATTCATTCTATGGCTCTGCAACGGAAGGCAGGACCGCTGGAACCAGACTCATGGCCACTTGCCGCACTGGTGGCCTGATGGCATAAGAACGACACAACTCGACAAGGATAGTTATCTTGCGCATTTTTTCCCGTGTTTTGCTGATGATTTTCATACTGCTGGGGCTGATCCTGGCGGTGGTGCTCTATTACGTGGTCAACCCGAAGCTGCCGGTTTATGTGCCGGTGGAACAGGTGCACTACCAGGACCAATGGAGCGCCGCAGATCGCCAGACGTATTACTTCACGCCCCAGGGCACCCAGGTCAAGGGCCTGCGCTATGACTGGTTTACGGCACTGGAACTGCCGTTCTCCGAGCAGCGTTTCGCCACGCCCGAATACCTGGCGCGCTTCGGTTTCCTGGTAGACCCAAAACAGGTGCCCACTGCGCAGAACCCCGGCAACCTGCCGGTGGGTTTCGCCCGGCATACAAACCCCGGCAGCCGTGATGAGTTCCTCGACATCACCTGCGCCGCCTGCCACACCGGCCAGTTGAATTTCAAGGGCCAGGGCCTGCGTATCGACGGCGGCCCGGCGCAACATGTGTTGCCGTCCAGCGTACCGACGCTGCGCGGTGGCAGCTTCGGCCAGGCGCTGGTGGCCAGCCTCACCTCGACCTACTACAACCCGTGGAAATTCGAGCGTTTTGCCCATACCGTCCTGGGACACGACTACAACGACCAGAGCAAAGCGCAACTGCGCCAGGACTTCAAAAAGTCCCTGGACAACTTCCTCAAGGTTGCCTGGAACGACACCCACCGAGGCCTCTACCCTACGGAAGAAGGCCCGGGCCGTACCGACGCCTTTGGCCGCATCGCCAACGCGAGCTTCGGCGACGCCATTTCCCCGGACAACTACCGCATCGCCAACGCCCCGGTGGACTACCCGCAACTGTGGGACATCTGGACCTTCGACTGGGTGCAATGGAACGGCTCGGCCCAGCAGCCCATGGCCCGCAACATCGGCGAAGCCCTGGGCGTCGGCGCCACGCTGGACTTCTTCGACAGCGCCGGCCAGCCGCTCAAGGGCGATGCGCGCTATCCCTCCAGCGTGCGGGTACGCGACCTGAGTACCCTCGAAGAAACCCTGAAACGCCTCAAGCCGCCGACCTGGCCGGAAGACCTGTTCGGCGCCATCGACAAACCACTGGCCGCCCAAGGCCGCGCACTGTTCGCGGAAAACTGTGCCGGCTGCCACGTGCCGGCGGTGTCCCAGGTCGATGGCCGCCCCGTGCGGCAACTGAAAATGCTCCCGGTGGAGGTGATCGGCACCGACCCCAATACTGCCAACAATATCGCTGACCACCGCTTCGACCTCAGCGCCCTGCAATGGGACCCGGCGGAGCTGGCAAAAATGAACGTCGAGCTGCACCCCACGCCCACCGAACCGCTGGACTTGCGCAGCCTCTCTTCAGCCAAAGGCCTGGCCTACATCACTGCCTTTGTCGAAGACCACGCCTACCGCGCCGCCGGCGTGACGCCCGCCGAACGTCCTCAACTGGACGGTTTCGGCCTGCCCATCGGCGTGCGCGAACTGCGCGCCTACAAGGCTCGGCCACTGGCCGGGGTGTGGGCGACGCCGCCGTTCCTGCACAACGGCTCGGTGCCGACGATCTACCAATTGCTCTCGCCCCAGGACGAGCGCAGCCCGACCTTCTATAAAGGCACCTTTGAATACGACCCGCGCCACCTGGGCTATCAAACGGCAGCGTTCCCCAACGCCTTCCTGTTCGATACGCGCGTCACCGGCAACCACAACAGCGGCCATGAATTCCGCGCGGGGCAACGTGGCAACGGAGTGATTGGCCGAGGCTTGCTGCCCCAGGAACGCTGGGCGCTGCTGGAATATTTGAAAGTGCTGGGCGGCCCGCTGGAACAGCAACTGCCCTGACCCACCGACTTCGCAGAAAAGGATTTTAAAATGCTCGCTCGACTTTGGCTGCGCCTCGGCGCGTTTCTCGGCAAGACCGTGTTATGGCTGGTGGGCCTGGGGCTGCTGGGCTGGTTGCTGTCCACCCTGTGGTTCAGTTGGCAGCACAGCGGCCCGGTGTCGCCGGATGAACAGATTCCCCCGGGGGAAGCGGCCATGACCCAGGGCATCATCCAGACCGCGGTGCGCATCGTTGATCAACACCGCGAAGGCACGCGCTACCTGCGGGATGCGCATGCCAAGGCCCATGGTTGCGTGAAGGCCGAGGTCAGCGTACTGCCGGACCTCGACCCGGCCCTGCGCCAGGGTGTATTCGCCGAGCCGGGCAAGACCTGGCAGGCGATGATGCGTCTGTCCAATGGCAATGCGTATCCGCAGTTCGACAGCATCCGGGACGCCCGGGGCATGGCGATCAAGTTGCTGGACGTGCCGGGCAAACAGTTGCTGGCGGATCAGCAGGCGCGGAGCGAGCAGGATTTTGTGATGTTCAGCCATCCGAACTTTTTTGTCAGTGATGTGGCGGAGTACGCGCAGAACATTTCGGCTCAGGCTGATGGCAAGAAAGTCATGGCGTTTTTCCCCGGGGTGGATCCGCGCAGTTGGCAGGTGCGGCATCTGTTTATCGCGCTGGCGACGTTGGCGCCACCGCCGGTGAGCCCTGTGCAGACGACTTACTTTTCGGTGTCGCCGTATAAGTTTGGGACGGCGAATGCGAAGTTTCGAGTGGCGCCGGATCCCCAGGGTTGTCCTGCGTATGTGCTGCCCAAGCAGAACCAGGACCTGCCGAACTTTTTGCGCAGTGCGTTGAATCAGCAACTGTCCAACGACCGGGTGGCGGCGTGTTTTGTGTTGCAGGTTCAGCGGCAGAATCCGCAGAAGTTCATGCCGATCGAGGACACCAGCATTGAATGGAAAGAGAGTGATGCGCCGTTTGAGACGGTGGCCAAGGTGGTGATTCCGGCGCAGGATTTTGATACACCCGAGTTGAATCTGGCGTGTGATAACCAGTCGTTCAATCCGTGGTTTGGGGTGGAGGCGCATCGGCCGATTGGGGGGATTAATCGATTGCGCAAGGCGGTGTATGAGGCGGTCAGTGATTATCGGCATAGCCGGAATTTGTAGTGCCCTGGGGTTGGGAGCATATCCGTTATTTGGGTGATGGCTGGTATGGGTTCCGCTCTTACAGCGGCTCACTTTTGAAAAGCGCAAAAGTAAGCAAAACGCTCTTGCCCCACCACTCGGCACCTCGCCTAGGCTCGGTGTGCCCTCAGCTCCGGTATTACTACGCGGGCCGCCGCGACGGGGCGTCCCTGCCCCGTCGCGGCTAAACCGGCGTCCTGCCGGTTTACCCGCTCCGTACTACCTGCGTTCGGCCAGCGTGGTTTAACGGGGCGCCCAAGATCAAGATCAAAAGCAGATCAAGAACACAGCGGCCTACAGGCCGGCTTGAGTGGTGTGGAGCAAAGGCAACATCAAGATCAAAATCTACAGCGGGCACGGTCAACTGTGGGAGCTGGCTTGCCTGCGATAGCATCGCCTCGGTGTACCTGAAAAACCGAGGTGTCTGCATCGCAGGCAAGCCAGCTCCCACAGAAAAGCAGTGCTGCACCAGTTTCAGATTTGGTTTTCGCTTTGGCTTTGGCTTTTGATCTGGCTTCTACCACTCAAGCCGGCCTGTAGGCCGCTGTGCTCTTGCTTTTGATCTTGATCTGACTGCCCCAATAAGCCCGAGGCCGAACGCAGGGATTGAGGAGCGGGTAAACCGGCAGGACGCCGGTTTAGCCGCGACGGGGCAGGGACGCCCCGTCGCGGCGGCCCGCGGAGCAATGCCGGAGTGAG
>NZ_JARIXR010000061.1:0-12241 GCF_029269205.1 Pseudomonas sp. 1912-s | reverse complement strand
ATTCAGGACGCCAACGTCATCGTTAACGACCATCGCCGGCAAGCCAGCTCCTACAGGGGACCGCGCCCGCTTTAGATTTTGATTTTGCTTTTGCTCCACACCACTCAAGCCGGCCTGTAGGCCGCTGTGTTCTTGATCTGCTTTTGATCTTGATCTTAGGCGCCCCGTTAAACCACGCTGGCCGAACGCAGGTAGTACGGAGCGGGTAAACCGGCAGGACGCCGGTTTAGCCGCGACGGGGCAGGGACGCCCCGTCGCGGCGGCCCGCTTCGTGCTGCCGGAGTGAGGGCACACCGAGCCTGAGCGAGGTGCCGAGTGGTGGGGCAAGAGCGTTTTGCTTACTTTTGCGCTGTTCAAAAGTGAGCCGCTGTAAGAGCGGAACCATAGGCAGCCGTTACCTAAATAACGGATATACACCCCAACCCCAACCTACAACTGCGACAGCAACAACCCCTCAAACACCCCCTGAACCCGCGCCTCATCACAATGCGCCACATTAAACCGCATAAAATCCCGCAACCCCGGCTCATACCCAAACAACGCCCCCGGCGCCAACACCATCGCGCGTTTCAAACCGGCTTCAGCCAACCGCTCACCATTAACCCCAGCCGGCAACCGCGCCCAAATAAACATCCCACCCTCAAACCCCATCGGCAACTCACACCCACAACGCCGCAGCCACTGCTCAACCCGCCCCCCGGCCTCGAGCAGCCGCTGAACCATGCGCTTGCGATGCCTCGCATACCCGCCCTCGCTCAGCAGCCGATACACAATCTGCTCGAACAACTCCGACGTAATCCCGCCGCTCATCAACTTCATGTTGGTCAGGTTCGCCGCCAACTGCGGCGCCGCCACCACATAGCTCACCCGCGCATTCGCCGTCAGCACCTTCGAAAACCCCGACAGGTACGTCACCTGCTCCAATCCCGCCAACGTCGCCAGACGCGGCGGCGGGTTAGGGTGCAAGTCCCCGTAAAGATCATCCTCGACGATATGGCAGTGATACTCCCTGGCCAGCTGCAACAAGCGAAACGCCTGGCTCGGACTGAACGAATGCCCGGTCGGGTTATGCAACACGCTGGTGGTCAGGTACAGGCTGGGACGATGCTCCGCGAGCAACTGCTCAAGCGCCGCAAAATCAAAACCGTCAGGCCGCCGGGCGATGGTCACCACCTTGACCCCATGCAATGCCAGGTTGGCGTGGAAGTTGAAATAACACGGCGCATCCAGCAACACCGTGTCCCCGGGCCGTGCCAGCAGGCGCATGAGCATGTCCAGGCCTTGCACCGTGTTGGGCGTGGTGATGATCTGCTCCACCGGCACCGACAACCCTTCACCGTGCAGTTTCTGTTGCAATGCCTGGCGCAATGGCAGCAGGCCCGCCGGAGTGCCCAGCCCGGCGATGCGCAAGGTGGGGGCGCGCACTGCGCTGCGCATGGCCTGGCGCAATACGTCGGAGTCCAGCCAGTCTTCCGGCAGGTGGCCGCCGCCGGGGCGCAGGTCGCCCTGGGCCATGGCCAGGGGGCGGCGCAGTACGCTGAGCAAGTCCTGGGGCAGCAAGTCGACCCAGTTGCTGGACGAAGGCTGCGCCAGGCTGCTCGCAACGAAGTGCCCGCGGCCCTGGCTGGAGGTCAGCAGGTGACGCCCGCGCAGGCGATCCAGCGCTTCATTCACGGTAAACTTTCCGACGCCCAGTTGTACGCCCAACTCACGCACCGAAGGCAGTTTACTGCCCGCCGCCAACTCGCCTTGCTCAATCGCATGGGCCAGGGCATCGACGATCTGCTGCACTTTTGGCGCTCGATCATGAAAGTGAATCGCGGGAATGGGCATCACACTGTCCTTAAGTTTGCCGCCAACTTTACCGGTAAAGTCTGCGCATATATCCGTAGAGTTTACCTGCCTCTGGCGCGGTGCGCGCCCTAGACTGCACGCCTGACTTCCTGCTGTGAAACCCCACGCCATGGCCACTGCGCTGACGCTGTCTTCGTTTTTGTATTTCCTGCTGCTGTGCACCACCCTGGCGTTCAGCCCCGGCCCCATGACCTTGCTATTGCTCAGCCTTGGCCTGAAAGACGGCCTGCGCCGCTCCCTGCCGGCGCAGTTCGGGGCGAGTGTTTCCTACCTGGTCTCGATCCTGATCTTTGCCGTGGGTTTTTCCGAGCTGATCAAGGACTACCCGCTGATCACCCGAATCATCCAGGTGGTGGGCGTCGCCTATATCCTTTACCTGGCCTACAAGCAATGGACCAGCAGCGGGGTGACGATCAAGACCACCGACCCGACCCCGGAAAATGCCCGCAGCCTGTTCGGCAAGGGCCTGCTCACCGGGCTGTCCAATCCCAAGGCAATCATTCTGTTCAGCGCGGTATTCCCGCAGTTCGCCGCAATCGGCCAGGGCAGCGCCGCCGCCGATATCGCCATCCTCGGCCTGACCTTCCTGTTGCTGCAATTTGCCAGCGGCTGCCTGTATTGCTATTTCGGCCAGCGCATCAAGCACGTGCTGGAAAACCCCAAGCGTCGGGTGTTGCTGCAAAGGGCCACGGCTGTGCTACTGCTGGGGGTTGCGTTGATGCTGGCCCGGGGCTTTTCCAGCTGAAGGCCAGCTTATGAGCGGTAGTGGCGATCTGCCGTTGCCCTGATAGACTTCGGGCATTCATCCAGGATCAAGCCAGACCATGCCAGCCGCAGGAGGAAAGGGACTTTCGCTCGCCACACGCTTGTACAAGTCGCGCGCCCTGGGATTGACCCTCGGGTTTATCTGTGTGGCCGCCGCCATCTATCCGCTGGATAAGCCCGCCTGGGTCTGGGTGGTGATGGTTGCCAACGCTTTTGTCTGGCCGCATGTGGCGTACCAATGGTCACGACGCTCAAAGAACTCCCTGCGTTCGGAACACCGCAACCTGCTGTTCGACTCGTTCTGCGGCGGGTTCTGGGTGGGCGCCATGCAGTTCAACCCGCTGCCCAGCGTGACCACCTTGTCGATGATGACCATGAACAACGTCGCCATCGGCGGCCCGCGCTTCATGTTCGCCGGCTGGGTGGCCCAGGCGCTGGGGATCGGCGCGTCGATGCTGGTGTTCACCCCGGCGGTGACGGCCCTCACCAGCGAAGTGCAGCTCTACGCCTGCCTGCCGATCCTGATGCTGTATCCCCTGGCCCTGGGCTGGATCTGCTACCGGCAAGCGATCACCCTGGCGCGGCACAAACGCGAGTTGCTGGCCCTGAGCCGCACCGACAGCCTGTCCGGCCTGCTCAACCACGGTGCCTGGAAAGATCACCTGGAAATCGAGTTCCAGCGCTGCCGCCGCGACCAGCGGGGCGCCGCCATCGCGCTGATCGATATCGACCACTTCAAGACCATCAACGACACCTACGGCCACGTCACCGGCGACATTGTTCTGCGTCAGTTGAGCAAAGTCCTGCGCCAGAACCTGCGGGCCACTGACCTGGCCGGGCGTTATGGCGGCGACGAATTCTGCGTGATCCTGCCGGACATGCCCCTGAACCGCGCCACCGAAGTGATGGACGCCCTGCGTGACCGCTTCAACTCACTGGCCTACGCCCAGGACCCGACCTTGCGCGCCAGCCTGAGTATCGGCCTGGCGCCGTACCGGCCGGCACACGGTGACGCCACCAGTTGGCTGAACGATGCCGACCAGGCGCTGTACGAAGCCAAGAGCAGCGGGCGCAACCGGGTCAGTTCGGTGCAGGGAAGTTGGTTGAGGTCGATCTGAGGATCAACAAATTGTTTATTGTCAGGTAGGGTGGAGCGCTACCTTCCAACAAAAACAAGGATCGGTTCATGCTCTTCAACTTCCCACGCACGTTACTGGCCGCCACCCTGGCGCTGTCGTTCGCCATGCCGGCCTTCAGCGCCGAACCCCACAAACAGATCCAGGCCGATTCCGAGCAGTACAAGGCCGACGCTTTGAAACTGCTGGAGCGCCTGGTGAATATCGATTCGGGCTCCGGCTACGAGCCGGGCCTGACCCAAGTGCGTGACATCGCGGTCGACGAGCTCAAGCAACTGGGGTTCAGTATCCAGCTGGTGCCTGATGCAGCCGCCCATAACAGTCATGTCATCGCCACCCTTAAAGGCACCGGCAAGGCCAGGATCCTGCTGATGGCCCACATGGACACCGTGTTCAAGGAAGGCTCGGCCGCCGCCCGGCCGTTCCATATCAAGGACGGCCGTGCCTATGGCCCGGGCGTGATGGATGACAAGGGCGGCATCGTCGCCGGCATCTATGCCTTGAAAGTCCTGAAAAACCAGGGCTTCAAGGACTATGCGCAAATCACCTTCCTGCTGGATGCCAGCGAAGAAACCGGCACCGACGGCGCCTCCGAGCTGATCCGCAACACTGCCAAGGGCCACGACGTGACCCTCAACCTGGAACCGGGTCGCCCGGCGGACGGCCTGGTAGTGTGGCGCAAAGGCAGCGCCACCGCCGTGGTCGAGGTCAGGGGCAAGGCGGCCCACGCGGGTGTGGCGCCGGAGTTGGGGCGCAATGCGGCGATGGAAGCGGCGCACCAGATCCTGCAACTGGGCAAGCTGGGGGATGCGGAGAAGAAAACCACCATCAACTTCACCGTGATCAATTCGGGCGACCGGGTCAACGTGATCCCGGACCAGGCCACCGCCAAGGCTGACGTACGGGCCGCATTGCCGGAAGAGTTTGACCGGATCGAGAAAGACCTGGCGCGGGTCTCGGCCAACAAGCTGATCCCCGAGACTGAAGTGACCACCAGCCTGCACCGCGGCCTGCCGCCGATGCCGCAGACGCCGGAGTCGGACAAGCTGGTCGCGATTGCCCAGGGGATTTATGGCGAGTTGGGTCGCACGTTGACCATTGAAGGCAGCGGCGGGGCGGCGGATGCCAGCTTGTCGGCTGGCGTGGGCACGCCGACCCTGGACGGGTTCGGGATTGTCGGGGGCAATATCCATACGCCGGAGGAATATGCCGAGGTGGAGAGCGTGGCGCCGCGGATTTACCTGCTGAGCCGGATGATTATGGAGCTGTCCAAACGCTGATCCGAAACCATCACTGATCGTCTGTGGAAGCAGATCAAAATGTGGGAGCTGGCTTGCCTGCGATAGCGGATTGTCAGTCATGAATGCTTTGACTGATACACCGCCATCGCAGGCAAGCCAGCTCCCACACTGTTCTGTGGTGTTGGTTGGATCAGGTTGCAGTCGGCACTTCCCGCGTCTTCTCCCGCCCCAACACCAGACTGCACAACGCCGGCAAGAACAGCAACGTCAACACCGTCCCCACCAACACCCCGCCAATCAGCACATACGCCAGCGACGACCAGAACACCGACAGTGTCAGCGGAATAAACGCCAACGCCGCCGCCAGCGCGGTCAGGATCACCGGGCGTGCCCGGCGCACCGTGGCTTCGATGATCGCCTCGCGAATCACCATGCCATGGTCCTGGTTCTGGCGAATCTGGTCGGTAAAGATCAGCGTGTTGCGCATCAAGATCCCGCCAATCCCGATCAGCCCCAATATCGCGTTGAACCCGAACGGCTGGTTGAACAGCAGCAACGTCGGCACCGCGCCGATCAGCCCCAGCGGTGCGGTGGCGAACACCATGAACATCACCCCGAATGAACGTACCTGGAACATGATCACGGTCAATGTCAGCAGGATCATGATCGGGAACAGCGCCGCCAGCGCAACGTTGGCCTTGGCGCTTTCTTCCACCGGGCCGCCGATGACGATTTGATAACCGGCCGGCAGCTTGGCGATCAGTGGCTGCAGGTCCTTGTACACCGCCATTTCCACGTCTGGCGGCTGGGTGCCGTCGACAATATCGGCACGCACTTCCACGGTCAGCGCCCGGTTGCGGCGCTTGAGGATCGGCTCTTCCATCACTGCCTGGAAATGCCCGACCTGGGCCAGTGGCACCGACACGCCGGCGCTGTTGGTCAGGGTCATGTTGTCCAGGTTGCCGAGGTCTTCGCGCTGGCTGCCCTGGGAGCGGGCGACCACTGACACGGTGCGATTGCCTTCGCGCACTTCGGTGATCGGGTTGCCGCTGAGCAGCGCATTGAGCTGGGATTTCACCCCGTCGGGGGTAAAGCCAAGCAGTCGCAGACGGTCCTGGTCCAGCACCAGCCGATAACTGCTGGCACGCTCGCCCCAGTCGAGGAAGCTGTCGCGGGTGAGTTTGTTGGCGGCGACTACCTGGCGCACGTCTTCAGACAGGCCGCGCAGCACGTTCAGGTCGGGACCGGACACGCGAAACACCACCGGGAAGGGCACGGGCGGGCCGAACACCAATTGGGTAACCCGCACCCGTGCCGACGGAAACTCACCCGCGGCGATGCGTTCACCCATGCGCTTTTTCAGCGCGTCCCGCGCATGGGCGTCAGCGGTCTGCACGATCAGCTTGGCGAAAGCCGGGTCGGGCAACTCCGGGTTCAGCGACAGGAAAAACCGTGGCGCACCGCCGCCGACGTAGGTGTCGACCATCACGGTCTGCGGTTCCTCCATCAGCGCTTTTTCCACCTGCGCCGCCACCGCCTCGGTGCTTTTGAAGGCGCTGCCCGGCGGCATATACACCTCAAGGATCAGCTCGGACCGGTCGGAGTTGGGGAAGAACTGCTTCTTCACCACGCCCATGCCCAGGCCACACAACACAAAGGCGGCCACCACCAGCCCGGTCACCCACCAGCGGTTGCGTACGCAGGTGTCCACCAGGCGGCGCAGTTTCTGGTAATAACGGCCGGCATAAATCGCATCGTGGCCGCCGGCAACCGGCTTGATCTGCGGCAGCAGCTTGACCCCCAGGTACGGGGTGAACACCACTGCCACCAGCCACGACGCGATCAGCGCAAAGCCGACAATCCAGAAGATATTCCCCGCGTATTCCCCGGCGCCCGAGCGGGCAAAACCCACGGGCAGAAAGCCGATAATCGTCACCAGCGTGCCGGTGAGCATCGGTGCGGCGGTGGAGCTCCAAGCGAAAGTGGCCGCGTGAATCCGGTCAAAACCTTCCTCGAGTTTGACCACCATCATCTCGATCGCAATGATCGCGTCGTCCACCAGCAGGCCCAGGGAAATGATCAGCGCGCCCAGGGTCACCCGGTCGAATTCGCGGCCGGTCATCAGCATGATCACAAACACGATCGACAAGGTCAGCGGCACGGCAGCGGCGACCACCAGCCCGACCCGGAACCCCAGCGCCAGCAGGCTGATGACCATCACCACGGCGAGGGCGACGAAAAACTTCAGCATGAACTCGTTGACCGCCAGGCTGATGTTTTTCGCCTGGTCGGAGACCTTCGCGAAGTTGACTCCCAACGGCAGGTCGGCCTGGATTTTCGCCTCCTGGGCCTTGAGGGCCTTGTCCAGTTCCAGGCCGTTCCAGTGCTTCTCCATGATCACCCCGAGCATCAGGGAGGGGTCGCCCTGATGGCGGATGCGGTAGCTGGGCGGGTCTTCATAACCGCGGCTGACGGTGGCGACATCAGCGATGCGCAGCAGTTTGCCATTGGCTTCCAGCGGGACGTTTTCGATCAGCGCCAGGCTGTCGAACGCCCCGTCGATACGGATATACGCCCGGGCGCCAGCGGTTTCGACAAAGCCTGAAGGCGCCACGGCGTTCTGGGCGGCGAGGGCGGCGAAAATCTGCTCGGGCTTGATGCCCAGGGTGGCGAGGCGTTCATAGGAGAACTCGACGAAGATGCGCTGCGCCTGTTCGCCGAGGATGTTCACCTTCTTTACGCCCGGCAGGTTGAGCAGGCCCTGGCGCATGTCCTCGGCCATTTGCACCAGTTGTCGGTGGGGCAGGTGTTCGGCCTCCAGCGCGTACAGGGAGAAGTACACGTCGGAGTATTCATCGTTGAAAAACGGCCCGATCACGCCCTTGGGCAACTTCGCGGCTTCGTCGCTGAGTTTTTTGCGGGTCTGGTAGAACAGGTCCTGGATCTCGCTGGGGCGCGTGGACTCCAGGTACGTCATGCGCATCGACACAAAACCCGGCTGGGCGATGGTCTCGACGCGGTCGTAGTAGTCCAGCTCTTGCAGGCGTTTTTCCAGGCGGTCGGCGACTTGTTCCTGCATCTCCCGGGCTGTGGCGCCGGGCCAGGCGGCGGTGATGGTCATGACCTTGACGGTGAATGAAGGGTCTTCGGCGCGGCCCAGCTTGCCAAAGGCAAAGACCCCGGCGGCGAGGATCGCGATGATCAGGAACAGTGTGACCGCGCGATGCTTGACCGCCAGTTCGGAGAGGTTGATACCGCGCATTATCAGTGTTCCTGCTGACGGTTGAGGGCCAATGCCTGGGCCGGCAACAGGCGTACCGCGTCACCGCTGTGCAGCAGGTGTGCGCCGAGGGCGACCACCACCTGGCCCGGGCTCACGCCGCTGTCGAGCAGGGCGTCTTCCTGGCCGAGGCGGGCGACGTTCACCGGGGCAAAGCTGACTTTGTCATCGCTGCCGATCACCCACACCCCCGTGCCCTTGCCGGCATCCTGCAGGGCGCCGATGGGCACGCGGGTTTGCTGCGCCTGGCCGTCACCTTGCAGGCGCACGGTGATGGTCGAACCCAGGGCAAAGCGGTCGACCGGGCCATGCAATACATAACGGGCGCGGTAGGTGCGGGTGGTCGGGTCAGCGCTGGCGGACAGTTCACGCAACGTGGCGGTCACCGCCTGTTCGGGGGCGCCGAAGGGAGACGCCAGGGCTCTTTGCGAAGCCTGGTCGCGCTGGTTTTCGGGCAGGTTGACGATGGCTTCCCGGGCGCCGTCGTGGGCCAGGCGCGCCACCACTTGCCCCTCGGCCACCACTTGGCCGCGGTCCACCCGCACGTCGGTGATAATGCCGTCGCTGTCGGCCCTGAGCACCGAGTAGGTGCGGCGGTTTTCGATCTGGCTGGCGTCGGACTGCGCCGAGGCCAGCTCGGCTTCGGCCACCCGCAGGTTGGTGGCGGACTGGTCGAAAATCTGCCGCGACACCGCGCCAGTATTGGCCAGGCGCTGGTAGCGGGATTCGTCGTCCCGGCGCTGGCGCAGTTGGGCCTGGGCCGCATTGACGCGGTTCTTCGCCGAGCGCAGGGCCAGTTCGAAGTCGCCGATGTCCAGCACCAGCAAGGTGTCGCCACGGCTGACATGCTGGCCGGGATCCACCTTGCGCTCGATCACCTTGCCGCTGACGCGAAACCCCAGATCGCTTTCAGTACGAGCGGCCACCACGCCGGTGTAGGCGCTTTGCTGGCTGCCGGCGGCTTCAACCTTGGCGGCCAAGACGGGGCGGGGCAGGGGCGCCTCGGCGACGGGGTCGGCCTTGTTGTTGCAGCCGGCGAGTATCGCCAACAGGGCAAGGGGCGTGAGAAGACGCAGGGGAAGAGGGTTCATGGCGGGCTCCGTGGGGCGGGTGTACGTGTGGAGAAGGTAAAAAATTACGGGCGTAATATTTAACACCATATTATGGTCGAAATATAAAATAATCCAGCCCCGCGTGAGCGTTCCATGGGTGGGACGATCAAGGCCGATTTTGCCGTCTAGCGCAGGATTGATAACGGATTTAAGGTGTATTCATTACTGGAGACACATATGAAAAAGATCATCGGCCTCTACACCAGCCCACGCGGGCACTGGGTTGGCGACGGCTTCCCGGTTCGCACGCTGTTTTCCTACGACACGATGGGCAAGCAAATCAGCCCGTTCCTGTTGCTGGACCACGCCGGTCCTGCGGCATTCACCCCGACCGAACAACGCCGTGGCGTGGGCCAGCACCCTCATCGCGGCTTTGAAACCGTGACCATCGTCTACAAGGGCGAAGTCGAGCACCGCGATTCCACCGGCGCCGGCGGCACCATTGGCCCTGGCGATGTGCAATGGATGACGGCGGCGAAGGGCATCATTCACGAGGAATTTCACTCCGAGGCCTTCGCCCGCAGCGGCGGCGCCCTGGAAATGGTCCAGTTGTGGGTCAACCTGCCGGCCAAGGACAAAATGGCCGACGCCGGTTACCAGACGATCCTCGACAGCGATATCCCGACGCTGCCCCTGGCCGACAACGCCGGCAGCCTGCGCTTGATCGCCGGCGAGTTCGACGGGGTCAAGGGCCCGGCCCGTACCTTCACGGCTATCGACGTGTGGGACATGCGCCTCAACGCCGGCCGTTCGGTGACGCTGGACTTGCACGCCGGGCGCAACACCGCGTTGGTGGTATTGCGTGGCACGGTGCGGATCAACGCAACCGAAGTGGCACGGGAAGGCCAGTTGGCGTTGTTTGAACGCGATGGCACGCAACTGCGCCTGGAGGCCAGCGACGACGCCATGGTGTTGCTGCTCAGCGGCGAACCGATCGACGAACCCATCGTCGGCCATGGTCCGTTCGTGATGAACACCGAGCAGGAAATCCACCAGGCGTTTGCCGACTATCAGTCCGGGCAATTCGGGCAGATGCAGCGCTAGGGCGCTATACCCTCCAGAGGCATTTCATGCGATCTTCATGGCATTCGCCCTGGAGTCGCCTGGATGCCCTCATTTATCTCCGATCACCCGATGTTCTGCGCGCTGGCGCTGGTGCTGATCGACATCGCCGTGTGGCGCCTGATCTCTGCCAATTTCGGCAACTGGAAGCTGGTGGCGCGCGTGGTGATCTTCGCCGTGTTCAGCGCCGTGCTGTTCAACGAAGGCATGAACCCGATGCAGGTCGCGCCGTATGGCGACAACGTGGCGCTGCACCTGGCGGCCACGGCGTTCCAGATTGGCTGGTGGTTATTTGCGGCGCGCACCCTCACGGTATTGCTCGGCGCGGTGATGATGCAGCGGGTCGGGCACACCGGGCGGTTGTTGCAGGACCTGGTGGGGGCGGTGATCTTCCTGATCGCGATCATCGCGGCCATGGCCTACGTGCTCGACCTGCCGGTCAAGGGCGTGCTGGCCACCTCCGGCGCGGTGGCAATCATCGTCGGCCTGGCGTTGCAAAGCACCTTGAGCGACGTGTTTTCCGGGATCGTCCTCAACACTACCAAGCCCTACCAACTGGATGACTGGATCTCTATCGACGGCACTGAAGGCCGGGTGATTGATATCGACTGGCGTGCCACCCAGTTGCAAACCTCCCAGGGCAGTCTGGCGGTGGTGCCCAATTCGTTGGCGGCCAAGGCCAAGATCATCAACTTTTCACGCCCGGCGGATATGTTTGGGCTGTCGGTCAGCCTGCAAGTCAGCCCGCATGCGCGGCCGCAAACCGTGCTGGATGCGCTGGAGCGGGCGATGCAGGGGTGCCGGCCGTTGTTGGCCAAGCCGGCGCCCAGCGTCGCATTCAAGACGTCGGCCAGTGGTGGCGTCGAATATGAGATCAGCGGGTTTGTGCCGGCGATGACGCTCAAGCGTGAGGTGCGTAATCAACTTTATGATTTGGCGTTCCGGCATTTGCAGGCGGCGGGGGTGAGTTTGTTGTCGGCGGCCGAGAGTAATACGCCGGTGGCGGTTTCGCGGGCGCGGGCGTTGTTGGAGAGTTCTTCGATTTTCTCGACGTTGCGTCAGGAGGAGAAGGAGACGTTCAGCCAGAACATGACGCTGCAAACCTTCCGTGCCGGGGAGATGATTTTGCCGGCCGGGGAGGTGAGTGATCATCTGTTTATCATCGAATCGGGGGTGATTTCGGTGATGTTGACCAAGGCCGGGCACAAGTTCGAAGCCGGGCGGATGGGGCCGGGGGAGGTCATTGGCGAGGCGGGGATTCTCTCGGAGCAGGGCGTGCCTGCGGACTTTTCGGCGAAGACGTTTTGTACGTTGTACCGGATTGAGAAGGAGTATCTGAAGCCTTGTCTGGATGCTCGGCATGACATCAGTGAGGCGATGAAGAGTTTGTTGGATTTCCGGTTGCATGCGGCTCAGAGTTTGACGCAGGAGGCGCCTGTGGTGCCTGTGAAGAAAGGGTTTATGCAGTGGCTCAGGAGTCGGGCCTGATTTTTTGGTGTGCATATCCGTTTCGTTGGTAACGGCGGCTTATGGTTTCGCTCTTACAGCGACTCACTTTGGAAGAGCCCCAAAGTAAGCAAAGGGCTCTGCCCCGCCTGTCGGCACCTCGCCTAGGCTCGGTGTTCCCTCACTCCGGCGATGCTCCGCGGGCCGCCGCGATGGGCCATCCTTGGCCCAGCGCGGCTAAACCGGCGTCCTGCCGGTTTACCCGCTCCGCACCACCTGCGTTCGGCCTCGGGCTTATTGGGGCAGTCAGAGCCAGATCAAGATCAAAAGCAAGAGCAAAGAGCA
>NZ_JARIXR010000060.1:0-16712 GCF_029269205.1 Pseudomonas sp. 1912-s | reverse complement strand
GTCCAACCTTGCAGAATCGGGCTTTGCGCCCAGGCAACCGTTCGGACTAGTTTAGGAAGGAACCTGCTCCGACCCATGCTCACTCACGATCTCGAAATCAGAGGGCACTACGGTCTGAAGCAGGTGAAAACAATCTTACAAGGGAACGCCGAGCCCTAGCGAGGCGCCGACAGGCGGGGCAGAGCCCTTTGCTTACTTTGGGGCTTTTCCAAAGTGAGTCGCTGTAAGAGCGAAACCCTAAGCAGCCGTTACCGAAGAAACGGATATGTACTCAACCCTCACCCCCCAGAAATCACCAAAGGCACCCGATAACGCACCAACGGCAACGGCTCATCATGTTCCACCACCGTCTTTTCAGTATGCGGCTCAGCCACAAACCCAAGCGCTCGGTAGAAACCCAGAGCACGCCGATTCCCCTGCACCACCCAAACGGTCGCACTGGCATACCCAGCCTCAACCAACTGCTCCCGTACCCGCCCCCAAAGCCGCGTGCCAATCCCCTGCCCCCAAATCCCGGGCAACAGATTGAGCGCACGCAATTCTCCAGTGGCCGACGACGCATCCACATCCCGACTGCTGCCAAAGGACGCCCACGCCACCAACTTCCCATCCCGCTCCACCACCCACACCGACAATGTGCCGCCGGCTATGGCCTGGGCCAGGAAGGCCGTGCGCTGGGACACGCCGCCGTTCAGGTCAGCAAGAAAACGCTCGGACAGAATCTCCCGATACGCCGCCTGCCACGTCTGCAAATGAATGAGCGCCAACTGCGGCGCATCTTCCACCCGTGCCGGTCTGAAATGCAGGGGTTCCTGCAGCCCTCCACTCACAACGAAAACCGCAACGGCAACGCCGGCTGAAGCAACGCCGCCGGATCCCGATAACGCGCGCCAAAGTGGTCCCCAGGCAACCGCGCCTGCCCAGCCCCGAACAACCGCTCCCGCAACGTCTCGCCCTCGTTATACCGCTCACGAAACCGCCCACGACGACGCAACTCCGGCACCACCAATTCAATGAAATCCCGCGCCGTCTCAAACGACAAATACTGCCTCAGGTTGATCCCGTCGATCCCATCCTCATCCAGCCATTTCTCAATCGCATCCGCCACCACCGTCGGTGTACCCGCCACAAAAAACCGCTCGCGATTAAACCCCCCAAGCTGCGCCAATACCGCCCCAACAGTGGAGTCCGCTTTGTACCGACTCAAACTCTCCCACCCCTTGACCTGCCGACTCACCAGATCACTGATCAGGGTATCCCGTGGATACGCCGTCAAGTCGATCGCCGACTGCCCATGAGCCAGGGAGGCCTCGACACTCACCAGCTTGCGGTAGCTGTCGAGCTTGGCACTGACCTCTTCATCGGTCCGCCCGACGATCACCCCGGCCATGACGATAAACTTCAACCCCGCCGGATCGCGATCATGCTCCACCGCCTTCTGCCGCATGGCCTGGATATTCGCGCGCACCGCCGGTGCATCATTCCCACCGGTAAACACCACCTCAGCATGCCGCCCGGCAAACTCGATGCCCGCCGGTGACCCCGTAGCCTGGAACAGCACCGGCGTACGCTGCCGCGAAGGCTGGCACAGGTGCGGCCCGGCGACCTTGAAGTGTTCGCCGACGTGGTTGATGTAGCGCACCTTGTCCGGGTCGGTGTAGATCCGGCGCTCGCGGTCGACGATCACGGCGTCGTCGTCCCACGAGCCTTCCCAGAGTTTGTAGAGCACGTCGAGGTATTCGTCGGCGATCTCGTAGCGGTGATCGTGGACCACCTCGGTGTCGTGGCCGAAGTTGCGCGCCGCATTCGGCAAGTACGAGGTGACGATGTTCCAGCCCACCCGGCCCTTGGTCAGGTGATCGAGGGTGCTCATGCGCCGCGCAAAGGCGAACGGCGGTTCGTAGGTGGTGGAAAAGGTCGCGCCAAAACCAAGATTCTTGGTGACCCCGGCCATCGCCGGAATCACCAGCAGCGGGTCGTTGCTGGGGATCTGCATGCCTTCACGCAGCGAGGTTTCGGGGCCGTCGCGAAAGCGGTCGTAGGTGCCGATCACGTCGGCCAGGAACACACCGTCAAAGGTGCCGTATTCCAGCAATTGCGCAAGCTCGGTCCAGTAGTCCAGGTCGTTGAAGCGGTGCCGGTTGTTGTCCGGGTGCACCCACAAACCATGGACGATGTGACTGACGCAGTTCATCTCAAACAAATTCACGTGCAGCTGCTTGGGCACCAGGAACACTCCTCTGTAGATACTGTTTCCAATACGTCAGATCGCTACGTTCAGGTAGAACGGGATCGGCGTGTGGTCGGTTTCAAGGGTCGGAATCGCGTCGATCAGCGCGCGGGTATAGGCATGGGCCGGGCGGTCGAACACCGCGCGCACCGAGCCGGACTCCACCACTTCGCCGGCCTTCATCACCAGCACGCGCTCGCTGACGTGGTTGATCACGCCAAGGTCATGAGAGATGAACAGGCAAGCCAGGCCGAGGCGGCGCTTGAGATCGTCAAGCAACTCCAGGATCTGTGCCTGTACCGACACGTCCAGCGCCGACACCGGCTCATCGCAGATCAGGATCTGTGGCTCGGAAGCCAACGCCCGGGCAATCGCAATGCGCTGGCGTTGGCCACCGGAGAGTTCGATGGGGCGGCGCGACAAGGCGCTGGCATCGAGGCGCACCAGGTCCAGCAGTTCCAGGGCGCGTTCGCGCCGTGCGTGACGCGGTACGCCGGCCACTACCAGCGCTTCGAACAGCACACGCTGCACGGTGTAGCGCGGGTCGAAGGAGCTGAGCGGGTCCTGGAACACCACTTGCACCGCACGCCGGGCTTCGCGTTTTTGCTTGGCGTCGAGGTCGGACCAGCGCTGGCCCTTGATCCATACCTCGCCGGCATCGGCGGTTTCCAGGCCGAGTATCAGGCGGGTCAAGGTGGTCTTGCCGCAGCCCGATTCGCCCACCACGCCGAGTGTCTCGCCGCGACGCAGTTGCAGCGACACCTGGTTCAGCACCGTGCGGGTTTTACCGTCGGGGCCGACAAAAGTCTTGGACAGCTCGCGGGCTTCCAGCAGCACTTCGCCCTGGGGCGCAGGCTCGGGTTCAACCGCCGTGAGCAGCCGGCGGGTGGGTTGGAAGTGCACCGCCTTGGCCGCCCGCAACAGCAATTGGGTATACGGATGACGCGGGTCTTGCAGGACCTGTTCGGTGCTGCCCTCCTCCACGATCACCCCGTGGCGCATCACGGCCACGCGGTCGGCCAGGCGCGAGACCACCGACAGGTCATGGCTGACCATCAGCAGTGCGTTGTCTTCACCACGCAGGCTTTCCAGCAGCGCGATGACCTGGGCCTGCACCGTGGCGTCCAGGGCCGTGGTGGGCTCATCGGCAATGATCAGCCGTGGGTTGCAGGCAATGGCCGAGGCGATCAGCGCGCGCTGGCGCAAGCCACCGGAGAGTTGCCACGGGTATTGGCTGGCGCGCAGTTCCGGTTCCGGCACGCCGACATCCCGCAGCAGCTCCAGCACCCGCAGGCGGCGCGCTTCCAGGCCCAATGACGTGTGCAGGTGCAACGGTTCTTCAATCTCGGCGCCCACACGGCGCAGTGGGTCCAGCGCGCCCAGTGCGTCCTGCATCACAAAGCCGATGCTCGCGCCGCGCAGTTGCTGCCAGGCCCGTTCATTGAGCTGGCGCAGGTCGACGCCCTGGAAGGCCAGCTTGGCGGCCTGGACGCGAGCCTCCTTGCCGGTGAGGCCGGCCAGGGTGCGGGCGGTGACGCTTTTGCCGGAGCCCGATTCGCCCACCAGCGCCAGGCATTCGCCACGGTTCAACTGCAGGCTGACACCGTGCAATACCGGCTCGGCCTGACCGAAACGTACGGTCAGGTCGCGGATGTCGACCAGCGGGCCGAGGGTATGGATATTCATCGTCATAGAGGCTTTCCTTCGCTGCGGCGCAACAGTTCGCGGCCGATGGCACTGATGGAGACAACGGTCAGGGTGATGATCAGAGCCGGCCAGGCCACCAGCCACGGCGCGTTGGCCAGGAAGCTGCGCCCGATGGCCATCATGCCGCCCCACTCCGGCGCGGGCGGCGGTGCGCCAAAGCCGAGAAAACTCAAGGCGGCACCGGCGGTGATCGCACCGCCGATGCCGATGGTGGCGAGGATCAGCACCGGCTTGAACGCATTCGGCAGGATGTGCCGCAGCACCACGGCCAGCTGCGATTGACCGAGGGTGACGGCGGATTCGACGTAGCCGGCGTTGCGCACGGTGAGGGTTTGCGCCCGCACCAGCCGCGCATACCGCGGCACGCCGGCGATGCCCACGGCAAGGATCAGATTGGCCGTGCCCTGGCCGAAAAACGTGATGATCACCAGCGCCAGCAACAGGTCGGGAAACGACAGCAGCACATCAATCCCGCGCATCAAGGCGCCGTCCAGCCAGCGCGGGCCAAGGCCGGCGATCAACCCGAGCAAGGTGCCCCAGGCCAGCCCCAGCGCAGTGGCGGCCAGGCCCATGAACAGCGACGAACGCACGCCATAAATCAGCCGGCTGAGCACGTCACGCCCATTTTCATCAGTGCCCAGCCAATGCACGTTGCCCGGTGCCTGGAACGCCAGGCGCGCCGAGGCATCCAGCGGGTCATACGGGGCCAGCCACTGTGGAAAAACAGCGGCCAGCAGCAACAGCCCAACAAATACCCCGGCGAGCAACAGCCCGGGCCGCAGTTGGGTAAACCCGGCAAGACGCAACGGGTGATTGCCGCTCAACGTTTCAATGCTTTGCGTCATGCCAGGCTCCTCGTTCTAGGGCGCGGGGTTGGGAATGCGCTGGTGGATGGCCTGGACCTGCGCCCTGATCTCGTCGCTGAGGCTCACGTCCAGCGCGCCGAGGTTGTCGCGCAATTGCGCCAGGCTGGTTTGCCCGGTGAGCGCGCTGGTGACGAAGGGTTTGTCGATGATGAACGCCAGCGCCAACTGGGCCGGTGTCAGGCCGTGTTGCCGGGCAATCTCCACGTAGCCGGTGATGGCCTCCTGGGCCGAGGCGCTGTCATAGCGATTGAAGGTGCGGTACACCGCCGACAACCGCGAGCCCTCGGGCCGTGCGCCGCCCAGGTACTTGCCGGTGAGCGCACCGAAGGCCAGTGGCGAGTACGCCAGCAGGCCGACGCCTTCGCGGTGGCTGAACTCCGAGAGCCCGCCTTCGTACAAGCGATTAAGCAGGCTGTAGGGGTTTTGCACGCTGGCAATGCGCGGCAGGCCAAGGCGTTCGCTTTGCTTGAGAAACTCGGCGACGCCCCACGGGGTTTCGTTCGACACACCGATGTGACGCACCTTGCCGGCCTTGACCTGATCGGCCAGCACCGCCAGGGTTTCTTCGATGGCGACGCTTTGGATGTCTGCCTGATACGGGTATTCACGCTGGCCGAAGATGTTGGTGGTGCGATCGGGCCAGTGCAGTTGGTAGAGGTCGAGGTAGTCGGTGTTCAGGCGTTTGAGGCTGCCCTCCAGGGCTTCGACGATGTTGCGCCGGTCGTGATGGCTGAGGCCGTCGCGAATGTGCTGCTGGCTGCTGGGGTCACGGGCCGGGCCGGCGATTTTGCTCGCCAGGATCACCTCGTCCCGCCGGCCGCTGGCCGCCAGCCAACTGCCGATATAGCGCTCGGTGGTGCGCCAGGTTTCGGCCTTGGTCGGCGTGGGGTACATCTCGGCGGTGTCGATGAAATTGATGCCTTCGGCCAGCGCCAAATCAATCTGCTGATGGGCATCGGTTTCGGTGTTCTGGTGGCCCCAGGTCATGGTGCCCAGGCCCAGCACACTGACTTGTAGGTCGCTGTTGCCCAGTTGGCGGTAACGCATGGGTGATCCTTTTGTAGTGAAGGGTTGAAGGCTCATACCGCACTCGCTTCGTCGCGGGCGGCCTGCTGCTCGGCGTCGGCGGCTTGCAGGCTGCGCCACGCGGCGTTGGGGGTGACGTCGTTGAGGTAGTAATTGCCCAAGGCCCGTTCGCGAAAAATCGCCGGGTTGTGGGAGGCCAGCGTGCGGGCGTTGCGCCAATGCCGGTCGAAGCGACGCGACTCGCTGGTGGCGGATGCGCCGCCGACTTCAAACAGCAGCGTGGTCGCTTCCAGCACCTGTTCCAGCACGATCTGTTGCGCCTGATACGCACGGATCTCGGCCTCGGTGTAATGCTGTTCGTTGGCGTAGCCGCCCTGCTCTGCTTCGTGCGCCTCCTGCAGCACCTCGGCGACGGCCAGCACCTGGGTGCGGGCGGCATAGGCCAGGCTCGACAGGCGACCGATCACCCGCTGCACCAGCGGGTCATCCTTGGGGCTCGATTGCCCCGGGACGCCAAACGCGCGGGTGCGGCCTTTGACGAATTCGGTGGCATCGCGCAGCACCGCATTCGCGATGCCGGCCAGGGTCGCCAGGTGGAACAGCTGGTAGAACGCGCTCAGGTAGGACTCGGCACGCAGCTCGTCTTTCTTGAAGCGCCGCACGATGTGTTGCGCCGGTACGTCGACCGACTTGAAGCGGGTGGTGCCGCTGCCGGTGAGGCGCTGGCCAAAGCCGTCCCAGTCGTCCTCGACGGTGACACCCGGCGCATCGGTACGCACCGCGAGGCTGACAAAATCCTCGCCATCCAGAGCCACGGCAGCGATCCAGTTGGCGTACAGCGTGCCGGTGCAGTAGTACTTCTCGCCGTCCAGTTGCCAGCCGGAATCGACCGCGCTGAGGGTTACCGAGTTGCGGGTGGTGTCGGTGCGCTCGGCCATGGCGGCGCCCCACAGTTCGCCGTCGACGACTTTGGCGAACCAGTACGCCTGGGACTCGCTGTCGCGGCTGGACAGCCGGCCTTCTACAAAACCGAAATGCGCGCGCACGATCTGCGGCAGGTTTGAATCGGCCTCGCCCAGCTCAATCAACAGGCGAAACAACTGCGGCAGGCTGGCACCCAGGCCGCCCTGGGCCTGCGGTACGCGCAGGGCACCAAAGCCGGCCTCTCGCAGCCACGCCACCGCATCGTGGGCCAGCTCGCGCTGCTGCTCGCGGGCGACGGCGGTATCGGCTATCCGTGCAAATACGTCGGCGAAACGCTGGTGCAAGTCGGCATAACTCACTTCAGCGGGGATCGAAGCACTCATGGTTTTTCCTTCTTCAAAGGCACTCACGCTTGATTGGCCCGGGGGTCAATCCAGCGGTTGATCAAATCGACGGCTAGGTTCACCAGCACGTACACCGTGGCCGCGAGGAGGGTCACGCCCAACACCATCGGCACGTCTTTGTTACTGGTGGCGTCGAGCATCAGGCGCCCGATGCCCTGGCGTGCAAACAGCAATTCCACCACCACCGCGCCGCCCAGCAGGCTGGCGAACACGAACCCCGCCAGCGTCACCAACGGCACAAGCGCATGGCGCAAGGCATGGCGCAGGCGCACCGCCGTTTCGGACAGGCCGCGTGCGCGGGCCATGGCGATAAAGGGTTGTTCGAGGGTGTCTTCCAGGGACTGGCGCAGCAGCTGGGTCAGCACCGCCGCTACCGGCAAGGCCAGCGCGACGGAGGGCAGGATCAACGAGCGCCAGCCCACCGAGCCGGACGGCGGCAACCAGTGCCAATGAAACGAAAACACCAGCAACAGCAGCATGCCGATCACAAACGAAGGCGCCGACGACAGCACCAGCTCGCCGCCTGAAACAACCGAGCGAACCCAGCGCGAACGATTGGCAGTGAGGATCGCGCACACCAGTGCCAACACCACCGCCAGCAGCGCGGCGCTCAGGGACAATTGAATGGTTGCGCCAATCTGCTCGGCTATCGCCTGCTGCACCGGGATGCGCAGGCGGTAGGATTCACCCAGGTCGCCGTGGGCCAGGCGCAGCAGATAATCGCCGTATTGCACGATCAAGGGTTGGTCCAGGCCATACTCGGCCCGCACCCGCGCCAACAGCTCCGGCGTGGGCATCGCATCCGGGCCGCCGAGGATCGCCAGCGCGGTATCACCGCCACTGAAGTTGACGGCGAGGAAGGTCAGCGTCGCCGCGCCCCACAGCACGCCAATGCCCGCCAGCAGGCGCCAGGCGATGGATTTGAACAGACTCATGGTTGCCCCCGGTCCAGCCAGATGCTGGTGAAAAACGGCACGTTATGGGAGGTGTCGAAAATCACGCCCTGGACTTGTCGGCCATAGGCGGTGAGTACCTGGGCTTCCACCGACGGCACCGACGGCACGGTTTCGGTCAGGCGCTTTTGTGCTTCGCCATAGAGCGCCTGCAACTCAACCGGATCGCGGGATTGGCGGGCAGCGCTGAGCACGCGATCCAGTTCGGCATCACGGAAGCGTCCAACGTTCTGGCCGATCCTTTTATCGGTGCTGATGGACTCGCTGTGATAAAGCACGAACATGCCGTCGGGTGTATTGGTGTGCCAGTAACCGTCCGCCATCGCCTGGAACTTCCCGGCATAGCGCCTCTCGATCACCCGGGTCAGCGGCAGCATCTCGACGGTCATCTCAAAGCCGACTTTTTTCAGGTCGGCCTGGATGGCCACCGAAACGCTGCCGGGAAAGGCCGGGCTGCTGTAGGCCAACAAGGTCGCCTTCAGGCGCTGCCCAGCCTTGGTCCGATAGCCCTGGGCGTCGCGCCCTGTCCAGCCGGCATCGTCGAGCAAGGTATTGGCCGCCTTGACGTCGTAGGCCAGGGCCTCTTTGTTGGGCTGATAAAACCGGGTATTCGCCGCCAGGAAATCGGCTTTGGCGATGTATTCGCCGAAGCCGGAAATCCACGCCAATCCTTCGCGGTCGACGGCTTTGGCCACGGCGCGACGTACTCGCACGTCGTCGAATGGCGCCTGCTCAACGTTGAACACGATGCCGCGGCTCGGGTTGCCCTTGCGAATCCGGCTGCGCATCACCAGGTCGGGGTTGGCGCGGATGGCGGCAGCGTTCTGGGCCGGTGCATCGAGGGCGAAATCCGACTGGCCGGACTCAAGCGCCGTGAAGCGGATCATGGCTTCGGGGACGTAGCTCAACTCGATACGGTCCAGGTATGCCTCACCCGTGTGACGGGTCACCGGCGGCGCCCAGTTGTAGCCGGGGCGCTTGGTGAACACTGCACCCTGGTCACGGGTATAACTCTGCAACAGGAACGGGCCGCTGCCGATGGGATGCTCGGCGATGGTCTTCGGCGCTTCGCGTATCTGCCTGGGGGAGATCATGCTCAGCCAGGACTGCGCCAGTACGTCGAGGAAAGGCGTATAGGGTTCGCGCAAATGGGCTTCGAAGGTGTAGTCGTCGATGACTTTGCCATCCAGGTACGGCGCGATATAGGCCGCTGCCAGTGGGGACTTGGTCGCTGGATCGCGCATGTGTTCCAGGTTGGTTTGCAGCGCCTGGGCGTTGAATTTCTCGCCGTCGCTGAAGGTCACGTCGTCGCGCAGGTGAAAGGTGTAGGTCTTGCCGTCGTCGGAGATGTCCCAGGAGCGGGCCAGCCATGGGCTGATGTTGCCCTGCTCGTCCTGGTACACCAGGCAATCGAAGAGAATCCGGCCCATCCACTGGATGTTGCCGTTAGACAGTGCGTGAACATCGAAACTGCCGGCGTCGGAGGCGGCTGAGACGCGCAAAGTTCCGCCACTGTGCCCCGGTGACGACTCATGAAAGTCCGTCGCCGAATAAGTCACTACACCGTTGGTGACCGTGCCATCAGCCGCAGACGTTTCATGTTTCGGTGCCGCAGCCGGTGAGCAGGCATTGATCGCCAGGGACAGTGAAATAACCGCCGAAAGTTTCAGGATGGTTGTCAATGACGCTTCCTTAGAGGAACTCGGTGAACACTGAAAGTTTGCAATTACGGGGGGTAATGCAGTGAGCATGCCAGTCTTCAACAAACGCCATATTGACCACGAAACCAGCGCAAAACCCTTGTAAAACGGGGCAAACATTGCCAAACACTTATATGGTTATACCCGTTATACACCCCGGAATTGTTGGCAGCCTTACACACTGCTTATCAACTGTTGCGTTCGCGACAGTTGCAGTAATCCCGTCCATTAAAGTTGACTGTTGAGAATCAAACACCGATTCAAAACAAAGTATCCCGCAGAACACTTAACCTGAACTAAGCGCCCGTAATCCTTGGCCAATAGTCTTGGCACAGAAACTGCTCAGAGCGAAACAGGCATGACTATTCGAATAGAAAGCTGGGGCTCATTTATCTATTCACAAGGAACACGCTTAATGGATCCAATCTTTCGGGGAGAGTTGCAAAAGTTGACACTTGCCGTGCGGCAAGCAACTTGGCTGGCGATGGTGGGGCTGGGCTCAGCCCTGGTTTTTTCCGCCAGTGTGCAGGCAGATGACGAGGTCACACCGACGACCGGAACACGGCTAAAGACGGTGACAGTAGAGGCACACAAAATCACGCCCGTTGAGGCAGCCAAAAGTCAGTTGTCCGAAGTGCCAGGCGGCACCAGCGTGGTCGACAGCGAACAGGTGGCCAAGGGACGCACCGCTACCTTGCAGGACACACTCGCCTATCAGCCGGGCGTATTCGTCCAGTCCACCGGCGGCAACGACGCGGCCAAGATCTCCATCCGTGGCTCCGGCGCCAACACCTCGCCGGGGTATTTCCGTGAGGGCATCAAGTTCCTGTTCGACGGCCTGCCGATCACCGGCCCGGGCGGCACACCTTACGAATTCCTCAACGGCTCGGGGGTGAACTACACCGAAATCCTGCGGGGTGCCAACGCCTTCCAATACGGCGCGCTGAGCCTTGGCGGCGCCATCAATTTCGTCAACCAGACCGGCTACACCGCACCCGGGCTGCGGGTGCGGGCGGAAACCGGGAGCTACGGCTACAACAAGCAAAGCCTGAGCGTCGGCGGCGTCGAGGGCGCGTTCGATTACTACCTGAATGCCGACAACTACCGCAGCGACGGCTACCGCGACTATAGCCTGTCGAAGAGCCAGGGCGTGGTGGCCAACTTTGGCTACCGCTTCAGCCCGCAACTCGAAACCCGGGTGATGCTGCGTTACCGCGACGAGTTCCACAACGACCCGAGCGCCACCACCCTGGACGCGGTCAAGCACCACTCCGACCGCGCCAGTGCCACCGCGGAAAGCAGCGGCGCCGGCAGCCGTCGCCCCGGCAGCGTATGGCTGGGCAGCAAGACCACCTACACCTTTGAGGACGACGCCACCCTGTCGGTGGGTTTCGTCTACTACCAGTACGCCCACAACAACAGCCCGAACAGCCCGAGCAACCCCAGCTACTGGGACTGGCATGACCTGAGCGCGGTGATCAACTACGACCGGCGCGACACCCTGTTCGGCCACGAAAGCCGCTCCAGCCTGGCCTTCACCTCCACCGAACACCTCAAGGGCCAGGTCGACTCCACCTTCGCCAACAAACAGACGCGCAAGTTCGTCGACTACAGCTCCTCGTTCGATCATGTGTTCTCCCTGGGCAACGACCTGGAACTGGTGGACGGCCTGTGGCTGACCAGCGGCGTATCGGCGATCAACGTGCGCCGCCACGCCGACGTCAAGGAAGCCCTGGTGGCCAACACCACCACTTACCCGAGCGACGTGACCTACGACAACTGGAGCCTGGCACCGCGACTGGGTGTGCGTTACGAGTTCACCCCGCAACTGCAGGTGTTCGCCAACGTCAGCCGTTCGGTCGATCCACCGGCGTCGTGGGAGTACTCCGGCTCCGGGCCGACCACGCCGTACGTAAGGCCGCTGGTGGAGCAGAAAGCCAATACCGTTGAAATCGGGATCAAGGGTTCATCAGGCATCTTCGACGGCAGCCTCGCGCTCTACCGTTCGTGGGTGAAAAATGAATTGCTCAACGTGCAGATCATCCCGGCCACCTCCACTGCCGCGGCGATCACCGGCGCCTTCAACGCCACACCGACGATCCACCAAGGCATCGAGACCGGCTTGAATACACGCCTGTGGGAAAACACCTCGGGTGAAAAGGTCACCTTGCGCCAGGTGTACACCTACAACGACTTCTACTACCGGCACGACCCGACCTTCGGCGACAACCAGTTGCCAGGGATTCCGAAGCATATCTATCAGGGCGAAGTGCAGTATCAGCACCCGGCGGGCTTCTATACCGGGGTGAATGTGCAATCGGCTTCGCGTACGGCGGTGGACTATGCCAACAGCTTCTACGCGCCCTCCTACACCATCTTCGGGGCGAATGTGGGGTATGAAACACCGAGCAAGGACTGGAAGGTGTCGCTGGATGTGAAGAACCTGACCAATCAGAAATACGTGACGGCGGTGCAACCGTTGTATGACGCGAAGGGCCAGGATACGGCGTCGTTGTATCCGGGGGATGGGATTGGGGCGTATGTGGCGGTGGAAATGCGCTATTGAGTTGTCTGCGTGAACCGTCGACAGAGCCCGTTAGGCGCTGTCGACGATTTGACTCAAATCTTGCTAAGAAGACGAATGGCAAACAGAGCGCCTTGTCCGATCGAATGATCCACCGCGTGCATCAGCGCTTTCGCAGCGTCTGGAGAGAAGCCAGCCGAAATGGTGACCGACGCCAGGATACCTAGAAAATAAATAACCCAGTCTTTGCGGCTCAGGCGCTTAGCTGCTTCTGCGGCCTCATCTAGCTGCTCTTTCAATATCGTAAATTGCTCTGCGCTAATAAACGCATTATTCCGTACTTCATCAAGTACCAGATCCAAACCATGCCGAATAGTGTCTAAATCTTGAGGTGTAAACGATGTTTGTTGACTACGCGTTTCAACGGTACCGAATAACCGAGCTTGGATCGGCACACTAGCGAGCCGAATGGTGGCAACGCTGTAATTGCTAGTCATCAGTCTTATTTGTACGAAACCATCTTTGCCTGCATCGACCAGAACAGATTTACCAACAGTTAACGTCTCTTCTCGGTCTAAAAACGTCTCCCCCCCAATAACAAGATCGGCGCTACCCGTTGTGCAGTTAAGAGCAGTGATTACAACGTTGAAGGGGCTAAACTCACCCGCTTCGCGTAACCGAAGCACTTGGGTGACAGGTTGAAATGGAGGGGTCATGAGAGTCCTTGTCTATGGATTGCTTTGGGAGTTACGCGGTTATGGCAAACCGCTGAGCATCGAGGGCGGCAACAGCCGAGAATCCAGCGCCCTTTTTGAAGCTCATGTTATGGACAAAATTCTTCATCGCATCCGACGGATCGATGGTTTCGAGGTTAAGTCCGTCAACGGTTGGCCTAGAGAACGCAACACTCAAAATCGGCTGCTCCTCCATATGACCTGTCGAGCTGTTGAGCACATTGTCCAGAGCGGTGACGATGACCAGGTCATCCGGCAGGATTGCCAACAACTCTCGACCTACTCGCAAGGCGCAACTGCACACGTAGTCCTGATGAAGTTCGTTGAACCGCCCAGCAGGCATAGCTTTGGTCGACAGCTTGCCGCTTTTGAGTAGAGATTTGATTTCGGTCGGAATCACATCGGAGCCATGGATAGCGACTTTGGCTTCTAGTACACCACTTTCATGAACAATCATCTGAATAGCTGAGCCGAGGTGTGATATTTCTGCAAACGACTCGAAAGCTTCGATGGCATCTAGCTTGGCCTGACGGTCACCATCAAGGATACGGATCGCAATGTCCCTCTCCCCTGCCCACTCGGTATGGGCAGTTTTCCATTCAACAAGCTGAGCCTGATATTGCCTTTCGTCTTCCGCCTGCGCGGTGCCAATCTTGCCTACAAGGGCTACGCGCTGACGAGCCTCTAGCTTGAAGAGACGAGCCCAGAAATTGGGGTGATATGTAGCGGCCGCATGCGTAGCTTCTTGCTCAAGAGTATTGCTCTTGAGTGGCTGTCTAGGTTCAGGGTTGGAGAGAAGTCGCTTCCATTTAACCGGCTCGGCACATTCCTTGTGCATCGAAAGGAGGATATCTACGTGATTTTCGTAAACCTCAAATTCATACGCTGCTTGTTCCAGCGCTTCCATCTTTGCGTACTCATTCTGTCGCTTTTCAAGCTCACGCTGACGGCGATGAGCGTTGCGCTCTGATCGCCGCGCAGACGCTTGCAGCGAACGTACAGTCCCTTTCCAACCCATCACGACTCTCCATACCGTTCATATGATGGCACATTAACATAGCTCGTATGTGTTGCCTGAATCACCTGCGCATTTGGCAACCGAAACATCAGTTAACCCAGAAAGAGCGCATTGGTACTCCACGCTTCTCAGAGCAAAGGCACGGTCAGTTCCCCAGAAGTAAGGGGACCTTCACGACCCCCATATTTCTCGTTTACTCCGCCATTTGATGTATGGCCTTCTCAATCCGCTGACGTCCTGCATGAGCAAGCTTGCTTACACCAGCTTCTTTCGCGACCGCGTATATCAAGGCCTCCCCTTCATGCCCCCGCTGCACCATCTCATCAACCAAAGCACGCAGTTCTGGCAGGCAGATTTCAGATAGCCCTCTCGTGGTGTCTTCATCGCCGGGCTTACGAAAGACTACACTGGCATCCGACTCGATATGAGTAGGCCAGAAAAAGACTCCTGTCTGCTCCTCTTCATGTGAGCGGAATCGAGCCCGGGCAAGTTGGTCAACGCGATCACGTATCCGTGAGCCGGTTCGTACCCAGCCATGAGCACGTGCAATGCGCCTTGCAAGCGCCGTGTCCAGAACCGGTCCCTCTTCCGCCACGACATGAGCAATCATCTGCTCCAACGTTTCCGTGTAACTCGCCTCAAAGAACCGATCTGGATCGACCAACCCTACAGCCTGACGAGGGTCGGATTCTTTATAAATCAAATATTCAAGGGGACGAGCAAAAGCCAGGACATCCTCATCTGGTTTGATAGATGCAGCCTTGGCGTACTTCAAATCAGGGAATGCACCTGAGGGGTCATTGGATGACCCCACACTATCCACCGTGGCGACCACAGTAACCTGACTTACTACCTCAATGACCTCAGCCATAGCTGCGTCGATTTTTAGTCGCTCTGCCTCTTGAGCGGCATCGATGACAGCCTGCTTGGCTCGGGACTCAGCAAGGAGTTCGGTCAGACGTTGATGTACCTTTTCGGCAGTTCCAATTGCATCAACCTGAATCGCCCCGGATTCTCTAGACACCTTGCAAGCTCATTGCGTAACGCTTTTCAAACTCTACCGGTGACAGCTGATTGTTGAAACCATGGCGGCGTTTTACGTTGTAGAACATCTCGATGTAATCAAACACATCACTCAGAGCATCTTCCCTCGTGGTGTAGATTTTTCGCTTGATCCGTTCCCGTTTCAGAAGCTGGAAAAAGCTCTCGGCCACGGCGTTGTCATGACAGTTGCCTCGGCGACTCATGCTGGCAACCAAATTGTTTGCCTTCAAAAAGCTGCGCCAATCGGAGCTGCTGTACTGGCTGCCTTGGTCGGAATGAACCATCACCTCTTGCTTCGGTTTACGCCTCCAAACCGCCATCAACAACGCATCAATAGCCAAATCACTGGTCATCTGCGACTTCATTGACCAGCCAACGACCTGCCGAGAAAACAGATCCAGTACCACCGCCAAATACAACCAGCCTTCATACGTACGAATGTACGTGATGTCGGTTACCCAAACCTTGTTGGGTTCCACAACATCGAACTGGCGCTTCAGCAAATTGGGTGAGACGACCGCTGGCTTACCGCCGTACTTTCCAGGGCGGCGTCGATAACCTGTCTGAGAACGCAGACCTTCAAGACGCATCAGCCTCGCCACACGATGACGACCACAATCCTCACCGACCTCGCGCAGATCGTCGTGGATTTTGCGATAGCCATAAACGCCACCGCTCTCCAGCCAGGAATGCTTGATCAAACCCAGCAGTCGCTGGTCGTCTTTGGCGCGTACAGATTGCGGCTCAGACAGCCAGGCGTAATAACCGCTGGGATGGACTTTCAGCGTCAGGCAAAGCCGTCGAATCGAATAGTCGCCCGCTCGCTGCTTTATAAAGGCGTACTTCAACCGCACTCCTTGGCAAAGTACGCGGCGGCCTTTTTTAAGATGTCTCGCTCTTCGGTGACCCGCTTGAGTTCGGCTCGCAGACGACGCAGTTCAGCGTGCTGATCATCGTCTTGCTTCCGTTCTCCTTGAGGTTTGCTGTAGCGCTTTATCCAGGCATAGAGGCTATGCGACGACACGCCAAGACGCGCCGCCACATCAGCGACAGGCAGCTTCTTTTCGGTCACTTGATTGACCGCTTGGATTTTGAATTCTTCGGGGTAACGCGGGTTGCTCATGGCACCTCCTAATTGACCTCAGTTTAAGGCAAAGAGGTGTCTACGAAACCCGGGGCGATTCACTCCTCGGCATACCTTCCCCGCTCGCAGCGCTGACACCATCCTGTTGCATTGAATCGGTTGTCACATGTTCACCTAAGACCAAACACTCATTTGGATCTGGCTACCCTCGTCGATCTGACGCGTGTTTTCAACTAATTGCGGCTTGGAATACCAATCAAAAAAAACTCAGACCTATATCACCTCTGTGAACGCCCACCGTATTAACTGCGGTAGGGATTTGGCGTGCCTGCTTTTTGGCTAGTACGCTCATCACTTGAGAGGATTTACGTATGTATGCCCCTTGCCCTAGCTGCAATTCTGGACGTGTCGCAAAGAAAAATATCGGTAAGCAAACAACGGGTCTTTTTGCTCAGTTGCCTACTCTATGTCGCCTTTCAAAGGTCAAACCGGTATCAA
>NZ_JARIXR010000006.1:0-297307 GCF_029269205.1 Pseudomonas sp. 1912-s | reverse complement strand
AGTGGTGGGCGCAGGCGCGGTTGGCAGATTTTCAACGGCCGATGTGGTTGCCTGCGCAGTGGTGGGCGCAGGCGCGGTTGGCAGATTTTCAACGGCCGATGTGGTTGCCTGCGCAGTGGTGGGCGCAGGCGCGGTTGGCAGATTTTCAACGGCCGATGTGGTTGCCTGCGCAGTGGTGGGCGCAGGCGCGGTTGGCAGATTTTCAACGGCCGGAGTGGCCGCCGCACTGCTCAGGAACCAGTCATTACCCTCAGGATTGAGTGTGTAGCGAAACGCGCCAGCATCGACATAGCCTCCGTGCAAGACGACCGTTCCGTTGCCGCCGTTAGTTCCGACCACACGTAATTTCCCCTCGCTCTTAGGTGACAAGCCCGTATCTTCTATGACTAGCGTATGACTACCAGTAAAACCGTTAACGTTAGTGACCAGCAATAAGTCACCTTTAAGTTTGGATAGATCTGTGTTCATCACGAACTCTCCACTACCGGTCAGCGAACCGGTAGTCAATATCTTAAACATGGCATCGCCGAGCTTAAACTCTACTTTGCTGTCGCCTTGCAGGGAAAGAGACTTAACGGAAGAGTTTCCGGCCATAAACCATTCACTATCATTTAGCGAAAGTTTATTAATTCCGTTACCAGCCCCCACCCAATGCGTCTCCCCTACTAACTCGAAACTGGCATCGTATTTTTGGCCAGCGGCTATATCTATATCCCCTGCCAAATAGGCGTAGTCACCGACTAGAACACTAGTACCAGTACTAGCGCTATCAGACAGGCTAAACAATTTTCCACTATCGGACTTCACATTGGAAGTGTTGACCAAGATATTGCTCAAGCCATTTCCACCGACTACAATTGCACTGCCCGTTTTATTGACAAGCTCGCTGTCACTGATGTTAACATTGGTTCTATATGCTTTATCGCTATATGCCTTCAGCGCAGCACCAGAGGACTTAATATCAGTTGTATAAATTGATACATCGCCGTCGGCGACATCGATACCAACAGCGTTAAGGCCTTCAGTTTTTAAAGTACTGCCGGTAACGGAAAGTATAGACGATTCTTCTGGCCCCTCTACATCAGGCTTACCTGCTCCGACTAAAAGAATAGCTGAGGCATTATCGCCCACTGCTTCAAGATTGGTGTTCACCAAGACCGCTGTTGAGCCGTTGCTGATTTGAACGGCTTGGGAGCCGATACCTTCCGTAGCAATACGGCGTCCGTTTTCAATGTCTAGGTTGTTAATTTTTAGAGTGCTATTTCTTTTGGCTACGGCGGCAGCTCCCCGGCCTGTTTTAAGGATAGAAGTATTTTCCAAAACTATCGATGACGAGCTCGTAGCACGTACGCCATAACTGTCAAGATCGGAGAATTCGCTTTTGCTGGTAATATTTGAATTTGAAAGATTTATGGCACTCTTGTCGCCAGCGTATAAACCATCATGTGGGCTGCCGGAAAATTCAATATCAAGTTCCGATGCTGTTATCTGACCGCCCATTCTCGCTGAAAGCCCCGTTGCATCGTAGCCACCACCAGTAATTTTGCCACCGATGTAAGTGATAAAGCTGTTGTCACCAACAGCAAAAGCGCCAGCAGCCGCCTCTTCGCCTGAGACCATAATATTGTAATCCGTGACCGTCCGAGTACCGTTGACAACTTTAAACATACCGCCGTCCGCATTGTTTTCGACTTTTATTTCCCGGCTGCCAATATCTTCTTTCTGTTTCGCGAAAGCGGCACTACCGACCAGGGAAAGTGTTGACAGCGCGATGCTAATCGCGAGGTAAGATCTGTTCATTACTATTTCCAAAATTAAATATCAGAAGAGCTAATAATTCGTTAATTGTCAGAAATTAATTTACTGAAATTAATACGGCAAAGCCGTAGGCAAGTGCCTACCTGATCGTATGAAAAATCCTACGGAAAGAACTTTCCTGGAAACCGCCTGAGCTTGTCATGGGTGCATCAGTTGTCGTGGCTCTTACTGCGCAATCAGTGAACTGAAAGAGAGATTTTCCGAGCGTGCAATCCTGAGCTGAATCGCCCTAGTTTCGTAGACACCTCTTTGCCTTAAACTGAGGCCAATTAGGAGGTGCGATGAGCAACCGGCGTTCCCCCGAAGAATTCAAAATCCAAGCGGTCAATCACGTGACCGAAAAGAAGCTGCCTGTCGCTGATGTGGCTGCGCGTCTTGGCGTGTCGACGCATAGCCTCTATGCCGGGATAAAGCGCTACAGCAAACCTCAGGCAGAACGGCAACAAGACGATGATCAGTACGCTGAACTGCGGCTTCTGCGAGCTAAACTCAAGCGGGTCACGGAAGAGCGAGACATCTTAAAAAAGGCCGCCGCGTACTTTGCCAAGGAGTGCGGTCAAAGTACGCCTTTATCAAGCAGCAAGCGGGCGACTATTCCATTCGACGGCTTTGCCTGACGCTGAAAGTCCATCCCAGTGGTTATTACGCCTGGTAGTCTAAGCCGCAATCTGCTCGCGCTAAAGACGACCAGCGACTGCTGGGTTTGATCAAACATTATGGCTGGAGAGCGGCGGCGTTTATGGCTATCGCAAAATCCATGACGATCTGCGCGAGGTCAGTGAGGATTGTGGTCGGCATCGTGTGGCGAGGCTGATGCGCCTTGAAGGTCTTCGCTCTCAGACAGGGTATCGACGCCGCCCCGGGAAGTACGGCGGTAAGCCAGCGGTCGCCTCACCCAATTTGCTCAAGCGCCAGTTCGATGTCGTAGAACCCAGCAAGGTCTGGCTCACCGACATCACCTACATTCGCACGTATGAAGGCTGGCTATATTTGGCTGTGGTGGTGGATCTGTTTTCTCGCCAGGTCGTTGGCCGGTCCATGAAGTCGCAGATAACCTGTGATTTAGCCGTTGATGCTTTATTGATGGCGGTTTGGAGGCGTAAACCCAAGCAAGAGGTGGTGGTTCGTTCCGACCAAGGCTGCCAGTACAGCAGCTCCGACTGCCGCAGTTTTTTTTAAGGCGAACAATTTGGTTGGCAGCATGAGTCGCCGAGGCAACTGTCATAACAATGCCGTGGCCGAGAGCTTTTTCCAGCTTGTAAAGCGGGAACGGTGGTTTTAGACAATTAAAACTGCCGCGGAAGGCGCCCGCATTTTGCGGCCTAAAGCCTCTGGAGAGGAATCGCAAAACTGTCGCGCCCATAAACGAAGAGGCTTTCACGCACGTTTACCACAACCAGTACAAGGTAAGGGGCGAAGCAGAGGTTGACTCATGAGCTCTTGACTGCACCTATTCCAGAATACTCCCAAGTCATTTCAAGAAAGCTCTCGTACCGAAATCCCTGTCTTTTTCTTAATCTGCGGCCGCCCTTAAAACCGGGTGAATCTCAATTCGAAAACAGGAATAAAACAATGAACCCATTCAAGTCGACGTTGGCCGCAGGCCTATGCTGCGTGGCCGCTCACTCCATGGCGGCCGATGGTGAAATCAATTTCGTCGGGACTATCAATGCCAGCACTTGTTCGGTCAGCGTCGGAGACATGAACAACAATGCGAACTCTAATGTTTCCTTGGGCAATGTATCGTCACAATCGTTAAAAAAACTTAATGATACTGCCGGGGCCGCAGCCTTCGAAATCCGACTGCAAAGCTCAGGCGCCGGAGACGAAGACTGTAGCCTCTCCGGCAAAACCGCCACGGTGCGGTTTCTCAGCATGAATGGCGCCGCAGGACCGAATGGTGAATGGTTGGCTCTTGACGGTGCAGGAAGCGAAGGAGTCGCTAGCAACGTAGCGATTCAGATTCGCGATGCCAAGGGCAATGACATTCAATTGGGTCGCTCCTCCAGTGAGTACGCGGATCTCAGCGTTCCGCTTCGTTTCACAGCGAACTACATCGCCACCGGCTTAGCCACACCTGGAACAGCCAACGCAAAAGCCTCTTTCAGCGTTGACTACAAGTAGGCCACTCCTCAGTCGGAGACCGCTCGCTCTTTCTTGTGGAGCGGCTCCGGTGTTTTTTTGCGTAGGTTTAAATTTTCATGAAAGCTTATTTCCGATCGTGCGCAGTTAAGACCTGCCTGCACTGGATGTGCTGCGCGGTAATTTTGGCAACCTGGCCAATGACGTCTGCAAATGCCGGTGTCATGCTCAACGGCACGCGGATAATTCTAGGGGCGAACGAGCGCAGTGTATCAACCATAGTCTCCAACACAGGCGTTAGCGATTACGCGGTGCAGGCGTGGATCAACGATGCTGCCGACAGCCGAGATCGACTCAGCCCATTTATAGCTATGCCTGCCTTGTTCAAAGTACGTGCTGGAGAAGAGCAAGTTGTCCGGATAATTAAGACACCTGGCGAGTTACCAAAAGATAGAGAGTCAGTTTTCTATTTCAACGCCCAGGAAATACCTGTGAAAGATGCAAAGCAGGTTAACTCACTCAAAGTGGCAGTACGCACTCGCATCAAATTATTCTACAGACCGAGTGATTTACTAGGAACAGCGCTCGAAGCACCTAAGCAATTATCTTGGAAGCTGATTGAACAACCAACAGGCACGCTACTGCGTATTTCCAACCCCAGTGCTTACCACGTTACGTTTATAGGTATACGAGCGCTCGACGGTAACGTACCAGTCGAGCTAAGTGACATAGATATGCTACCGCCGATGTCCAGTTTAGATTACCCGCTCAAGCGACACATAGGGCCAAAAGGCGCAACCGTTGAGTTCTCCACCATCAACGATCAAGGTGGATATCAGGATCCCATAAAAGCCCAAATAGGATTCTGAGGGCATGAAACTTAGAGGGATAACCGGTGCGTGGCTAGGAATATTTCTGATAGCGCTGCCTAAAGTTGAGGCGGCAACACAGTTTGATACCGATTTCGTAGCAGGCTTCGATGGCGCTAACGGTGAACAGAGTGATCTGCAGACCATGTTACAGGAGCAGGAGTTAGGCTCTGGGCGCTATCTGGTTAACGTCCAACTCAACCAAGAGTTCTTAGGCCAGCGTGAGATAAGCTTCGTTGAAAAGGGCGATAAGCTCAACGCTTGTATGCCTAGCGAAATGCTAGAAGGAATGGGTATTCGATTGCCGACAATTGCTGGCGACGCAAGCTGCCCAAATCTTTCTGAATTACTGGAAGGAGCCGCGGTGCACTTCAATAGCCGTCAGCTCAAACTCGATATCAGCGTCCCTCAGATTTATCTCAAACGCGATGTCTTGGGTTATGTGAAACCGGAGGTTTGGGACGAAGGTGTAAACGCTGGCTTTCTCAATTATCAATTCTCTGGCTCACAAAACCAGCACCAAGACCAACGCACCAACCAATACAATCTTTATCTCAATGGCGGACTCAATCTTGGTACTTGGCGCTTACGCTCTAGCTCCTCCTACCGCAAAGACGGTACTTGGGAACGCGCCGCAAGCTATGTGCAGCGCGATCTTTCCGGAACCGCCGGCCAATTGGTCATAGGAGAAAGCATCACACCGGGCGACACCTTGCAAAGTATTCCATTCCGTGGCGTACAGCTGGCTAGCGACATGGATATGTTGCCCGATTCACTGCAAGGATATGCTCCAGTCATCAGGGGGGTCGCGCGTACTCAAGCCAAAGTCGAAGTTCGCCAGCACGGATATTCGCTCTACAGTACTTTCGTGCCTCCAGGCGCATTCGAGATTCGCGACTTAAACGCTGCATCCGGAAGTGGAGATCTTGAAGTAATCATCACCGAAGCGGACGGTACGGAACAGCGATTCATACAGCCTTATGCGACGCTGGGTAACCTATTGCGCCAGGGAATATGGCGATACAATGTGACTGTTGGCCAGTACCATTCACCCAGCACGCCTGATGAACAGCCAAATTTTTTATTTGGTTCTTACGCCCGCGGCTTAGCCAATGACTACACTATGTCACTCGCCGGACTTGTGGCTGAAGATTACAGCGCCTATCAAGTAGGTGTTGGCAAGGGATTGGGTAACCTAGGGGCGATATCTCTGGACGTAACACAAGCCCAATCCACAGTTTCAGCCGGTTCTATCAAGGGCCAGAGTTATGGTCTACGCTACGGTAAGATGTTCACCACCGGGACAAATCTACGTTTTGCCGGATATCGCTACTCCACGCCGGGATACCGTGACTTCAGCGAGGTAGTAAATGAAAGATCTTGGCAGCGCGGCCTGTCCATAGATGGCAACTACCAACCGGCAAGCCGGCGCAGCAGGCTCGAAGCAAGCCTCTCCCAAAGCCTTTCTGGAGGTACTTCAATGTACCTAAATCTATCTCAGCAAGACTATTGGAATACAAATCGATTGCAACGCCAATTACAGTTCGGATTAAGTGGCCAAGTGGGGCAGTCCAATGTTTCACTCTATGCCAGTAAAAGTCTGAGTGATGATGATCGAGAAGGCTTGCAAGTTGGATTAACCCTTAGTTTTGCAATGGGTAGCCAGAACGCTAGGGTAAGTATGGAACGGAACGCCTATGGGACCCATGATCAACACATTGGGTTAAGTGGGATTGCTGGTCCCTACAGCGACCTCAATTATAATCTCGATTTGCAACGCAGTGAGGTTTCGTCCAATACTGGCTCGGCCTCAGTGAACTATCGCGCGCCGTGGGCCGATCTTAATGCGGGCTTCAGCAGCAGCAGCGACTACAGCTCTGAAAACATCGGCATTTCAGGATCGATCCTAGCTCACGCTGGAGGTGTACAGTTGAGTCAGCACCTAGGAGAGACAATGGCCTTGGTAGAAGTCAAGGACACCCCTAATGTCGGTTTATTAAACGCGCCCGGCGTCCTTACCGACTCCAAGGGTTACAGCCTTGTACCCTATGTTCAGCCCTATCGGCGCAATCGACTAAGCCTAGACACCCGCGAGCTTGATGCCGATACCGATATCGATAATGGGGTTAGTACCGTAGTACCAAGGCGAGGCTCTGTAGTGCTTGCGAAGTTTAAGGCGCACCGAAGTGAAAAGGTTTTGGCTACAGTCTCTTTTTCAGGTGGTGGAGTGGTGCCTTTTGGTGCCGCCGTACTGAATGGCGCAGGACAGCGAGTAAGTGCGGTGGGGCCAATGGGACAGGTTTTATTGTCCGTGAGTGAAGACCGCCATTTTCATTTAGTCTGGGGTCATGCAGCGAATCAACAGTGTAGATTTACTCTGGATCTAGAGCAGACACGGAAACAGGAGGGATTTACGCTAGCCAATGTGTATTGCGTTGCTGGATGATTAATCATGAGGGACGACGATATGACCGGTATGCTCCAAAAAAGCTCTGATGGCATTGGAGAAGATTGGATGATCGTCCACGATCAGTACGCTTTTTCTCATATCACCTTCTTCACTATGCAAGTCCAGGGCAGCTGTAGGGATTTCCACTGTGTTCGATTATAACCCGATTGAGCACATATTTTGACCTAACGCAATATTTTTTATGTTCCAGAAGACTCTTGGTACAAAACGAGATTCCTCTGGGAGGAATGGAGCCTAAGCCCCTTTAAAATCCTCGCGGTGCAGATGTTCGGCTAGAGGTGGTGGATGAGTATGTTGAGTCGGATTTGTATTCTACTTTTCTTTTTTCAGGCCAGTACTTCCGCATATGCGGATTGCTCCACAGGCGATAGAGAGGTGTACCAAACGTTCGATATGGGGATTCAATACGTACCGCGCGACGCTCCTATTGGATCAATAATAGGAACGGCAAACATAAAGTATGTGTACAACACAAATACTTCGTATACATGCGGCTGGAGTGATGAATGGGAAATAAGGGTTAGCAGCAATTTTACCGTAGTACCGAACATTACATTGCCGCAGATGGAGGGAGGCATAAGCAAGGCGACCGTACTAAAAACCAACGTGCCGGGCGTAGGCTTGATTGTAAGCTCTGAGCCACTTCAAAGCTATAGTGCTATCAGCGGCTCCCCCCCCTATGTTCCGTACAAGGTTCGTCTTGCAGCGTTTCCCGGCGTCTACAAAAGCGTACCTGCTAAATTTACGCTAGTAAAAATAAGCAATGACATACCAGTTGGTAGTTCGAGGATTGAAAGTCCCAACTCCACAATTAGCTATTGGTCTACAAATAGACTGCATAGTATTTTTCTTAAAGGAACAGTTATTCGCTCTGAGTGTTCTGTCACCGGCGGGGGGCATGCCTACATTGAGGTGCCAATGGGGGCGGTATCACGCCGCGAGTTCAAAGGCAAGGATAGTTATTCTAAAAGTAATGGATTCGTTATCCCACTGACTAACTGCACCCCTGGAAGTTATCCATCTAATCAATCTTGGAATTATTACAACAACTCGAATGCACACATACGTCTTGACGGATTGCAAGGATCTACTCTTATAGATGCGACCAGAGGCGTAATTGGACTTTCTCAAGAGTCGACGGCAAAAGGCGTAGCTGTTCAGATTCTGCGCAAGGATGGTGTTACCCCACTATCACTTGGAAAGGATGTTTCTATTGATCAGCTGAAAGGGAATAGTATGGACATTGAGCTCAAGGCACGCTATATCCAGACTTCAAATATCACCGAGGGACCAGAGCCTGGATCGGCAAATGCGCGTGCGGCATTCACAATTACTTACAAATGATATCAGTTCGATACTTCACCACTAGGAGTTAGTAAATGTCGACCTTGGGCGTACTACTACTTTGTTCAAATATCTACAGAGTAGAGCGATTCACTAAAATCATTAGCAACCTAACTTTCATTAAGCTAAACGTGGTAAGTGAAGCGCTGGGAACATGAGGCTATAGTCGATGCGATGCAGGTTCGGCTAGAACATGATCCGTCGATGATGTGGGTTCGTCGACAGACTGTTGAACATCCTTTTGGAACGCTCATGTACTGGATGGTAGTACCCACTTTCTGACCAAAATACTGCCGAGGGTGAGCACTGAGATGAGCCTTCATTTGCTCGCCTACAACCTCAAACGAATGTTGAGCATCTTCGGCATCGCAGGGCTGCTTGAGGCGATCAGGACGTGAACCAAGCCGCTTGGCCGTTCGTGAGCGACTGTTTGGGTCGCTGACGCGGTCCAAACGGCAATACGAACGCCTATGCAACTGATCAAGGAAATTCGCGCTTCCGTCCGCTGATTCCACTGGCACCATCGCGACTTTCAGTTTGCGACGTATTTAGTGCGTTTTCACACAGCCTGGGTCGAGAGCGGACATTCATGTCCTCGGGAAGGGCTCCCAATCGCTAACTACTACGCTATTCACTCCACCAGAGAAACGCCGATGCCCAACTCAGACCTGCTCCCCTCTCTGCTCTCCAAGCAGTACGAAAACCAACTGGCCCTTGAGGCATCCATCATGGAGCTATCGAACTGGGTCGAGCAACGCGGCTGCGCTGATGTGGCTTAGAACATACGCGGCGCCCTGCACACCATCGATGAGAACGAAGAGTTCATCAAGCTGACCCTTACCGTCCTCATGGCGCCTGGCTGATCGTCGGGTAAACGTGCAGTTCGTCGGCGAACGACTACCGCATTACCGCATCTCGATTACTACATGCACATACAGTATTTAGAGCCGCTCCCCATGAACATCGATGAAGACACCTGCGGGTGGCTTGGCATTACCACGCCTCTCGAAATGCACAAGCAGCCTGCCCGCCTCCTTGAGAACGAGATCCAGGAACTGAACCTGCAACTGCGTAAGGCCAGAGCGGACATCTTCGGTCTGATCGCGATGCTGACGATTAGGCCAGTACGGCTGCCCGTACTGCGAAGGTGATGAGGGGCCAGCAGTGGATATGTTCGGCAGCATTCCAGCATTCGATGGTCACGGCCTGGGCGTCTCTATAGAACGCCCAGCAACGCTCACCGCCATGGACAGCCATCTGGACATTGAAAGCGAAACCTTCTTTATCACACCGACGCTCGCCAGCGGTGGCCGCAAGTCCGGAGGGTATTCGCTCGACGACATCCCCATCACCGCACCTGCGCTTCGAGCTCAAGCGCAGAGCAGTCATCGTGCCGACTCGGAGGCTTTCATTGTGGCAGGCACACTTCAAGCCAATGCCAAAGCGGCCGGTAGCGCCACTCAGCAAGATGCAGAGTCTGGCCTGCTGGTAGTGCATGGCAAGCAGGACCCTGGTGTCAGCTACAGGCTTGCCTTTGCTTTAGGCCGAAACAACGGAGCGGAAAATGCGGCGCTGGCATTCTCCTGCACGGATCATGGCGCAGATTCCGGCGAGATCGCCCCTACAAGCGCGACCTGTGCGATTCGATTGTCGGCGCCCTGGCCCATGGGCGCCCAGAACACGAACCCGCCACCAGCGGATCACTGGGGCAGCGGTTCTGGGATATCAGCCTAGAGGAACGCGCCATGATCGAAGAGCTCGTTGCTGCCCTGAAGATCACCCGCGAGAACCTGCGCGCCTGCCAGGGAACGATTCATCTCGCCGGCGGCTTTGATCCTGCCTACGTAGAAGACGCCCAGGCTGCGATGAAGCTCGCGGGTGCAGCCATGGCCAAGGTCACCCGATAACCCATTCGTCCAAGTACCTGTTGATCATACGCTTCGACCACAGTAGGGCAATCGTCGATTACCAGCACGCTGGCCAGGGAGTGAAGGATTAAAAAAGGCTTTCCGGGCAGAACAGCCAGAAAAATCCTACATCTTTTATGCTGAATTCATGCAATTAATCCCATGGATATAAGGTGCTAATCAGAAGGGATACTCATTGCTAGTCGTAGCCAGAACGCCAAATAAACGCCTATACATTGGCGACGAAATCCAAATCAAAGTGATCAAGGTCGAAGGCGAAATAGTTTCTCTAGGAGTCAACGCGCCTAAGAACATCCGGATTGCTCGATCAGAGCAAGACAGAAGATCCTTCGATGACGGTTCTATAGCCTTCGTAACGGAGGCTTTGAAGTAAGTCAGTCGGGTGGCCCTTCCAGCTCAAAGCGATAGCTGTGGTGGGACCGAAAACGAAAAAGCCCAGCTCGATGGCTAGGCCTTGAATGAGTGCGCGATCTTAGCCGCGCGGTGTTGCTTGGAAGCCCTACTCTTACGCAGTCGGTGGAAGCCATTACCGAACTGAACCAGGCGATCAAGGATTCGCTGCTCATCACGCCAGACTCGTCGCCTGAGTAATACAACTACGTGGCAGTGGCCCGCGCCGCCCTTGAGCGCCACGGCCAATAACCCACCTTCTGCCGCCCAACTCGACAAGGACACTACATGTTCGCAATCAAACTCACCCTGATCCTGCTGGGCCTAGCCGTGTACCTGTTCTGCACTGCCGTTGGGTTCGCAATCGGTATCCCAGCCCTGCTCAGCTCAGGAGGAACATTAGAAATCATCACTGCCTTTGTCGGCTCCATCACCTGGCTGCTAATCACTTTCGGTTTAGTTATCCACATCATCAAGACGGCCGGCGGTAAGCAGGTAGGCAGGTAGGCAGGTAGGCAGAAATCCTGTTGGACTATGCCCTCCCCTCAATCGTTTCCTTGATGGCCCGGTAAGCGCTACGGCGCTGCTCATCACTGCCGCCAGCAGTCATGTCATCAGCCACCCTGGCGAGTGTGTCGTCATGCTTGACTACACCCGTACATGACTCAATCGCGCTCTGGGTTGGGCGGGAGAAATAAAGCGTCCTTTTACATCGGAACTGCGAAGACTGGCTGTGCGGCTACATAAATGAGCCGGCGATGTACCCCAGCGGTCGCCATTCTGTTTACCGGGCACTGGCAAACTCTCATCTTCGTAGTGGCGATGCTGGTGGGTATGTATGTGTTTTCCAGTCTGGAAGGCCGGCGCATGTCTTGATGGGGTTTGACCCCGATTTTTACCGCTGTCACCTATCACGCACCTCCAAGGCCACCATGTCCATAAATCTTGATGAGCTACTGAAAACCGTAGACGACGAACAATCATTCATCGGCTTCGTTAAAGCGCTAGGTATGGATTTCGCCGAGGAGCGTTTGCTAGAGGAGACCTCTCCGTCGTCTCCCTATGGACCGGGGGCCTTGGGGCGGGAAAACGGTTCTATTGATACCTTTCTTGATGCCGCCGCAGCGTGGGCGACTGCCAGCTCACGCAGTTCCCCTGTGAGTGCCAGTAGATCAAACGTATGGCAACGCTGTGCTGCCATTTTGCTGGCTGGTAAATTTTATGAGTGAGCCCAGCTATTGCTGTTCGAAGGAACACGACCGAACGAAGACTCCCGGTCGTGAAGGTCCACTATCGACTCATACAGTTTTAAACCGCAGGTCTTGAGCTGCTCGGCGGTGTTTTCACACTGCCTGGACCCAAAGCTGCCGTTGGCCAAAAGCAGCCAATCAGATGCGTCTAGGAAACCGGGGGCGATTCAGGTGTATCGCCAGGCCATCGACGATGCGGTGGCCGGGCGCGACTTCGACCGGGGCTTGATGACCAACCTCGAGTCCCTGGCCCAGCGCGGCTACACCGAAGGTTTCCTGCGCCGGCACGTGCACGATGAATACCAGAACTACCAGAACGGCAGCTCGGTGTCCGAACGCCAACAGTTCGTCGGCGAGCTGACCGGTGAGCGACGCGGCGAGCTGGCCGAGGTCAAGGTGAAGAACCGGTTTGCCGTGGGCAATCACCTGGAACTGATGACCCCGGCCGGGAATTTCCACTTTGACCTGGCCACGCTGCACAACGCCAAGGGCGAGGCCATCGAAGTCGCGCCGGGCGACGGGCATACGGTGTATCTGCCGATCCCGGCGGAAATGGACCTGAGATTCGGGCTTTTGATGCGCGACGTTTAACTTCGCCAGACACCTTAATTGTGGCGAGGGAGCTTGCTCCCGCTGGGCTGCGAAGCAGCCCCAAAACAGCCAAATGCGCTTCTTCCTGGAAAACCGCATCAGCCGGATAAGGGCCGCTTCGCGCCCCAGCGGGAGCAAGCTCCCTCGCCACAAAAAGCAGGGCGTACGCGCAATAGGTTCATTAGCACAGTAGAATTAGCGGTTCTGCGTACCGCCATCCTGTCTTGAGCGGTCACCCTCTTTTTTACGGAGATCGCCTTGCGTCTGTTTCACACCTCCGACTGGCACCTTGGGCAAAACCTGCACGGCCAGGAACGCGACTTCGAACACGCCTGCTTCCTCGACTGGCTGCTGGGCCAGCTGGGCCTGCACCGCCCTGATGTGCTGCTGATCGCCGGCGATATCTTCGACACGGTCAACCCGCCGCTCAAGGCCCAGGAGCGCCTGTATGACTTCATCATCAGCGCCCACGAGCAAAACCCCGCGCTGACCATCGTGATGATCGCCGGCAACCACGACTCCGGCTCGCGTATCGAATTGCCGGCGCCGTTGATGCGTCGCCTGCGCACTCACGCCCTGGGCCGGGTGTTGTGGCTGGATGACGGGCAACTGGATGTCGAGCGGCTGCTGATTCCATTGCCCGGCGCCGACGGTGAAATCGCCGGCTGGTGCCTGGCCCTGCCCTTCCTGCGCCCCGCCGAAGTGACCGGCGCACAACTGGGGGACGATTACCTGCGGGGCATCGGCCAGGTGCATGAATGGCTGATCGCTGCCGCCAACGCCAAGCGCCAGCCGGGCCAGGCGCTGGTTGCCATCAGCCACGCGCACATGGCCGGCGGTTCGGTGTCGGAAGACTCGGAGCGCAGCCTGATCATCGGCAATGCCGAAGCACTGCCCGCCAGCCTGTTCGACGCCAGCGTCAGCTACGTGGCCCTCGGTCATTTGCACAAGCCCCAGCGGGTAAATGGCGAGGAGCGGATTCGCTACTGCGGCTCACCGATTCCGCTGTCATTCTCGGAAATCGGCTACCAGCACCAGGTCCTCGACGTGCAGCTGGACGGCGAGACCCTGGTCAGCGTCGAATCCCGGCTGATCCCCCGTTCGGTCAACCTGCAACGCCTGGAAGCCGCGCCCCTGGCCGACATCCTCAAGCAACTGGCCGACTTGCCCGACATCGACCTGCTGGCCGAAACCCAGCGCCAACCCTGGCTCGAAGTGCGGGTGCGCCTCGACGAGCCGCAACCCGACCTGCGCCAGCAAGTGGAAAATGCCCTGCAAGGCAAGGCCGTGCGCCTGGTGCGCATCGCCGCTGAATATGCAGGCGCGGGCAGCCGCGAAGACAGCCAGGAGGACCGCCTGATCGAACTCGACCAGCTCACCCCCCAGGAATTGTTCAGCCGCGCCTGGCAGGAAAGCTACGGCAGTGAGGTGGACGAACAGACCCTGAAGGACTTCGCCGTGCTGCTCCAGGAAGTGCAACAGGAGGGCGAACAGCCATGAAGATCCTCGCCATTCGCCTGAAAAACCTCGCCTCCCTGGCGGGGCCGTTTGAAATCGACTTTACCGCCGAGCCCCTGGCCAGCGCCGGGCTGTTCGCGATTACCGGGCCCACCGGCGCCGGCAAAAGTACCCTGCTCGATGCGCTGTGCCTGGCGCTGTTTGGCGCCGTGCCGCGCCTGGGCGATACCGGCCAGGCAAAAATGCCGGATGCCGACACCGATATTTCCATCGGTGACCCACGCACCCTGATTCGTCGGGGCACCGGTGGTGGTTACGCCGAAGTGGATTTTGTCGGCGTCAGTGGCCGTCGCTACCGCGCCCGCTGGGAAGCCAACCGCGCCCGGGACAAGGCCAGCGGCAAGCTGCAAGCCAGCCGGCAAAGCCTGATTGACCTGGACAGCGAGCAACTGCTGGCCAGTCAGAAAACCGAATACAAGACCCAGCTGGAACTGGCCCTGGGCCTGAACTTCGAGCAGTTCACCCGCGCCGTGTTGCTCGCGCAAAGTGAGTTCAGCGCGTTCCTCAAGGCCAACGACAACGAGCGCAGCGAACTGCTGGAAAAGCTCACCGATACCGCGCTCTACACCCAACTCGGCCGCCGCGCCTTCGACAAGGCCAAGGACGCCCGGGACGCTCACAAACACCTGCAAGACCAGGCCACCGGCGTGACCCCGCTGGCCCCTGAAGCCCGCGCCGAGCTGGACGAACAACTGGCCGCCGCCCAGCAGCAGCTCAAGACCCGGCAGGCGCAACTCAAGCAACTTGAGCTGCAGCACACCTGGCTCAAGGAACTGCGGGAATGGCAGGAACGCCAGCAAGGCGCCGTCGAGCAACTGCAACAGGCCCAGCAACACTGGGAAAGCCAGGGCCCGCAACGCCTGGACCTCAGCCGCCTGGAACAACTTGCGCCGCAACGTCACCACTTCGCCCGTCAGGCTGAACTGACGACGCAACTGCAGCCGCTCGCCGCACAGATCCAGCAGCACCTTGAGCAACAAGCCGCGCTGCACACTCGCCAGACTCAGTTGCAACAGCAACAGACGGACGTGCACGCCGCCCTCGCTCAGGCGCTGAAGCAACAAACCGACGCAGTGCCCCTGCTGCGCCAGGCTTTCGAGGAGCAAACCACCCTCGCCCACCTGACCCGTGAGCTGGCCCGGCGCAGTGAAGAAAAACAGCTGGGCGAAGCCGCCTGCGTGGAAGGCCAGGCGACGTTGACCGGCCTGCTCGACAAGCAAAAAGTCGTCGCCGAACGCCTGAACCGGCTGGCCGCAGAACTTGAACGCAGCGACGCCCTCGCGCCCTTGAGTGACGCCTGGAGCGCCTACCGCGACCGCTTGCAACAGCTGATGCTGATCGGCAATCGCCTGAATAAAGGCCAGGCTGAACTGCCGCAACTGGAAGAACGCGCCACCCGTCTCGGTGAAAAATGGACCGAGCAACGTGAAGCCCTCGACCTGCTGTACCACGAAGCCGGCGCCGAGCCCCATGCGGTGGCCGAGCAGATCCAGCTATTGGGCAGCCTGCTACAGGATAATCGCAAGCAACATCGGGCGTTTGAAGACCTGGCGCGGCTGTGGGACAACCATCAACAACTGGATAAGCAGCTACAGGCATTGGGCGAGAGGCTAAGTGCTGCCCAACAGCATCGGGAAGCGCTGATACAGTCCGGCTTTCAAACCAAGACAGAGCTAACAACCGCCGAACAGACCCTGACCGTTACCAAGCAGCTGCTGGATCGCCAACGCCACGCACGTAGTGAAAGTATCGAAGAGTTACGTGCAAAGCTACAGGACGACCAGCCTTGCCCCGTTTGTGGCAGCCACGAACATCCATACCATCAACCTGAAGCCCTGCTGCAAAGCATGGATCGGCATGATGAAAATGAAGAGGCCGTCGCTCAGAAGGCAGTCGACGCCCTCAACAGCAAACTCATTGAGTTGCGGGGCGACTTGGGAGGAGTGAACGGCCAGATAAAGGAGTTCCTGAGCCAGCAGGAACAACTTGCCGCTCAACAAAAAATCTCTTCCTCGAATCTTGAAGCCCACCCGCTGTCCGCCTCGCTGTTCAACCAGGACGCGGCCAAGCGCGATGCCTGGCTCGCCCAGCAACTGAGCCAGCTCAGCCAAAGCCTGGCTCAGGATGAGCAACGCCAGGGCGCCCTGCTCAACCTGCAACAAAACGCCGGGCGCATGCAGCAGCAACTGCAAGCCGCCCAGGACGCCAGCCAGCAGGCCCGCCAATTGCTGATCGACCAGCAGCGGGAACTGTCCAACGACCGCGAACGCCTGGACGAAGAACTCCAAGCCTTCGCCAGCCTGTTGCCGGCCGAGACCCTCGATGGCCTGCGCAGCGAGCCGGCGGCGACCTTCATGTTGCTCGACCAACAGGTCAGCCAGCGCCTGGAGCAACTGGATAACCAGAAAGAAGAACTGGCCGAGCAGCTACAGCGCCAGCAGGCCATCGACAAGGAACAGGACCGCCAGCAACATCGCCAACAGCAGTTGGAGGCCTTGCAAAAACAGCTCGCCGAACAAAGCACCCTGCAACAGGCTGCCGAGGAAAAACTCGCCGCCCTGCTGGGGAAAAACTCCAGCGCCGAACACTGGCAGCAGCACCTGGACCAGGCCGTCGAGCAGGCGCGCCAGCATGAGACCGAGGCCAACCAGCAGTTGCAGGACACCCGCAACCAACTGATCCAGCTGGCCGCCGACCTCAAGTCGTTGCAAGAACGCCAACAGTCCCTGGACGCCGAGCATCTGGCCCTCAGCACGCGCCTGAGCGAATGGCGCGCCCTGAACCCGGAACTCGATGACGCCGGCCTGGCACGCCTGGTGGCCTTCGACGAACCGCAGGTGGCCGAGCTGCGCCAGCAACTGCAACACAGCGAAAAAGCCATCGAGCAGGCCAAGGTGTTGCTGCAGGAGCGCGAACAGCGGCTCAAGGATCACCAGGCGCTGCACAACGGCAACCTTGAAGCCGGGCAACTGGACAGCGCATTGGCCGAGCTCAACGCCGCGCTGGCCATTGGTGAAAAACACTGCGCCGAACTGCGCGCCCAACAAGCCGATGACCAGCGTCGCCAGGATGCCAACCAGGCGTTGGCAGCCGAGATCGCCAAGGCTTACGAAGAATGGCAACGCTGGGCGCGCCTGAATGCGCTGATTGGTTCGGCCACCGGCGATACCTTCCGCAAGATCGCCCAGGCCTACAACCTCGACCTGCTGGTGCACCACGCCAACGTGCAACTGCGCCAACTGGTGCGCCGCTACCGCCTGAAACGCGGCGGCAGCATGCTGGGTTTGCTGGTGCTCGACACGGAGATGGGCGACGAACTGCGCTCGGTGCACTCGTTGTCCGGCGGCGAGACGTTCCTGGTGTCGCTGGCCCTGGCCTTGGGCCTGGCGTCGATGGCGTCCAGCACGTTGAAGATCGAATCGCTGTTTATCGACGAAGGCTTTGGCAGCCTCGACCCCGAATCCCTGCAACTGGCGATGGACGCCCTCGACGGCTTGCAGGCCCAGGGCCGCAAGGTAGCGGTGATCTCCCATGTGCAGGAAATGCACGAGCGGATTCCGGTGCAGATTCAGGTCAAGCGCCAGGGCAACGGCTTGAGCACTCTGGAGGTCAAGTGAGCGACGTGGTGTTGTATTCGTTCCGCCGCTGCCCGTATGCCATGCGGGCGCGAATGGCCCTGCGGTACTCGGGGGTGGCGGTACAGATCATCGAGGTCAGCCTCAAGGCCAAGCCGGCTGAGATGCTCGCGTTGTCACCCAAGGGCACGGTGCCGGTGCTGAGTGTGGAGGGCCGGGTGATCGATGAGAGTCTGGCGATTATGCGTTGGGCGCTGGCGCAGCATGATCCTGAGGGGTGGTTGCTTGAGGAGGATGGGGCGACGCAGGCGCTGATTGACGAGAACGATCAGGGCTTCAAGTATCAATTGAATCGATACAAGTATGCCGAGCGTTATCCGGAGCAGCCGATGGAGGTTTATCGGGCCGAGGGTGAGGTGTTTTTGTTGAAGCTGGAGGGGTTGCTGGCCGGGCGGGAGTATTTGCTGGCCGGGCACTTGAGCCTGGCGGATGTGGCACTGGCGCCGTTTGTGCGGCAGTTTGCCCATGTGGATCGGGAGTGGTTTGCCCGGGCGCCGTACCCGCGGTTGCAGGCGTGGTTGCAGCGGTTTCTGGAGTCGTCGTTGTTTGTCGCGGTGATGGCAAAACCCCAGACTTAACACGACTAATGTGGGAGCTGGCTTGCCTGCGATAGCGGTGCATCAGTCGACCAATCTGTTACTGATAAACCGCTATCGCAGGCAAGCCAGCTCCCACATTTGATCTTAAGCGTTTGATGAAACTAACGCTCAGCTCTGGATTTTGTGGTCCAGCGCTGCGTAGAAGTTGGCGCTTTGTTGCAGGTATTTCTGGGTGTAGGCGCTGGTGCTGGTTTTTTTGCTGCTGATCTCGACGCTGGCGCTGGCAGGCAACGCAACAGTGGCGGAAACAGCAGAAGCGGCGATGATCGAGAAGAGATTGAAGTTCATGTCGGTAACCCTTGTGTTCGGTTGGCTGGGTGGCCTGTGCTGGCCTTGGAACCAAACTTACGCCCGAGGGGTTAGCCTTAGAAATTCATTGAACCACTAGCCGCTATTAATACGATTAATACAAGGAGTCAGGCCCCGCATGGCGGGGCCTGTGGCTTAGTGTCGCACCAGGAACTTGAGGTCGCTGGGGGCATCAATCGCCAGTTTCTGCACGGTTTTGCCCAACAGGCCGGTCTTGGGGTCGCGCTCGACGACCACAATCTCGTTGCTCTTCTGGTTGGCAATCAGCAGGAACTTGCCGCTGGGGTCCAGGGCGAATTCCCGGGGATGATCACCTTCCACCGAGCGTCGCTGGATCTCCTTCAACTGCGCGGTGGCGGGGTCGATGGCAAATACCAGCATCTGGTTGGCGGTGCCACGATTGCTCACGTAGAGGAACTTGCCGTCGCTTGAGGTGTGCAACGCGGCGCCGGCCTTGTCGGACACAGGCTGGCCGTCAGCGAAGTTGACCAGTTGCTTCTGGGTCAGCTTGCCCTCGTTGTAGTCGAACACCGCAACCTGCGCGCTCATCTCGGTGGTCAGCCAGGCGTGCTTGCCATCCGCGGTGAACAGCAGGTGCCGCGGACCGCTGCCCGGAGGCAGTTGCACAAACGCAGGGTCGGCCGGGGTCAGCGGTAGTTCATGGTTGGCCTTCGGGTCGTAGTGGTAGGCAAAGATCTTGTCCGCACCCAGGTCCTGGACAAACACGTATTTGCCGTCCGGCGAAGACACCACCGAATGCACATGGTTGGACGCCTGGCGTTCAGGGTTGACCCGGCTGGCCGGGTGCCCGCTCAGTTGCACCGGCGGCGACAGCTTGCCTTCGGCGTCCACCGGCAATACCGCCAGGCTTCCGCCCGGGTCTTCCAGCACCGAATAGTTGGCCACGAACAAGTAGCGCCCGTCACTCGCGAGGCTGGAATGGGTCGGCTCGTTACCGAGGCTCTGCACCTGGTTGATCAGGGTCAGTTGATGGTTTTTCGGGTCGATGCTGTAGCTGCTCACGCGCCCTACCGGGTCTTTTTGCCCCGGGCCGTTTTCATTCACCACAAACAGGTGCTTCTGGTCTTTGGACAGGGTCAGCCACGACGGGTTGGCCGCCTTGGCGGCGAGCACCGGCTGGCCGCTGAACTGCCCGGTGCGGCTGTCGAACTGCAGGCGGTAGATGCCTTCGCTGGTGCCGGCGGTGTAGCTGCCCACCAGCAATTCAAAGGTGTCTACCGGCGCGGCCTGGACCGACATCGCGCCTACGCTGCCGGCCATCAGCAGGGGCCAGAATTTACGCATCATCATCCGCTTCATCCTCGTCATTATTGTTGCCGGTAACGCCGCTCATGCAGACCAGGCGGTGTTCGCCCGAGTCACCGGTAAGGGTCCAGCTTTGCAAGGTTTGATCAAAGGTCGCCGCCTTGACCTGCTCCAGGCTGAAACTCCAGCGCTTCTCGGCACGACCGTCCAGGCAGATGATCAGTAACTTCTGGTCATCCAGGCTGAAATCGAAGGTATGCAGGCCATCGATTTCGACCATCTGGCAGTCTTCAAACGCGTTGAGCAAGGTAGGGGTGTCGGCAGTCATAACCATCAATCATCAAGAGGAAAGACCTCATGATAGGTCAAATCGTTGCATCGGCCTAAGCCCGCGCAATGCAAAACGCCGTGGCACAGGCCACGGCGTTTTGGCAAACAGCGATGGATCAGTGGGCAAACAACGAATTGCCCTTCTGCCCCGCCAGCTTCTCGGGTTTGATCAGGAAGCGTGCCAGCGCCGGCAGCAGCCACAGCGCGCCGAACATGTTCCACAGCAGCATGAAGGTCAGCATCAGGCCCATGTCGGCCTGGAACTTGATGGCCGAGAAGATCCAGGTGCACACGCCGATGGCCAGGCACAGGCCGGTGAACAGCACGGCTTTACCGGTGGACTTGAGGGTCTGGTAATACGCTTCCTGCAACGGCAGGCCGGCCCGCAGGAAACTCTCCAGGCGGCTGTAGATGTAGATGCCGTAGTCCACGCCAATCCCCACGCCCAGCGCCACCACCGGCAAGGTCGCGACCTTGACGCCGATGCCCATGAACGCCATCAGTGCGTTGCCCAGCACCGAGGTCAGCACCAGCGGCAGCACGATGCACAGGGTCGCCGCCCAGGAACGGAAGGTGATCATGCACATGGTGGCCACGCACAGGTACACCAGGATCAGGATGGTCAGCTCGGATTCCTTGATCACCTCGTTGGTGGCCGCCTCGATCCCGGCGTTACCGGCGGCGAGGATGAATTCCAGGCCGTCCTTGTTGTTCTCCCTGGCGAAGTCCTGCACCGCATGCACCGCGCGGTCGAGGGTCTCGGCCTTGTGGTCGTTGAGGAACACCAGCACCGGCGCCAGGGAACAGTTGTTGTTGTACAGGCCATCGGCGCGGGCGATGGAGTTGTTCAGCACGTCAGGGTTGCGCGACAGGGTTTCCCATTTCAGGTTGCCCTCGTTCATGCCCTTGATCATCTGCTTGGACACGGTCACCAACGAGATGGCCGACTGCACGCCCTCGGTGTTCTGCATCTTCCACATCAACTGGTCGATGGGCGCCATGGCTTCATAGCGCGAGCAGCCTTCCGGCGGTGTCTTGACCATCACCACCAGTACGTCGGAGCTGGTGGAGTAGTTGCTGATGATGAAGTTGTTGTCTTTGTTGTAGCGCGAGTCCGGGCGCAGCTCCGGGGCGCCCTGGTCGAGGTCGCCGATTTTCAGGTTCTGGCTGTACCAGAGGCCGCCACCGAAGGCGACCAGTGCCAGGGCGATCGACACCGGGGCAACTTTGGGGCTGGCGAACTTCGACAGCAGGCGCCAGAACGGGTGTTCGCGGTGCGCATCCTTCTTGCTCTTGGCGATGGCGCGCTTGCTGATGCCCACATAGGAGATCGCCACCGGCAGCAGGATCAGGTTGGTGAAGACGATCACCGCCACCCCCACCGAGGCGCCGATGGCCAGTTCGCGGATCACGCCGATGTCGATGATCAGCAGGGTGATAAAGCCTACCGCATCGGCGAGGATCGCGATCATGCCCGGCAGGAACAGCTGGCGGAAGGTACGCCGGGCCGCGGTCAGGGCATTGTCGGCATCGCTGGATTGCAGGGCGATGCCGTTGATCTTCTGCACGCCGTGGGAAATGCCGATGGCGAAGATCAGGAACGGCACCAGCATCGAGTAGGGATCCAGCCCGAACCCCAGGGCATGCATCAACCCAAGCTGCCAGATAACCGCCACCAGCGTGGTGCTCAACACCGCGACGGTACTGCGCAGGCAGTTGGTAAACCACAGCAGCAGCACCAGGGTGATGACGAAGGCAATACCGAAGAACATCACCACCATCACCAGGCCGTCGATCAGGTCGCCCACCTTCTTGGCAAACCCGACGATGTGGATCTTGACGTTGGGGTTCTGCGCTTCGAACTTGTCGCGGATCTTGTCTTCGAGTTCATGGGAGAACTTGCGGTAGTCCAGGGCCAGCAACTTGCCCTGGTCTTGCGGGTCCGGGTAGGACTCCAGCAGCGGAATGTCGACGATGCTCGACTTGAAATCGTTGGCCACCAGGCGCCCGACCTGCCCGGACTTGAGCACGTTGTTGCGCAGCTGATCGAGGCTTTCCGGCGAGCCGTTGTAGCTCTGCGGGATCACTTCACCGCCGGCAAAGCCTTCTTCGGTGACTTCAGTCCAGCGCACGCTGGGACTCCACAGGGACTTGAGCCCGGAGCGGTCGACGCCGGAGATGTAGAACACCTCGTCGTTGATCTGGCGCAGGGTCTCCATGTACTCCTTCGTGAAGATGTCACCGTCCTTGGCTTCCACCGAAATGCGCACCGTGTTGCCCAGGTTCGCCAGGTCGTTGCGGTGTTCCATCATCTTCTCGATGAAGGGGTGCTTCAGCGGGATCATTTTTTCGAAGCTGGTGGACGGGCGAATCAACGTCGCCTGCCAGAACAGGAAAATGCTCACCAACAGGCAGAGCGTGATCACTGCCGGGCGGTTATTGAAAATCAGGCGCTCGAGAAACGTGGCCTTGTCGTTGTGATGACTGCTCATGCTGTCCCCGCCTTCTTATTGTTTTATCAGCTCGGCACCGGTCGGCGTTGCGACGCGAACGCCACCCTGCCCCACCAGAATCAAGTTGCCGTTGCCCGCCGCCGTGACCGCCGACAGCGAAATGCGGTCCGGGCGATTGAATACGCTGAAGGTCAGGCCGTCGTCGTGGCTGACCACCACGCTGCCGCCGTTGCCCACTACCACGATGGAGCCGTCGTCCAGCAGGGTCGCCCCCGACAGGCCGAACTCCAGCGCGCCACGGGTGGCGTTCAACTCCACCGGCTCCCAGGTGCTGCCAAAATCCGTGGAGCGAAACAGGTTGCCGCGCAGGCCGTAGGCCAACAGGGTTTGCGCCTGGGCGGTGCCGATCACGCCGAACAGCGAACCCTCGTAGGGGCCTTCGAGTTTTTCCCAGGTTTGCCCCTCGTCAGGGGAGCGGAACATGCTGCCCTGCTCGCCGACGATAAACAGCCCGGCGTCTTTGACGTGGGCGATGGCGTTGAGGTGGTATTGGTCTTCGTTGTCGAGGCGGTCGCTGACGTCGTCCCAGGTTTTGCCGCCGTCGGTGGTTTCGATCAGCGCACCATAGGCGCCCACGGCAAAGCCGTTGCTGGCGTCCTTGAACCAGACGTCGAGCAGCGGCGCTTCGCGCTTGAGGTCCTGGAATTGCTGGGTCCAGGTCAGGCCGCCATCGGTGCTGGCGAGGATCTGTGCGTCATGGCCCACCGCCCAGCCGTGTTGGTCGTCGGCGAAAAACACCGCCGTCAGCAGTTGCCGGGTGGGCACTTTGGCTTGGGTCCAGGTGGCGCCCTGGTCGTCGGAATAGAGAATGTGCCCGCGATCACCGACCGCCACCAGGCGTTTGCCTGCGTGCACCACGTCGATCATCAGGCTTTTGGCAGCCTTGGGGGAATCAATGGCAAACACCGCGGCGGCGGTGGTTTCGGTGGCGGCGTGGGCGGGTGTCGACAACGCGACAGCCCCCAGCAACGAGAGCGCTGTGGCCAGCAATGCGACCCTGCGCGTGGCCTTCGGGCGGAAAAACACCACACCCATGACAGGCTCACTCATAGACCTTTCTCCCATTTATTATTGTTAGGTCGTCTTGCCGTTCGGAGCCCTGAAACCTGCAATCTAGAGCGCCTTGGGGAAGCTGGGCCATCCTAGCGGGCTTTGGAATCGTCTGACAATCGGCGCTACGTTATGTTTTGTTAACTGGAGGGGATTTGGGGGTGAGGTGAATATAACTGCATCAGCCGGAGTGATTGGCCAAAATAAATGAATTTTTATTCTATCTATTGAATATTGGGAATATTTATTCCATAAATAGGCTTCTGACAACAATAATTCGAAGGAACCTGGCGATGCGCGAACTCGGAATCGGCCTGATTGGCACAGGCTTTATGGGGCGTGCCCACGCCCTGGCGTTCAATAACGCGCGGGCGGTGTTCGAGCTGCCGGTGAAGCTCACCCTGGCCGCCCTGGCCGATGCCGACACCGAACGCGCGACCCGCTGCGCCGCGGACTGGGGGTTTGCCCGGGCCCATGGCGACTGGCAGCAATTGATCGACGACCCCAAGGTGGATGTGGTCGCCATCACCACCCCCAATCATCTGCACTACCCGATGGCCATGGCGGCGCTGGCGGCGGGCAAGGCGGTGTATTGCGAGAAACCGTTGGCGGTCAGCCTGGAGCAGGCGAGCGCCATGCGTGATGCCGCAAGCAAAGCCGGGGTGGTGACGCGGGTGGGTTACAACTATCAGCACAACCCGATGATTGGTTTGGCCCGGCAGTTGATCGACAGCGGCGAGTTGGGGGAGATCATCAGTTTCCAGGGGGAATTCAGCGAGGATTTCATGGCGGATGCAGCGTCGCCCTGGTCGTGGCGCTGTGAGGTCGGGCATGCCGGCGGTGCGTTGGCGGATTTGGGCAGCCACTTGCTGTCCATGGCGCGCTATTTGGTGGGGGATGTGCTGAGTGTGTGTGCCGATACGCAGACGGTGCATGGGCAGCGACCTGCCACCGCCGGGAGCGAGACGCTGCGGGAAATTGTGGTGGATGATCAGGTGCATGCGTTGTTGCGCTTTGCCAATGGCGCGCGGGGGACGGTGAGCAGTAGTTGGCTCAAGCATGGGTATAAGAACCACCTGAGCTTTGAGATCAGTGGCACGCGGGGCACGTTGTTGTTTGATCAGGAACGGTTGAATGAGTTGCAGCTGTTCCGGGTTGGGCAGGAGGGGTTTCAGCGCTTGCTGGCGGGGCCTTCGTTGCCGGGGTACGCGGCGTTCAGTCCGGCGCCGGGGCATCAGCTGGGGTACAACGAGTTGAAGACCCTGGAGGTGCATGAGTTGTTGATGGCCTTGGCTGGCAAGGGCAGCGACGGGACGGATTTTGCGGCGGCGTGGGAGGTGGAGCGGCTGGCGACGGCGATTCGGGTGGCGGCTCGGGAGGAACGCTGGGTCAGGATTGAGGAGGTCTGAATTTGTAGAGGATTAAATGTGGTGAGGGAGCTTGCTCCCGCTGGGGCGCGAAGCGGCCCCAAAAAATGGGCCTGCTGCGCAGTCCAACGGGAGCAAGCTCCCTCGCCACAGGTTATGTGTAAGCCATCAGGTTATGTGTAAGCCATCAGGTTCGGGGGCGGCGCATCAGGCGGTACGCCGCCGGGATGACGAACAGCGATAGCAGCGGCGCGGTGAGCATGCCGCCGATCATGGGCGCGGCAATCCGGCTCATGACTTCGCTGCCGGTGCCGCTGCCCAACAGGATCGGCAGCAAGCCGGCGATGATCACGGCCACGGTCATCGCCTTGGGGCGCACGCGCAGTACGGCGCCTTCGGTGATGGCGTCCAGCAACGCCTGGTCCCCTCCTCCCTGGCGTTCAGCCCAGGCGTTTTTCAGGTACAGCAGCATGATCACGCCGAACTCCGCCGACACCCCCGCCAACGCAATAAATCCGACACCGGTGGCCACCGACAAATTGAAGCCCAGCCAGTACAACAACCACACCCCACCGGTCAGCGCAAACGGCAACGTGGCGAGGATCAGCAACGCCTCATCCACCCGGCGGAACGTCAGGTACAGCAATACGAAGATGATCAGCAAAGTCGCCGGCACCACCAGTTTCAGGCGTTCATTGGCCCGCTCCAGGAACTCGAACTGCCCCGAATAGCTGAGGCTCATGCCCGGTTGCAACTGCACCTGCCGGTTGATCGCCTCACGCAAGTCCTTCACCACAGACGCCAGGTCGCGGTCGCGCACGTCGATGTACACCCAGCCGGAAGGCCGGGCGTTTTCGCTCTTGAGCATGGGCGGGCCTTCGGTGACCTTGATCCTCGCCACGGTGCCCAGGGTGATCTGGCTGCCTGACGGCGTATAGATCGGCAGGTTGCCCAGGGCGCTCACCGAGTCGCGCCACTCCTTCGGGTAACGCAGGTTGATGGGAAACCGCGCCAGCCCTTCGACCGTCTCGCCGATGTTTTCACCGCCAATCGCCCCGGAGACGATGGACTGCACGTCGGTGATGTTCAGGCCATAACGGGCGGCGGCCGGGCGGTCGATATCCACGTCGATGTAGCGCCCGCCCGTCAGGCGTTCAGCCAGGGCCGAGCTGACGCCGGGCACCGTCTTGGCGACCTTTTCCACGGCCTGGGTCACGGCGTCGATCTGCATCAGGCTGGTACCTGCGACCTTCACGCCAATCGGGCTCTTGACCCCGGTGGCGAGCATGTCGATGCGGTTGCGGATCGGCGGAATCCAGATGTTGGTCAGCCCCGGCACCTGCACCACACGGTCAAGTTCCTTCACCAGTTTTTCCGGGGTCATGCCCGGGCGCCATTGGTCTCGCGGCTTGAACTCGATGGTGGTTTCGAACATTTCCAGCGGCGCCGGGTCGGTGGCGGTTTCCGCGCGACCGGCCTTGCCGAACACATGGGCAACTTCCGGCACGCTCTTGATCAGGCGGTCGGTACGTTGCAACAAGGCACCGGCTGTTTGCGTCGACAACCCCGGCAGCGCCGAAGGCATGTACAGCAAGTCGCCTTCATCCAGCGGCGGCAGGAATTCACCGCCCAGGTGCGACACCGGCCACAGCGCACTGACGACCATTAACAACGCCACCAGCAAGGTCATGCGCGGCCAGCGCAGCACAGCGTCGAGGGCCGGCTGATAGAGTTTGATCAGGCCACGATTGAGCGGGTTGCGTTGCTCATCAGGGATGCGCCCGCGAATCCAGTAACCCATCAGCACCGGAATCAGGGTCACCGACAACCCCGCCGCTGCGGCCATGGCGTAGGTCTTGGTGTAGGCCAGCGGCCCGAACAACCGGCCTTCCTGGGCTTGCAGGGTGAACACCGGGATAAACGACAAGGTGATGATCAGCAGGCAGAAAAACAGCGCCGGCCCCACTTCCACCGCTGCATCGGTGATGACTTTCCAGTGTTCTTCACCCTTCAATTCCTGGTTCGGATGCGCGTGGTGCCAGGCCTCGATCTTCTTGTGGGCGTTCTCGATCATCACCACCGCGCCATCGACCATCGCGCCGATGGCAATCGCAATCCCGCCCAGGGACATGATGTTGGCGTTGATCCCCTGGAAACGCATCACGATAAAGGCCATCAACACCCCCACCGGCAACGAGATGATCGCCACCAGGGAGGAGCGCAGGTGCCACAGGAAGATCCCGCACACCAGCGCCACCACCAGGAACTCCTCCAGCAGCTTGTGGCTGAGGTTGTCCACGGCGCGGTCGATGAGTTTGCTGCGATCGTAAGTGGTGACGATTTCCACGCCGGGCGGCAGGCTGGTTTTCAGTTGCTCCAGCTTGCTCTTGACCGCCGCGATGGCCTCGCGAGCGTTCTTGCCACTGCGCAGGATCACCACGCCGCCCACCGCCTCGCCTTCACCGTCCAGCTCGCTGATGCCCCGGCGCATGTCCGGGCCCAGCTGGATCGTCGCCACGTCCCCGAGGGTCACCGGCACGTTGTTGGCGTCGAGCCGCAGGGGAATGGCGCGGAAGTCCTCCAGGGTTTTCAGGTACCCGGAGGCGCGCACCATGTATTCCGACTCGCCCATGTTCAGTACCGAGCCGCCGGTTTCCTGATTCGCCTTGCCGATGGCCTCCACCACTTGCGCCTGGGTGATACCGCGACTGGCCAGGGCCAACGGGTCGATCTGCACCTGGTATTGCTTGACCTGGCCGCCGATGGTTGCCACTTCGGCGACGTTGGGCAGGGTCTTGAGTTCGAACTTGAGGAACCAGTCCTGCAACGAGCGCAACTGCGCCAGGTCATGTTTTCCGGTGCGGTCCACCAGGGCGTACTGGTAGATCCAGCCGACACCGGTGGCATCCGGGCCCAGCGCCGGCTTGGCCGACGCCGGCAAGCGCGCCTGCAACTGGCTCAGGTATTCCAGCACCCGCGAGCGCGCCCAATACAGGTCGGTGCCTTCGTCAAACAGCACGTAGACGTAGCTGTCGCCGAAGAACGAAAAGCCGCGCACGGTCTTCGCCCCCGGCACCGAGAGCATGGTGGTGGTCATCGGGTAGGTGACCTGGTTCTCGACAATCTGCGGCGCCTGGCCCGGGTACGGCGTGCGGATGATCACCTGCACATCCGACAGGTCCGGCAAGGCGTCCACCGGGGTGTTCTGGATCGACCACAGACCCCAGGCCGTGACAAACAGCGTGGCCAGCAACACCAGAAAACGGTTGGCCACCGACCAGCGAATCAACAGGGCGATCATGGCCGGGCTCCCGGTTGCAGGCTCATGCCGTCCATGGAGGCATCGTTTTTAAAACCGTCGGACGCCGGAGCGGTAATTCCCTTCAAACTTGCTTCAGAATCCAGCAGGAATTGACCCGAGGCGACCACCTGCTGGCCTTCCTGCAAGCCGGCGACGATCACGCTCTGGTCCTGGTTTTCCGCGCCCACCTGGACCTCCACCGGGCGATAACGTCCGCCCTCCTCGGCCACCATCACCAGCACGCGTTTGCCGGTGCGAATCAATGCCTCGCTCGGCAGCAACAGCACCGATTGGCCGGTGGATTGAGCGAGGCGCACCTGGGCGGTCATGCCAGGCCGCAACCGGCCGTCAGGGTTGGGCAACTCGACCCGAACCTGCACGGTACGGCTGTCCAGGGCGGTGGCCGGCAGAATCGCCGCGACGGTGCCTTTAACGACTTGCCCCGGCAACCCGACAAAACGGCTCTCGACGGTTTGCCCAACGGCCAGCTCAGCACCCTGGGCTTCAGGCACGGCGACTTGCAGCCACACGGTGCCCAGGCCATTGACCCGCGCCAGGGTTTGGCCGGCCGCGACGGTCATGCCTTCGCGCACGTCCAGGGTTTGCAACGCGCCGCCCAACGGGCTGGTAATGGTCATCACCGATTGCACGCGGCCGCTGCGCTCCATTTGCGCGATCAACCCGGCGGGCATGCCGCTCAGGCGCAGGCGTTGGCGGGCGGCGGCCAACAGGCCGGGATCGCTGTGGCGCAGGGCCAGGAACTCTTCCTGAGCGGCGGCCCACTCCGGTACCAGAATGTCGGCGAGGGGCGCGTGAGCCTTAAGCACATCACCCGGCGCCCGGGCGTAAACCCGCTCGACAAATCCTGCAGCGCGCGCCTGCACCACCGCCACATCGCGGTCGTTGAAGGCAACAATCCCCGACAGCTCAAGGCTCGACGCCAACACGCCACGACTGACACTCGCCAGCCGTACGCCGATGTTCTGGGTCAGGCTCGGATCGATACTGATCGCCGCCGTATCCGCAGCCGCGCCCTGCTCACCGCCATAACGCGGCACCAACTGCATGTCCATAAAGGGCGACTTGCCCGGCTTGTCGAACTTTTGCTGCGGGTACATCGGGTCGTACCAGTACAGCGCCTTTTTCTCGTCCGGCGCCTGCATCGCGCCCGTCATGGCCGGTTTCTGTGCCAGCCAGTAGCCGCCACCCAGCCCCAACAGCAACACACCACCCAGCAGCGCCGCGTTCACGATTCGGTTATTCATTGGCGGGTTCCCCGTAAGCGAAATACAGCTGGGCGCCGGTCAGGGCGCGCTGCTCAATGGCATCAATCTGTTTGAAGCGCGCCTCGACCCACTCGCGGCGGGCGCTGACCACGCTCATCAGGTCGCCCTTGCCCGCGCGGTAACCCGCCAGGCTCAGGGCTACCTTCTCCTCGGCCAGCGGCACCAGGCTGTCCTGGCTGCGCTGCACGGCGCGGTCCAGGCGCTGATAGTTGGCCAGGTCGTCTTCGAGTTCCTGAGTGTGTTCACGGGTCTTGGCTTCGCGCTCGGCGTCCAGTTGGTCGAGTTGAGCCTGCTTGGCGGCAATACCGGGGTTCTGCCGGCGACCGGGGAAGATCGGTAGATCGAAGGTGAATTGCAGGCTGACCATGTCGCCGTATTCGCGGCCACGGTGCTGGTAGTCCACCTCCCAACTCCAGTCCGAAGTCTTCTGCGCCTTGGCCTCGTTCAGCCGGGCTTCGGCCTCGCGGGTACGCGGCACAAAGGCTTGCAGCTCCGGGTGCTGGTGCAGGTTGTGGGTGAAGCCGTGGGTGTCGATTGTCCAGTTCGGTAACTGGCCGCTGGGGGCTTCGCTGGCGGCGGGTCCGATCCAGCGCTTGAGGGCGGCGCGGGCCTGGGCCCGTTGCTGGGTCAGCTCATCTTCGCGCTCGGCAAGGTCAGCGGCTTCCTGCCGGGGGATCACGGCGTCGGACGGCTGGCCACGGCCACCGGCCAATTGCGCCCGCACGGTGTCTTGCAGCAGGCGATTCTGCTGATAGAAGTCCTTGAAAAGCGCTTCCTTGCGCTCCACCGCATAGGCGCGAATCCACGCCTGGGCGGTGGCCTGGCGCACGTTCAGGCGTTCGATCCGGCCTTCGGCGGCCGCCGTGTCCACGCTGGCCGAGGCCAACGCCACCCGCGCCTTGCGCTTGTCGCGGCTGGGCACTTGTTGCTGGATACCGACCATTTGCTCGGTCATGTCATCGCCATACAGCGTGCCGCGATTGGGCCCGCCAATGGGGAAGTTTTGCAGGCCCACCACCAGTTTCGGGTCCGGCAGCTCGCCTGCCGGAATCGCCGCCTGGGTGGCAGCCTGCAATTTTGCGGATTCAGCCGCCAGCGACGGCGCGTTGTTCTGCGCTAGGCGCAGGGCTTCATCCAGGGTCAGCGCAGACGCCAGCGTCGGCCACGCCAGCACGCCCACCACCAGGGCACGCACGCATAGGGAATTCATCTTGAAGGTTCCTGTTCTGTTGCGCTGCGCACCGCTTTACGCGGCCCACAGCAAGGCCATCCCGGGTCAGGGACGAGTCTTCAGGTGCAACAGGATTCAGGTACGGGGCGGGCGCCAGACGCCGGACAGCGTGCGGTCGGGGATGAAATCAGAACCCAGGCTGGCAACCACGGGACTGGACACAGCAACGGGTGACTTGAGCACTGGCATGGACAGCTGCAGCATGCCGCCGGTCTTGCATTCCTGGCCGGGCTTGCAGCTTTTGCCGTGGTCGGCGTGGCCCGCACCGTCCGCGCAACAGTCCGGGGACATATCGCTCATCATCTGCATGTCGGACATCTGCATCGGGCACGGCTCGGTGCTCGAAGGCACGCCCGCCATCCCGGTCAGGGGAAGCGCGAGACTCAACAGCAGGACCAGGAAAAAACGCAGATAGCGGCTCATGGGACGGGAGCTTAGCCAAAAGGCGGTTAAGCAACAATTAACAAACAAAAAAAAGCCGCACCTGCTGGAGCAGGCGCGGCTTGGGTCAAACAGACAGCAGGATCAGTGCATGAAGATCGCGATCAGGATAATGACCGGGATAGGCACACCGAGGAAAAACAGCAGTAATGAGCGCATGACGTTCTCCTTGAATTAACGAACAGGTGGCAGCGAAGAGGAAGTGGTGTAGGCATCGGTTTCCAGATACACCACCGCGTCCCGGCGACGACCACCAAAGGTCGCAGCGAGGCTGGCAAAAAACGCACCGATCAGCAGCGCCACGAAGGTCCACAGCGACGTATAGGCAGCGACTTTCGCAGCAGTGTCAGCGGCTTGCTTGGCTTTCAACTTGGCGTCTTCCAGTGTTTTCTGAGCCTGGCCGTAGACCTGGTCGACACGCGCCTCGGCATCAGCCTGGCTGAGGTTGGTGCGCTGGCTGATCAACTGCGCAAGGTACGCACGGTCTTCCGGTGCCAACTGGCCGTTGTTGCTCACGGTACGGGCAAAGATGCGGGCGACCACACCGTGCACCGCGTCATCACTGACGGCTGCCGGGCGATCATCGCGGAACAGGCTGTCGACGTAATAGCCGAAGTCCTCACCCTTGGTCGCCGCACCCGCCACCTGGCTCATGCCGCTGGCAGCACCCGAGGCCACACTGGCTCCGGCCTTTACACCACCGCTGACCACACTGCTGACCGAACCGACGATCAGCACCGCCGTCACCAGTGTCGCCACGGCCCAGGCCAGGAAGCCATGGGCGGTGTCGCGAAAGTACACCTCATCGCCGTGCATGTTGGCCCATTTCACCCGCAGGCGACCGGCGAGGTAACCGCCCATCCCCGACGCAATGATTTGCGTAACCGCCAGCCAGACAATGGTGGAAATGCCAAGCCCCTTGGCGCTGATGCCACTGTCGGCCCACGGCGACACCGCCGAAAAGCCCAGGCCGAAGCCCAGCAGTACCAATATCAAGGACAGCGCAGCCGCAGCAGCGGCCCCGGCAAATATCGCCCCCCAGGAAACCCCGGAGAGCGCGCTCGACTCTTGCAGCGTGGATGAGGATGTGATCATTGTTGTTTTGCTCCAGGCATGAAAAATAGTGTTACAAGTCTCAAAAGGGACAGTGCAGGCGACGTGCCAGGAGCAATGAAATTAAAACTTCATATATTTCAACAAGTTAAGTAATTTGAACTAATCTGAACCATGCAACTTGCAAGAAACGCCCCGGCGCGGCGGGCGTTATGCATTCCTCGTAGGAAACAACCCGTGCGTCAGCGATGAAGCGCAAAAAATCCTGCGCGCACAGCATTCGTTCAGATTCACCGGGGTAAGGTGAATTGTGTCGTTTATGCCTACATAAATTTTTATTTAGGAAGCGGGCTATCATTTCTTGGCAAAATGCCCGTACTTCAGTGTGAATCGCTCACCAGGTAATCCTTATGACCCGCATTTTGACCATCGAGGACGACGCCGTAACGGCCCGCGAGATCGTTGCCGAGCTGAGTAGCCATGGACTGGACGTAGACTGGGTAGACAATGGCCGCGAAGGCCTGGTCCGTGCCGTCAGCGGTGATTACGACCTGATCACCCTCGACCGCATGCTCCCGGAACTGGATGGCCTGGCCATCGTCACCACCCTGCGCACCATTGGCGTGTCGACACCGATCCTGATGATCAGCGCCCTCTCCGACGTGGATGAACGGGTACGCGGCCTGCGGGCCGGTGGCGATGACTACCTGACCAAACCGTTCGCCTCCGACGAAATGGCCGCCCGCGTCGAAGTGCTGTTGCGCCGCAAAAGCACGGTCAAGGAGTTCGAAACCGCACTGCGTGTGGCCGATCTGGAACTGAACCTGATCAGCCGTGAAGCCAGCCGCGCCGAACAGCCCCTGAGCCTGTTGCCGACGGAATACAAACTGCTGGAATTCCTGATGCGCAACACCGGGCAAATCCTGTCGCGGATGATGATCTTCGAGGAAGTCTGGGGGTATCACTTCGACCCGGGCACTAACCTGATCGATGTGCACATCGGTCGCCTGCGCAAAAAAATCGACCCGCCGGGCCTCACGCCGCTGATCCGCACGGTACGAGGTTCCGGGTATGTCATTGCTGAACCCCTCTAAAGGCTGGCGTTCCTCCAGCAGCCGGCTGCTGGCGCTCTACAGTTCGTTGTTCGTGGCCTGGAGCTGCATCCTCATGGGCGTGCTGTACTACGAGGTGTCCGGTTACCTGGGCGACCTCTCGCGCCACTCGTTGATGCAGCGCCAACACTTGTTCCAGCGTTTTGACGGCGAAGAACTGGTGGAAGCCCTGACCACCAGCATGACCTTCGACATGAAGGGCGTGGACGCCTACGGGCTGTTCGACGATCAGTTCAACCCGATCAGCGGCCCGATCCGCGTGATACCGCCGGACCTGCCGATGGACGGGCACATCCATGCCCTGGCCAACTGCATCAACTCCGACGACCCGAAACTGCCCCGCGACAGCTGCGACGCCGTGGCCACCCACACCGAAGACGGGCGCTGGCTGATCCTGGTGCGGGCCAACGGCTCGCTGTTTGGCGTGACGCGGATCATCCTGCATGCCTTGTTGTGGGGGATCACCCTGACGATCATTCCCGGCGCGGCCGGCTGGCACCTGCTCCGGCGACGCCCGTTACGGCGGATTCGCGGGATCCAGGCCAGCGCCGAAGCCATCGTGGCCGGCGACCTGACTCATCGCCTGCCGCTGTCGGACCGACGCGATGAACTGGACATGCTGGCGGCCATCGTCAACGCGATGCTCGATCGCATCGAGAAGCTGATGAACGAGGTCAAGGGCGTGTGCGACAACATCGCCCACGACCTGCGCACCCCGCTCACCCGCCTGCGGGCCCAGTTGTACCGGATCCAGCAGCAGGCCGATGAAGACGCGCCCCACGCCCTGCAACTGGACGCGGCCATTGCCGAGACCGACACCTTGATGGCGCGCTTTCGCGGTTTGCTGCGGATTTCCGAACTGGAAGACCACCAGCGCCGCTCCGGCTTCCTGGTGCTCGACCCCCTGCCCTTGCTGCAGGAACTCCACGACTTCTACCTGCCGCTGGCAGAAGAAGGCGAGATGGAATTGCTGCTGGAAGTACCGGCCTCGCTACCGTGGATCACCGGCGACCGTGCCTTGCTGTTCGAAGCCCTGGCCAACCTGCTGAGCAACTCAATCAAATTCACCCCACCGGGCGGTGAAGTGATCCTGCGGGGCGTGAACGATGCCGGCAGCACCCGCATAGAAGTGCTTGACTCCGGGCCCGGGATTCCTGCAGCGGAACGTGCCGCAGTGTTCCAGCGTTTCTACCGGGTGGACGAAGGTAATCAACAACAAGGCGGGTTTGGGTTGGGGCTGTCGATTGTGGCCGCGATCATCAACCTGCACGGCTTCAAACTGGAAGTGGGCAGCAGCGAAAGTGGCGGCGCGAAATTGATCCTCGAATGCCGCCAACAACTGATGCCAGAAGCCTGAAGAACACCACAAACCCAATGTAGGAGCTGGCCAGCTGTGGTGAGCGGGCTTGTCCTGTGGTGAGCGGGCTTGCCCCGCGCTGGGCTGCGAAGCAGCCCCATCAATCGGTGGTGAACCCGACGGGGGACAAGCCCCCTCACCACAGGACAAGCCCCCTCACCTCAGGACAAGCCCCCTCACCACAGCAAGCCCGCTCCCACATTTTGATCTTCATTAACCCCAAGCAACTATTTCAGCCCGGGAAATTGCCCCGCAGCGCCTCAAGCCCACCGCTGTAGACCCCGGCAAACAACTCCTCCACCGCCGCGTCCGTCACACCGGCCACCGGGGTAAACACGCCCGACCAGGTCACCTTGGCAGAACGGGCAGTCAGCCCTTCTACCTTCAAGGTCGCCAGGTATTCACTCACTGGAAACGGCGACTCGCTGATCGAGTAGCTGTAGGTGCGTGCGACGTTATCAAAGCTTTGCAACCGCTCCACCACCACACCGCCATCCGCCGTTTGCAGATGACGCACACGCCCGCCTTCGCTCGGCTCGCTCTTGACGATAAAGGGCAGCCAATCCGGCAGCGAATTGAAACCGCCCACCAATTGCCAAACCTGTTCGGCCGAAACCGGAATTTCAATAACAGCAGATGCTTTTGCCACGATTCACACTCCAAACCATTCAAGAAAAATCAGATTGCCATGCTGTCGACAACGCCGCCGTCGACCCGCAACGCGGCACCGGTGGTTGCAGAGGACAACGGTGAAGCAATGTACGCCACCAGATTCGCCACTTCATCCACATTCGCTGCGCGCTGGATGATCGACGTCGGCCGCGCATTGCGCACAAACACATCGGCCTCGTCCCGCGCACTGCGGCCGGACTTGGCCACCGCGTCCTTGAGCATGTGCTCCAGCCCATCGGTAAAGGTCGGGCCCGGCAGGATCGCGTTGACCGTCACCCCGGTGCCCGCCAGCCGTTTGGCCAGCCCGTGGGACACCGCCAGGTTGGCGCTTTTGGTGACGCCGTAGTTGATCATGTCGGCGGGGGTTGCCACGCCGGATTCAGACGATACGAAGATCACCCGGCCCCAGCCCTGCTTGACCATGCCCGGCGTGTAATGCCGCGACAACCGCACGCCGGAGATCACGTTGACCTCGTAGAAACGCGTCCACTCGCTGTCGGGTGCGTCGAAGAAATCGACGTCGTTGAAGATCCCGAGGTTGTTCACCAGGATGTCGGCCCGCGGTTCGGCGGCGAACAGCTTTTCAGCGCCCTCCAGCGTGCCGAGGTCTGCCACCAACCCGTGCAACTCGGCGCCGGGTACGGCCTGGCGAATCGTCGCCAGCGCCTCGTCGACCTTGCCCGATTCACGCCCGATCACCACCACCGTGGCGCCGGATTGGGCCAGGGCCTGGCTGATGCCCAGACCGATCCCGGCGGTGCTGCCACTGACGATTGCGACTTTGCCACTGATATCAATTTTCATCGTTCGCGTTCCTGTGGTTAGAGCGGCAGCGGTGCACGGGCCGAAATCAATCGGGCCTCGCGCAGGGCCTGCCAAAAGGCTGCGGGAATCTTCTCTGACAACGCCGCGACGTCTTCGGCAATTCGACCCGGACGACTGGCACCCGGAATCACTGCCGCCACCGCCGGGTGGGCCAGGGAGAATTGCAGGGCCGCGGCTTTCACGCTGACGCCATGGGCAGCGGCAATCGCCTTGATCTGCTCGACCTTGCTGATGATCGCCGGGCTGGCTTTCTGGTATTCAAAATGCGCACCGCCGGCCAGGATCCCCGAGCTGTACGGGCCGCCGACCACGATCTCGACGTTCTGCGCCAGGGCCGCGTCCATCAGGCGCTGCAAGGCACGTTCGTGGTCGAGCAAGGTGTAGCGACCCGCGAGCAGGAAGCCATCGGGCTGGGCTTCGGTGAGGTCCAGGGTCAATTCGCACGGCTCGACACGGTTGACGCCCAGGCCCCAGGCCTTGATCACGCCTTCTTCACGCAGGCGGGTCAGCACTTTGAAAGCCCCGGTGCGCGCCTGATTGAAGTAGTCCAGCCATTGGTCGCCGTAGAAGTCCTGGGCGATGTCGTGAATCCACACGATGTCGAGGCGATCGGTTTGCAGACGGTTGAGGCTGTCTTCGATGGAACGCAGGGTGGCGTCGGCGCTGTAGTCGTTGACCATCTTGTTCGGCCGGCCATGTTCGAACACGCCGCTTTTCTCGCCGAGGTCGCGGGCGCTTTCTTCCACTTCATCCAGGATCACCCGGCCGACCTTGGTGCTGAGCACATAGTCGTCGCGGTTGTACTTCGACAGGGCCTGGCCCAGGCGAATTTCCGAGAGGCCCGAACCGTAGAACGGCGCGGTGTCGAAGTAACGCACGCCCTGGTTCCAGGCCGCTTCGACAGTGGCTTGCGCCTCGTCTTCAGGAATTGCACGGAACATGTTGCCCAACGGGGCGGTGCCAAAACCCAGCACGCCGGGCAGTTTGTCTTTCAAGCTCATGGGGTAAATCCTCAAGACTGTTCAAGGTCGCTGTGTTGACCGTTGAGCAGATCGTAGATTGCAGAGATCGGACCGTCCAAGACATACTGCGACCAACTTGAGTCCTTACAGGTCTGACATGATCGATTTTCGCCAACTGCGCTACTTCGTTGTAGTCGCTGAAGAAGAACACGTGGGGCGTGCTGCCGAACGGTTGCACATTTCCCAATCGCCCCTGAGCCGGCAAATCGCCCAACTGGAAGAGCGCCTGGGTTTGACCCTGTTCGAGCGCAGCCAACAGCGCATCCGCCTGACCCGCGATGGCCAGACGTTCCTTGCCGAAACCAAGGCGCTGCTGACCCACGCCAACCGCCTGGAATCGTTGGGTCGGCGCCTGGGCAAAGGCGAAGAAGGCGGGTTGTGCATCGGCTACATCGAAAATGCCATGCACGCGGGCGTACTGCCCAACGCCCTGAAGGTACTGCGTGACGCGCGGCCCAACGTGCATATCGCCCTGTACAACCTGCCCTCCATTGAGCAACTGGAAGGCTTGCGCCAGCGCAGCCTCGACATCGCCCTGGTAGGTGAACCGCCGGCAGCAGATGACCCGGACCTGATTGCCTTGCAAGTGCTGGACGATCCGATGTTGCTGGCGCTGCCCGAGCAGCATCCGCTGGCCAGCCTCAGCGAACTGCTGCCCGAACACCTCGCCGAGCAACAATGGATCGGCGTACAACGCAAACCCGGGGCGAACCCGGCGGATGACTTCGTCGCGGCGTGCATTCGGGCAGGTTTCACCCCGCAGATTCCGATGGAAGCCAGCGAGCCGTTTACCGCGTTGGGACTGGTGGCGTCGGGGTTGGGTGTGGCGATGGTGCAAAAGGGTTTGAGCCGCAATGCACCACCGGGCGTGGTGCTGCGGGAACTGCCGTGGCTGACCTATACCACACCGCTGTGGGCGGCGTGGCACCGGATCAATTTGCGGCCGTTGGTGGAGACGTTCAGGAAAGTCCTGACGGAGCCCCTATCACATGTGGGAGCCGGTGTTGTTGCTGACAGTGGTGAAGGATCAATACCGCCAATGCCCCGGCACCCATAACCACTGCCCATTCCCCCAGCGATAGTGCCCCCGCACCCACTGATACCCCGGCGCCGGTGCCACCGGCACCACTTCAACCAAGGGGGGCGGACGACGCGGGTGAACAGGTTCGACAATACAACCGGATAACGCAGCCGCCATCAACGTGGCGGCGAGCGTGGCTTTTAATAGGCGGGACATGGCAGGATTCCCCAATGAGACTGGCCAGCGCCTGAGTGGCGGGCTTACCCGGGTTAAACGCTGCCACCCGGGAAAATCCGTCGCCCGTCTCAGTTCTTTTTGGCGACCTGGCCCTTCGCCTGCCCCTTCAAATACAACGCTTCCACCAACCGCTGGCGCTCATCCCGGGGCAAGGTGCTGGCGAACTGCGCAAGGGTGTTGTCCACCAACGCCCGGAGCGCCATGTCGGCTTCCCGGGCTTTGCCCAGGTCGGTCACCAATGCCTCGCGGTCCAGGGTCGGCGCTTCCAGTTGCTTGATCACATCCAGCCGCGCCTCGCGCCCGGCCAGCACCAGCGGTTGACTGTCCGAGCGATTCTGACGCAGCAGTTGGCGCAATTCCTTGCGCCGTTCCGGCGGCAGCTTGACCATCGCCTGGCGCAAGCCATGCTGGTTCACCACGGCCTCGGCGGGTTTGGTATTCGCCAGCCAGTGGTACAGGCCACCGCCGACCCCGCCGATCAAAAACACGTTGAACAACACCGACACAACCAGCAGCGGCTTCAGGTATTTGGGTGACGGGGTCATTGCTCGCTTTCCTCGGCGTTGACGGTGAAGACGACTTCGGCGTCGCCCTGGTCGAAGACACTCGGCAGGACTTCAGGGCCGAGCATGGGCAGCGGCACGCTCAAGGACGCCACCAGGATTCCGGCGGCGATCCCGGCAATGCCCACGCCGACGAAACCGGCGGGCGACAGCCAGCCGGCGTAGCGCGCCCAGAAGGACGGGCGCCGGGGAAACGACTGGCGGATCTGCCGGGCCAGCGCCGGGTCGACCGGCGCCAGTTGATAGCCATCCAGCTGGCCATCGAGCCAGCGTGCCTGGTGCAACACCTCCAGTGCGCCGTCATCGCCTGCGTCCAGCAGTGCCTGGGCCTCGGCCTGTTCGGCCCGGGGCCAACGGTGCAAGTGGCCGCCGTAAGCCTCGGCCAATTGGGCAAATCGTTCGGGCGTCATGGTTTTCCCCTTCCTGGGCGGGCGGGCCCGGGTGTGTCGTCAAGGTAACTGCGCAAGTTGCGCCGGGCCCGTGACAGCAGGCTCTCCAGTGCCTCGACGCTGATGTTCATCAGCGCCGCGGCGTCGATATTCGACAGCTCTTGATAGTACTGCAGCACGATCGCCTCGCGCTGGCGATCAGGCAGCGACGCCAACGCCCGCGCCATATGCTCGCTGCGGGCAACCGCTTCGAGTTGCTCATCGGGCGCAGGCGCGCTGTCGACCACGTCGTTCATGGCCTCCTCGTCGTTCAACGGGCGCTCCTTGCGCCGACGCAAATGGTCATGGCACAGGTTGAGCACCACACGGTGCAACCAGGTGTCGAAGCGCGCTTCGCCACTGCGCCAGTTCGCAGCCTGGCGCCAGATACGCAGGAAGCTTTCCTGGGCCACATCCCTGGCCTCGTCGGCATCCCCGAGGATCCGACTGGCGAGCGCCAACAAACGTGGAAGTTTGCGCGTCACCATTTCGTTGATGGCCGCCGGTTCGTTGTTACCGATGCGGGCCAACAGCTCAACGTCCGGATCAGTGTCTTTCAATAGGGCAAGTCTCGGTCCGGTGGCTAAGGGTCAGGTTGACGGGCTGGTCAGCGAATCCAGTGCCCTTCGATCCAGAACCAGTTGGGGCCGCGCGACTCCCAGTGGCCAGGTTCCCAACGGGCGTTGCGCATCACTGGCTGCCAATGGCCCGGCACCCACACGTAGCCACGCCCTTCGTAGCGCCAGTGCCCGCGGTCCCACACGTAGCCAGGACGCTCGACGGGAACCGCCTCGACGCGCATCGGCGGCGGCGCATCGCGGATGATCACTTCGGTCTGGGCAAAGGTCGGCGTGCTGACCAGGGCGGCCAGGGCCAGCGGTAGCAACAAGGCATAACGTAATGTGGCCAGCGGTCGTGCAACTCTCATGACAACTCCTTCATCGGCGATCGCCAGTGATCGCAGCTGTAGGGTTGAACGGCGGGTGCCGGGAAAATCCGTCGCGTCAAAAATGATTTTTTTCGCGACGCGCGAGCACGCCAGACAGGGCCAGTATTGCCCAGGGTTTGCGGGGGTTTGATGAAATATGCAAAAAGCCGCGACGGATTTGGCCAGGCGGTCGCGTTCAAGGGTTAACCGTTGGCAATCCGCAGGCCTGCCTGTTGAGCGGCAACGTTCACTACCTTGAGGAAATCACCATGTCTCGTCGAATTTCACTGCTGGTTGCCGCCGTCCTGCTCATGAACCTTGGCGGCTGCGTGTTCCTGCCGGGGCACCGCGAGCATTGCTGCTGGCGCGGTTACGGGGTAGTCACGACCCCGACGGCACAAGCGATCTCCTGATCGACTAACTGACCGCCGCAAACCCCCTGCGCCCGGCCTTGATCTCGGTGCGCAGTTCGCCAATCAGGTTTGAGATGGAACGGATGCTGTCCAGACCCTGGGGCGAGACACGGGTCAACAGCAGGTCGACGCGGCCGGAGACCGGGTCGAAGATATTGATGCGCAGCGAACCGTCGCTGTTCAACGAGCAGTCACAGGCAAGGGGCAGGAAGCCCGACTCCATGATGTGGCGAAACTCGGCTATCGAGACCATGCGGGCACCCTTCGCTGGACCAGACTCGGTGGACGTGATCCGTCTAGGGTAGATGAGCTTTTTCAACCTGCCGGGGAATTAAGTCAAAAGTGATACTCAGTGCTCATTTTGGCTAAAAGCGCTGGCCGGCTGACGCCAGAAAAACCACACCACGACCTCTCATCCGATGCCGCGCGAAGCACTTGATTCCTGCCGATGATGGCCAGATGCTCTGGGTTTTTGCCGCCATCAAGAGCGTCCCTTATGAGCATCGAACCGCCGAGCGAACCCGACAGTGCCGTGTACAAGACCTTGCTGGAATCGACCAAGGCCATTCCCTGGCGCATCGACTGGGCAACCATGACCTTCAGCTACATCGGCCCGCAAATCGAGACATTGCTGGGCTGGACCCCGCAGAGCTGGGCCACCGTCGATGACTGGGTGGAACGCATGCACCCGGACGACCGCGAATACGTGGTCAACTTCTGCGTCTCGCAGTCCCGCGCCGGGGTCGACCACGAAGCCGATTACCGGGCCTTGACCGCCAGCGGCGAGTACGTATGGATTCGCGACGTGGTGCACGTGGAGCGCAAGGACGGCGAGGTGCAAGCGCTGATCGGCTTCATGTTCGATATCAGCGAGCGCAAGAAGACCGAAGAGCACTTGATCCGCCTGCAGAAACAGCTGGAGGAGTATTCCTTCCAGGACGGCCTGACCGGCATCGCCAACCGGCGCATGTTCGACACCGTGCTGGCGCGCGAATGGACCAGTGCCCAGCGCAGCCAATTGCCGCTGTCGTTGATCCTGCTGGATATCGATTATTTCAAGCAGTACAACGACCTCTACGGCCATATCAAGGGCGACGAATGCCTGCGCCAGGTGGCACGCACGCTGTCGCAGGCGGCCAACCGGCCGCGGGACTTCATTGCGCGCATCGGCGGTGAAGAGTTTGTGTGGTTGCTGCCGGAAACCGATGCCGAATCCGCCCGGCGCGTGGCCGAACGCTGCCTGCACCTCATACGCCAGCAACAGATCGGGCATGGGCATTCGGCGGTGTCCGACCTGCTGACGCTGAGTCTTGGGGTAGGCACCTGCACGGTAAAACCGGGCAGCGCGGCGCTGGAGTTTGTCGAAGCGGTAGACAAGCTGCTGTACCAGGCCAAGCGCAATGGCCGGATGCGCGCGGAGTTTGCCGACGTGGCGAATTGATACAAAGGTCAAATCGCGGGCAAAAAAAATCCCAAGTAGCTGATGGAAACTTGGGATTTAAAAATGCATAAACCGTGGGAGGTGAACGCCCGGCTATATTACCCAGCGGGAAAACTTGTAACAAGATGATTTTCAACCTTTCGTCGGATTAAAACAGCGCTAAGTCATTCAATAACCACACATTTTTAATGGATCCGATTATTAAAAATGCCACTTTTTGGTGCAATAACTCCCTAAATTAAACAAACTTGCGCTGTTTAATTCCGCGATAAAAATAAGGTTATTAATTAAAAGTGTGTGGGCTTCTTCAGGTAATGCTCACTCAAGTGTCTGCACGGATCCACCAGCACCAATTCGTCCTGAGGAGAGGCACGCGAAACGGCGGCCGCCTGACGACACAACGCCAGGCGCTCAGCCGCTTCTTCCCGCTGCCGATCAACCTGGGCATTGAGCCGAACGAAATAGGCCCCCAGCATCACCGCCACACACAGAACCCCGACAACAAAATAGCGGAAGGCGTTGGATGGAGGGGGTTCCAGCTCACTCATACACTCATTGCACCTTGTGTTTCTGATAACGAACGTCGTCGCCCTCGGCTGTGTCGACCACTGACCAGCCAAGCCGTTGGTAAAAGCCATTGGCCCGGACCTGATCGCGCCCGTCGGTGATCAGGAATAGCGTGTCGTGGCGTTCGAACAACGCCGCCTCGGCCACTGCCATCAACTGGCGGCCTAACCCGAGGTTCTCGTGGGACGGCAACACAAACAGCGCAAACACCTCGCCTTCGGCAAGATCGACCATCGAGAACGCGACGGGCGTACCCTTCACTTCGGCAAGCCACACACAGGGAGCCTCGCGCATGCTGTCGGCGACGACCTGCGGAGTAATACCCAGCTCGGCCATCTGCTCGCGGCTCAGATGGTTCTGCACCACCGCCGTGCGAATCTCGAAAATGGCCTCGATATCGTCCGGGGTTGCCACCCGTATAACCGTACCCATGTGCACCGCCTCCCAATGAGACGCTCAATTGTATGTAAATTGAAACACATGGGTTGTGTTGGATTTGTAAAACAGTCAGCTGAATGACGCGTTAATCCTGCTCACGCCGCCTGAACTGCCCCGGCGCCAGCCCGTGGGCCTTGCGAAAACACCGGGAAAAATACGCTTCATCGGTAAACCCGCAACGGTCGGCGATCGCGCCGATCCTCTGCGGGCTGTTGAGCAGCAGCGTGCGCGCCAGTTGCATGCGCCGGTCGAGCACCAGTTGGGAAAAGGGCTTGCCGGTTTCCTTGCGCAGCAGGTGGGTCAGGTAGTTGGGCGACAGAAAGGCGGCCGCCGCCGCTTCGGTGAGATTCAGCGACGGTTCGTGCAGATGCTCGCGGATGTAGCCTTGCACCCGCGCCAGGGCATCCTTGCGGCCACGGCGGGTGGCGTTGTTGGCGGCGAAGGCCTGGAGCGGTTCGGCGTACTGTTGGCACACCAGCCCGATCAACTGGAACAGGTAACCCTTGAGCCGCTCCCGGGCGCCGAAGCTGCGGTGGGCGTCGAGGGTGCGCATGTGTTCCAGCCAGGTTTTGACTTCCTCGAATGCCGCGTCTTCAAGGATGAAATCCAGTTGTTCCTGGAAACGGAACGGCGACAGCTCAGGGGCCTGGCCGATGGGAATGTCTTCCAGGTCCAGCGGGTCGCAGGTCAGTTGCGGCAGGAAAAACCCCTGGCTGAAATTGATCAGCATGAAGTCGCCGTCTTCGGGATGGGGGATCACGTGCAGGCGATGAGGCAGGATAAAGGCCAGGGCCTTTTTCGGGAACGGGCGCACCGCACCGCCGATGTGCTGCACGGTGTCGCCGCCGAGGTTGATCTGGATCTGGAAATATTCGTGGCGATGGGGACTGGTCAGCGCCGCCCTGCCCCGCTTGTCGCGGATGTAGAAGTCAGAGCGGTCGCTGCGCTGTTCCATGCCATAGGTGGTGATGCGGGTGCCGGGCATACGTCATTCTCGGGAAGCCTGGGCACCACTGTAGCGTCAACCCTGGCCGAGGGTGAAGCCCAGCTCGGTCAGGCCGTCGATTCCGGCGGTCACGACATCGCCCGGTTGCAAGGTGCCGACGCCCGCCGGAGTGCCGGTGAAGATCAGGTCGCCAGCCTTCAGCGCCACGGATTTGGACGCATGGCTGATCACCTCGGCCACCGACCAGATCTGGTCCGCCAGGTCGCCCACCTGGCGTTGTTCGCCATTGACCTTCAGCCAGATTCGCCCAGTGCCCGGGTGGCCGACGGCGCTCACCGGCTGCAACGCCGTGCAAGGTGCCGACTCATCGAAGGCCTTGGCCCATTCCCAGGGACGCGACTGTTTTTTCGCCTGGGCCTGGAGGTCGCGGCGGGTCAGGTCGATGCCCAGGCCGTAACCCCAGACATGCGCGAGGGCATCTTCCGGGGCAATGTCCACCCCGCCCTCGCCGATGGCTACCACCAACTCGACTTCATGGTGCAGGTCGGCGGTCAGCGGCGGATAGGCGATCACGCCCTCGGCAGGCACCACGGCATCGGCCGGTTTCATGAAAAAGAACGGCGGCTCGCGGTCGGGGTCGTGGCCCATTTCACGGGTATGTTCGCCGTAGTTGCGCCCCACACAGAACACCCGGCGCAGCGGGAAGCGAGCGTCGTCGTCCTGGATGGCGAGGGACGGGATTTCGTTGGGAGTGATGACGTAGCGGGTCATGGCAGGTGCCTCTTCGTTTACCTGGGGCCAGTATGCGCACTGGCGCCAGGGCGAAGTTGGACAGCCTTACGCAGATTTTGCACTGAGCGGTGCATCGATCACTTTGCCGACCGAACCCAACGCTGCTAGCCTCATCGCGCTTTCACCCAACGATCCCGCAGAAAGGACTCTGATGAACATCATTCGCGCCGTCGCCCTCTTCGCCGCCTCATTGTTCTCGATGAACACGTCGGCCAAGGCCCCGCTCCCGGGATTCCAGTTGCCCAAGGCAGATACGGAGTACGACGAACAGGTATTGGCGGATATCAAGAAAATCGGCTGGCATCATGTACATGTGCGTGCCGAAGACGGGGAGCCGTCGTTTGCCTACTCGCTGGGGTTCTACGCAAATTTCGGCCAGCCGGAAATCATCGTATTCGGGCTGCCGCCGCAGATTGCACAGCAGTTGCTGAACATCACCGCGATCCGCTTTGCCGGCGCGAAAGCCGCCTATGAAACCTACACGCCCTATGACGATATTGCCGAAGGCATGCGCATCGCGTTCATTCCTGTCGCCCGCCAGCACTACCGCGAATACCTCGGTTATGCCGGCTGGTTCTACGGTTCGGTCCAGGCGGATTTCCCCGCGCTGCAAATGGTCTGGCCGGACAAGCAAGGGCGCTTTCCGTGGGAGCCGACCTACGACCAGTCGTTCTCACGGTTTCAGGTGCTGCTGGACAAGTAGGGGTTACTTGCGCGCCAGCTTGTAGCGCACACAATCCTGGTAAAAACTCTGGCGAATCACCTCGGGCTTGACCCGCGAACGGCTGTCGTAGGTCTGCTCGGTGATGCCCATGGCCATCATGTGCATCCAGGGTTTCTTGAACTGGTAGGTCTTCAGTTTCTGGCGCGCGGCATACAGCGACACCCCCGACAGCTTCAATTCCTGCGCCCGGGCCGCCGTGCCCGCGCCCCAGCTGCACATGTATTTGTCGTTGTCCCGCAGCTCCCGTGCCTGAACCGATACTGCCCCACCCGCCAGGGAACAGGCGATCAGCATGATTCCAACCTTGCGCATTTGCATCCCGCCTAACCACCTGAAAATAAAAGTGATTTTGGCGAGGATTTTGTTACAAAGGGGCCAGCAAATTGCCTTCTTGATGATTTTTCCGGCAGGACACCGGGTCAAGCGCCTACACAAGTTTTAAGGCCTTTTGCCACTATTTGTTGCCGCCCGGCCATTGCCTGACGATAATCGCGGCGCTCTCCCACACTCACGCAAGGAAACGCCGTGAAAAAGCTTCTACTGTTGACCCCATTGCTCGCGCTGCTGTTGCAAGGTTGCGGCGTCACCATGACGCAATACGAGCCGAACTTCGACAACGTCCAGATCCTCAAGCAAAAAGCCCCGCTGCAACCCGTCAGCAATGCCCAGGTCACTGCTGCGTCGGGCGAAGGTTCGCTGACGGTACGTGCCAATCCAATCCGCTCACCCAGCGGCAGTATCCCGGCGCATATCCAGGCCGCAATCACTCAGGAACTGCAATTGGCAGGCCTGCTGAACCCGCAAGCCGAACGTCATCTGCAAGTGTTGGTGGTGAAGAATTCGCTGACGGCAGGCATGGGCTCCGGCAACGGCACGCTGGCCGCACGGTTTACGCTGCTCAAGGGGACTGACGTGGCGTACGACGCGACCAAGGAAGTGAATCACACCTGGTCCAGTTCGTTCTTCGGGTTCATTGCGATCCCGAATGCTGCCAATGCCTACAACCCGATGGTGCGGGATTTGCTCAAGTCGCTGTACAGCGACCCGCTGTTTATCCAGGCGCTGAAGTAAGGCCTGGGCTGCGAGGGCCGGTCACCCTGCCCTCGCAGCTGTTTCAGCTTATTGCTTGCAACATGTCACGCCCGTGGCACGCCGGCATCCAGTGCCGAGTACTTCAGGTTATTGCCGTCGACCATTTGCTTGAGCAAGGCATTGACCTGGCGGGTAAAGGTGTCGGTCACCGCGTCTTTTGGCGTGTTGGCCATCAGCGGGATAAACCAGATACCCATCCAGGTATTGATCGCGTCATGGTTGGTGCCGGTGCTCAGCGTCTGGCCTTGTGCGTCCACCGATTCCAGCTTCATGGTGTACTGATCAGTCCCCAGCGCCGGGATGATGGTGAAGGTAAAGCCGCTGATAAACGCCAGGGCCAGTTGGCCGCCACCCGGTGGATGGTTGTAGACCTTCAGGCGCAGGTTGTAATCGCCCGGCTGCTTCTGGAATTCATCCAGGGTAACGCGACCAAACAGGCCGGAGTCGGTCAAGACTTTCTGCAACTGAGGCTTGAGCATTTCCCGCGCTTGCGGAACCTCGGCGGCGGCGGCGTTGGTCGGCTCGCCCTGGTAGAACTTGAAGTCTACGTAGACGTTAGGTTTGTTGGCGTAGCTGGCCTTCGACGGCAGCGTGACCGGTGCTACTTCGTCCTTCGTGAAACTGGCGCAGCCGCTCATCGACAACGTGATCAGGGCCAACCCCAGCATTTTTCCAATGTGCATTACGACTTCCTTAGTGAATGGAGCGTCTCCATGGCCGGAGTGCTGGGGCGGATGATAAAGAGTGAGATGCAATGTTAAAAGGCCATCTCTGATAAATACCTGCTCATAGCGGTACTAATTGGCCGAGACTAGCTTGAGGCCGATCACGCCTGCCAGGATCAGCACGATGCACAGCACCCGCAACGGCGCGGTGGAATCGCCCAGCAACGCCATGCCGAGGATCGCGGTGCCGGCGGCGCCGATTCCCGTCCAGACCGCATAGGCGCTGCCCACCGGAAGGGTGCGCAGCGACATCGAAAGCAGGATCACGCTGGAAACGCCGGTCACCACGGTGAGCAGTCCGGGGGTGAATCGGGTGAAGCCATCCGAGGCCTTCATCGCGAACGCGAAGGCGATTTCAAGGATGCCGGCCAAGCCGAGGAGTAGCCATGCCATAGGGTGAACCCTCAGGAAACTCAATGGGTGTGTGGCGAGGGGCCCAGCCGCCTCGCCACCGCGAATCCGCTTCGGCTTAGGCCTTGGCGGCAGCCGCTGGCGTGGTGCGGAAAGTGATGCCCAGCCGGTTAAAGGCATTCATCAAGGCGATGCCGTAGGTAAGATCGGCCAGCTCTTTGTCACTGAACTCGGCGGCCGCCGCCGCGTAGTCCGCGTCGGACACATCACTGGCGGTAACGGCTTCGGCAAAGGCCAGCGCCACGCGCTCACGCTGGGTGAAGACAGCGCCGGCGTCGTGCCACACCGGCACCAGCACCAGCTTGTCCACGGCCAGGCCTTGCTTGAGCAGGTCCCGCGAGTGCATGTCGATGCAAAAGGCGCAGCCGTTGACCTGGGAAACCCGCAGGTAGACCAGGTCGATCAGCTCCTTGGACAGGCCACTGTTCTGCAGGTAGACGTAAACCCCGCCGAACGCTTTGTAACCTTCAGGGGAAGCTTTGGAGTAGTCGAGACGCGTTGTCATGGTGAAATCCTGTAGCAGTGGGATGAAGCCGCCATCTTGCGGCGCCATGGCCTACTCCAAAAGATCCATGATCTGGCTTGAACACCAGGCCATGAATGCGCCGGCATGGCCTACTCTGAATCTTGATTCTTGGCCCTTTGGCATGGGTCATGGGGTTCGTAGACTGAGGGCCATCCATCCAGGAAGCACCGCCCCATGAATATTCTGCATGTCAGTGCCAGCCCTCGCGGGCAAGCGTCGGAGAGCACCGCGCTCTCCCACAGGATCATTGAATGCCTGCGCCAGCGGCACCCGGCTGCCGAGGTGACCCGGCGCCTTATCGCCGGCAATGCCCTGGCGCCGGTGGACGAGGCTTATGCAACGTCCCAGCAGTCGCCGGTGGATGTCTCATCAGAGGGTTCGATGGCCCAGTCCGAGCAGCTTGTTCGCGAAGTGGAACTGGCCGATATCGTGGTGATTGCCACCCCCATGCATAACTACTCGGTGCCCGCAGCCCTCAAGCTATGGCTCGATCACATTGCGCGGGTGCGCCGCACTTTCGATATCTCGGCCCAGGGCAAGGTTGGCTTGTTGCAGGACCGGCCCGTGTTCGTCGCCGTGGCCTCGGGCGGGCGATTTTCCGGGGAGCGTGCGCACCAGCCGGACTTCCTGACGCCGTACCTGAAAACCATCCTGGGCATGATCGGCCTGCATGACGTGACCTTCTTCACCGTCGAAGGCACCGCTTCACGCCCGGAAACCCTGGCCCAGACCCGCCTCCAGACCGACCAGGCGCTGCACGACTACTTCGCCACCTGAACAGGACCCGCCGCCGGATGAGCACTTCGATCAAGGCCTTTTCACCGCTGGACGCCGGCTCTGCCGAGCCGATCTACCGGCAACTTTACTGGCGGTTCCGCAGCGCGATTGCCGACGGTCTGCTCAAGCCGGGGGAACGCATACCAGCGGCCCGGGCCCTGGCCAAGGAGCTGGGTCTGGCCCGGGGCACCATCGACACGGCGTATTCGCTGCTGGCAGCCGAAGGTTATATCCAGGCCCGTGGCCAGGCCGGCACCGTGGTGGCTGAAGGGATCAAGTCCAGCCTGCCGGAGCGCCCCGCCACCGCCAGCGATCACAACGCCGTGAGGCAAAAGGCCGCCGTGCTGCCGTTTCAAATGGGCCTGCCGGCACTCGATGCGTTCCCGCGCAAGATCTGGTCGAAAATCGCCGCCCGCTGCGTGCGTGCCACCCAGGTCGCAGACATGGCCAACCCCTGCGTCTACGGCCTGAACTCCCTGCGCACGGCGATTGCCAGCTACCTGCAGGTCGCCCGGGGTATCCATTGCTCGCCTGCGCAAGTCTTCGTCACCTCGGGCTACCGCAACACCCTGGGCCTGATCGCCCATGCGCTGCTGGAACCGGGCGACCGGGTGCTGGTGGAAGACCCGGGCTACCTGTTCACCCGACCGTTGCTGGATTACTTGAATATCAACGCCATACCGGTACCGGTGGACCAGGACGGCATGCAGGTGTCCCAGGCCGTGCAACCGGGCAAAGGCGCCCGCGCCGTAGTGGTCACGCCGGCCCATCAAAGCCCGCTGTGCGTCTCGCTGGCGTTGCCCCGGCGCCTGGAACTGCTGGATTGGGCCAGCCGCCAGCAGGCCTGGATCATCGAGGACGACTACGACGGCGAATACCGCTACGTGAGCCGCCCGCTGCCGGCCCTCAAGAGCCTGGACCGCGAAGGCCGGGTGCTTTACGCCGGGACATTCAGCAAGGTGTTGTTTCCCGGTATCCGCCTCGCCTACCTGGTGGTGCCGGCGGCGCAGGTGGAACGCTTCGAGCACGTCAGCCAGACCTTCCTCGGCGGTTGCCCGGAATTGACCCAGGCGATCGTCGCGACGTTTATGGCCGAAGGGCATTTTGCGCGGCATATCCAGCGTATGCGCAAACTCTACGGTGAGCGGCGGGAAGCCACCGCCAGGGGCCTGCGCAAGGCCTTGGGCGCGCATATTTCGATTGATGCCCAACCGGGCGGAATGCACCTGATCCTGCGCCTGAACGCGCAACAGTCAGACCGCCTGTGCGTGGCGCGCCTGGCGCAGGCCGGGATTTATGCAGAAGCCTTGAGCGACTGGAATATTCAAGGCCAGACCGGCTCCGGCTTGCTGCTGGGCTTTGCCAATATCGAATCCGAGGCCGTCGCCGAGGCCCTTGGGAAACGCATCCTGGATACGCTCATGGCCTGATCGGCGAACGCTCTGTTTTTTGGCCTTGGCGCTGCTGCTCCCGAATCCTTTCGCCAAGGCCTTTTTTATTTACCACTGATATGTGGCACTCGCCTGCACGGTGCGCTGTGAGCCATACCAGCACCACGAGTAGGAATAGCACGATGCGACGTACTCTTTGTTCGCCAGGTTGGTGGCGTTCACCGCCAGGCGCAGGTTGTCACCCTGGCGGTTGATGTGCGGAATGTCGTAGTGCACCGTCGCATCAAACAAGGTGTAGCCCGGCACTTTCAGGGTGTTGGCGGTATCGCCCCACGACGAACCGACATACCGCGCACCCGCCCCGACACCGAAGCCTTTCAGCGTGCCGTCGTGCAGGGTGTAGTCCGCCCAGGCCGAGGCGGTATGGCGCGGTACGGCGTAGGTGGTGGTGCCTTCGGCCGCGATGGCCGGGCCGACGCCGATGTCGCTGATGGGCGCATAACGCACGGTGTTGTTGGACTTGCTGATGCGGTTATCCAGGTAGGCATAGGCCGCGGTAATGTCCAGGTTGTCGTTCAGGCTGGCCTTGCCTTCCAGTTCGAAGCCACGGGACTGCACCTCACCGTCCTGCACCTGGCAGCGCGAGCCGTTGCACAGGTGGGAAGCGTCCGGGTCCAGTGTCGGCACGTTGGTCTGGCGCAGGTCGAAAATGGCCGCCGTGATGAAGCTGTTGCTGCCCGGCGGCTGGTACTTGATGCCGATTTCCGTCTGTTTGCCTTCGGTAGGCTGGAACGTCGAACCGCCGTAGCCCGTGCCGGATTGCGGCTGGAAGGATTCCGAGTAGCTGACATACGGCGCCAGGCCGTTATCGAACAGGTAAACCAGGCCCAGGCGGCCGGTGAAGGCTTTGCTGTCCTGGGACGACTTGGTCTTTTTCTGGGTGGTCATGGCCAGCGTGCTGTTGTCGGTGGTAGCCCAGTCATAGCGCCCGCCCATCAACAACACCCACTTGTCCCACTTCATCTGTTCCTGCAGGTACACGCCGGTTTGCTCACTGCGCGAGGTGGCGTCGCTGGTGTAGGCCGGCACCGGCACTGCCGCACCGTAGACCGGGTCGAAAATATCCAGCGTAGGCCCGGCGGTGTACACGCCGCTGCCCGACTTGGTGTCGGTGCTGGTGTTCTGGTAATCGGCGCCCATCAGCACGGTGTGCTGCAACGGACCGGTGTCGAATTTGGCCTGCAACTGGTTGTCGAGGGCGTAGGCGTCGATGTTCACGTCGCTCGCAGTGGTCGAGCGCCGAATGGTGCGGTAGTCGCTCTCCAGGTAGTTGCTGTAGAGGCTGCGGTACTGCCCTTCGCTGCGCAGGTAACGGGCGTTCTGGCGCACGGTCCAGACATCGTTGAAATGATGTTCGAAGGCGTAGCCGATGGAGTAATACTCGCGGTCACTCTTCTCGAAGCTTTTCTCGCCGTCGTAGAAATCCACGTCGATCTTGCGTCCGGTCGGGCTGTGCAGCACCGAGCCCCAGGCCGGCATCGAACCGTAGGACGCGCCCTTGGGGTCCTTCTGGAAATGCCCGAGCAAGGTCAGCGAGGTGTTGTCGTCCGGGCGCCAGGTAAAGGCGGTGGACAGGGACTGGCGACGGGTTTCGGTGTGGTCGATCTGCCCGTCGGCATCGTCGAACAAGCCGGCGACGCGGTAGGAATACACGCCTTGATCGTCCAGCGGGCCACTCAAGTCGAAGGTGGTGCGCTTCTTGTTGAAGGTGCCGTACTCCACGCCGACCTCATGGAACGGTGTGTCCAGGGGGCGCTTGCTGACCATGTTGATCACACCGCTGGGCGTGCCCTGCCCGTACAGCACCGACGCCGGCCCGCGCAGCACTTCGACGCGCTCCAGGTCAAAGGCGTCTTTTTGCGGCAAGGCGTCCCGGCTCGACGGCATGCGCAGGCCGTCGAGGTAGGTGGCCGGGGCGAAGCCACGGATGGTCAACTGGTCGAGGCGCGAGGCGGTGGAGCCCCGGGTTTCCGGGATCACGGCGGCGCTGTAGCGCAAAATCTGGTTGAGGCTTTCGGCGTTCTGCGCGCGCATCTGGTCTTTGGTGACCACGGAGATCGACTGCGGGGTTTCGATCAGCGCGGTGTCGGTCTTGGTGCCCGACAGGCTGCGGGTGGCCACGTAGCCGGACACCGGGCCGGTGGGGCTTTCCGACTGATAGGCGCCGCTGATGGTGGTGGCCTGCAATTCCATGGCGCCATCGCTGGGCGGGATGGCTTCGAGGCGGTAGCGGTTGTCGGCAATCTTCAGGGCTTGCAAGCCGCTGCCGGCCAACAGTTGGGCCAGGGCGGCGTCGGTGCTGTACTGCCCGTTCAGGCCATTGCTGTGCTTGCCACGGGTCAGGCTGGAATCAAACGCCAACACCAGGCCTGCCTGTTCGGCGAGGCTGTTGAGGGCCCGGCTCAGGTCGCCGGCGGGAATGGAGAACGCAGCGCTTTGCGCCGCGTAGGACGCTTGAGGGATCAGCAGGGGTACGGTGGCAAATGCCATCGCCACTGAAAGGGCCAGTGGCGGTAAGGGACGAGCAAGGCGCGACATGAGAAGTCCTGGGAAATGGGGGTTCTATTAGTCATGACGGTCATGTCGGAAAATCGGGTATGAATGAGAGCGGTTTTTATTCAGATTTTTTACAGCGGCTTGATCACCACCACCAAATCGGTGAAGTACTCCACCTTGATTGGCAGGTTATCCGCCAGTGACGCCAGCGCTGCGCCGGTGTCGTCGAGCTTGAATACCCCCGACACGCGCAGCCCTTGCAGGGCCTGCGGGTCAAAGCGCATCAGGCCATGGCGGTAACCGGCGAGGGTTTGCAGCACCTCGCTCAGGGGTTGGTCATCGACCTTGAGCAGGCCGCGGGTCCAGGCATCCGGGTCGGCATTGCCGATGGCGTGCGGCTCGCCGGCCTGTCCGTCACGGAGCGTGGACGCCTGCCCCGCCGGCACTTTCACCTCGCCTGCACGGTTGCCTTTGACGGCCACGGTGGAGTCGATCACGGTGACCACGGTCGATCCGTCTTCGGCCTTGCGCACCAGGAATCGCGTGCCCAACGCCGTGGCCGTGCCCTGGTCGGTGTGCACCACGAACGGCCGTTGCGCGTCCTTGGCCACCTCGACCCACATCTCGCCCTGCAACAGGTCGATCACCCGTTGATGCCCATCAAACTTCACGTCCAGCGCCGAGTTGCTGTTGAGTTGCACCTGGCTGCCGTCCGTCAATGCCACCTGGCGCCGCTCCCCCACGCTGGTGCGCTGGTCGGCCATCCACACCGGCATCCGCTCAAAGCCGGCCCAGCCGCACAACAACACACCCAGCAGCGCGACGGCCTGGGTGCCCCGGGCGGCAAACCTGGTTTTCTGCGGCGCAAATGCGCGGTTCAGGGCGATGCGCGCCGGCGCGGCGGGCAGTTCGTCGAGGCTGCCCCACAGGCTGCGCATACGCTCGATGGCGACGGCATGCCGTGGGTCGGCCTGGCGCCAACGCTCGAACGCCGCGCGGTCGGCCTCGGTCACGGGGTCGTCGTGCAACAACGTCAGCCAGCGGGCGGCTTCACTGATGATCTGCTCGGAACTCACGACAGCGGGTCCGCCCCGTGCAGGGTGTGATAGCAGTGCACCAGCGCGCTGGAAATGTAGTTCTTCACGGTGCTGGGTGACACCTGCAGTTGTGCGGCGATTTCGCTGTAGGTCAGCCCGTCGAGACGGCTGAGCAAGAAGGCTTCGCGGGCCTTGGCGGGCAAGCCGGTGAGCATCTCGGCGATGCGCTCCAGGGCCTGGAGCGCCACATGAATCGCCGCCGGATCGGGCATGCCGGCGTCTTCACTCTGAATCGCCAGGGCTTCCATATAGGCCTTCTCGATCCGCCGCCGCCGCGCGCCATCAATCATCAGGCGCCCCGCCGTCGTTGCCAGAAACGCCCGAGGTTCCTTGATGGTGTGCGGTTCGGCCAGCAGCAGAATGCGGATAAAAGCGTCGTGGGCCAGGTCTGCCGCATGTTGCGAACAGCCAAGTTTCTTGCGCAGCCAACCGTGCAACCAGGAATGGTGGTCGCTGTAGAGGGTGGCGATGGTCTGCTGGCGACGGGCTGTATCACCCTGAGCTACAGGAAAGTCATGCATGCGCAAAAATTTCTCAAACAAGAAAGATTACCAATTGCGCGAACGATGACAGTAAAACGAAGGGGGAGCAAGAGGCCCGGCGACCGAAGCCACCGTGCGTGAGGTGCAGCGAGCCGGATGCAGGTAGGTAATGACTGCGGGTTAAAATCTTACTGAGTGATAACGACCCTTAGTTGGCACGCACTCCCGCGCCTGCCAACTTAATGGGTGAATGATAACTAACGACTAACGTTTAGAACATGGCGCTTACTTGCAGCCAATTCTCTGAGGCAGTTGCCCCTGCTTTGACTTAAGTGCAGTTTGCACCGCTTGCGGCAACGCGCTCCAGAATGTCAGCCCGGAACGTTGCTCAATCTGTTCGACCGTTGCGCGATAGTCACAGAAGTTGGCGCCCTTGGGTGTTTCCTGATTCATGATGAACGAGGCATAAAGTCCGTCTTGCGGCGACTTGCCCACAGAAACAATCTTCCAGTAACCACTGGGAATCGTGTGGACCTTATTAGTCCCCGGCAAGCTGCCAATGAATTTCTCATACAGCGGGCCGGTCATCACATACACCTCATCCACTGCGGCGTCCTGGCTCAGGTTGCGCTCCTGATCCTCCAGGCGTGCCCACGGTCCCTGGTTCAGATCGGACTTTTGCGGGGTGATGTTGGACAGGTAATTGAGGGTCTGCCAATCGGCGACGCCGGCCATCGACGCCAGGTTTGCCTGGTGCCCGCGGTCGACCTTCAGTGCCACGTTGGCGCCGTTATAGTCAACCGGGTCAAGGGTTTCGCCCGCAGGAATGTCCGGATCGGTCTGCCAATTGCGCGGTTTTCCGCTGGCTGGTGTGGACTTGGTAATCCGGTAGGCCACCCAGTTGGCGAACTTGGTCGAGGCATTGTTATTGAGGGTGTAGGCCTGGCGATTCAACGTCAGCGGCCCACCGCCGGAAGGGCAGCCCTGGGAGCAGTTATCGACTGCGGCGGCCTGCTCCACAGGCGCCTGGATAGCGCGCTCCGGCACCCGTGAAGGCTGGGTGCTGATACAGCCCGCCATCAGCGGCACCCACAACAACGCGACGTATTTGAACAGTGCTTTCCTTTGCATGGTAATACTCCATTTACAACCGATTAATTAAGTTTAAAGCGATAAAACGGGCGCAATTGATCCCGGCAGTGCGAAAGCCACTTCGTGATGAAATGACAACACTATCAAGTTGATTGCTGACAGTTGGATAACTGTGTTTGCGCGTACGGCGACATTCCATGTGCGTACCCGCTTAAGTACCCACGCCGGTGGCGCAAGGAACTAACTGCTCCTGAAGAAGTATCTTTCAGTGGAGCAGGCTTTATCTTATACAGGTAATTGTTACAAAAAAACCAGCACTAAAAGCAAAAAAACCGGCTCGTGGACGGGGGCCCTGAACTTGAAACACCCTCGCGGGAACGCGACACTGCACGCCCCCGAAAAAGGCTGATTTTCATGACTCCATCCCCCTCGACCGTCTCTGCGCGGGAGGCTTACCAGTTGCTCAAGGACATCGCCCTTGGCACCCGCACCGTGCAGGTTGCAGCGTCCCCGATCGAGATCGAGGGAACACTGTTTCGCGCCGATGGCTGGCAGATCACCCTGCTGGCGCACGATGGCGTACTTCGCGGCTGTCTCTCCTGCGAATCCCCCGACGGCAGGACCGGCAGCCCCGAGAACTGGCAGCGTTTCGGCACCGATCCGGTCAGCTTGCTGAGTGCCTGGGAGCAGGCGCAAATCGAGGCCCTGCTTTAACGCCAGCTCCAGGAAACGCCGGTGTACACGCCCATGCCATCCCCCGGCGTCGACCGCGCCACGTCCATCCCTTTGTCGTCATAACCCGGCGTGACCGTATTCGCGTAGCGCCGGTTGGTCAGGTTGCGCAGGTCGACCCAGGCTTGCCAGTCGTGCTTCGGCGCGTCATACCCGAGCGTCGCACCGAGTAGGGTGTAGGCCGCCGCGTAGTAGGAATTGGCGTAGTCCACGGCCACCCGCGATGAATGCTCGCCGTTGAGGCTGGTGTAGAAACCGCTCGGGTGGCTGTAGCGCAGTTGCGCCTGGTAGTAGTGCTTGGGGATGCCGGGCAAGGTGTTGTCGCCGAAGCGGTCGTCGTTGCGGTAGTGGAAGTCGCTGTAAGTGTAGGCCTGACGCAAGTCAAACCGGCCGGTGCGGCCACCGTCCCACAGCGGGCTGATCAGGCTCAGTTCCACGCCTTGGTGCACGGTAGGGCTGGCGTTGGATTCAGCGGTGATCGCGGACGTGGTGGACGTTGCGGCCTGGGTTTCAACGCTGAGCAGTTCGTGGCGCACCTCGGAACGGTACAGCGCCAGGTCCCACTGGCCGAACCACGCTTCACCGCGCCCGCCGACTTCCAGGGTGGTGGCGGTCTGGTTTTTCAGTTTCACGCCTTCACGTTGCAGGTCGCTCGCCGGGCCGCTGCCCTTGGGGAAATACAGATTGGAACCCCAGATCATCGACCACGCATGGGGCGGCTCAACCGAACGGCTCAGGTTGCCGTACACCTGCAATTGCGGGCTGAAGTCATAACGCAGGCCCACCCGTGGCGCGTAATCCCAATCGTGCTGGCTGACCGGTGTGTGGGTCTCTGGGTAGCTGACTTCGGTTTCGCGACGGGTGTAGATCGCCGCCAGGCCGGTGGTCAGCCAAAGGTCCGGCACCAGCTCAAGGTCATTGCCGATATGCAGCACACTGTCGGAACCCAGGTAGCTGTAGTCGCGGGTCTTGGTGCCGGGCGCGTAGCCAGCCGTATTGCCGGTCGGGATCCGTACGAATTCCGAGCCACCGTTATTCGGCATCGCCTGGGTGGTGCGCAGGCCGAGGGTGGTCTTGCTGTCGCGCCCGAACAGCGTGTCCTGGCGGATGTAATTCACGGTGCCACTGACGTCGGTGTACGCGACCTTGAGGCGGTTGGTGCCCTCGCGCAGGTCCATCGGGTAGTCGTGATACGCCAGCCCGACCTCGACCCGGGCGTTGTCGTCCAGGTGCAAGGTGGTTTTGTTGGCGATCCAGGTCGAGCCCGGTTGCGTGCGTTTCGAGTCCCGCACCACGTTGAGGGCGGCGGCGGCGCGTGGATCGTGGCTGATCTGGTCGCGGGTCAGCTTGCCGGGGGAATCGTTGTCGGTTTCGCGGTAGCGGAAGTAGAAGCGGGTTTCCAGATCGGGGTTGAAGCGGTAGCCAAAATTGGCCGCCATGCCTTTGCCGCTGCCGGCGCTGTGGTTCTGAAAGCCGTCGTAGTGCGAGTCGGTAAGGCTGATGTAGTAGTCGGCGTCCCCCAGCACCTGCCCCGAGCTGATTTCCCGCTGGGCGTAGCCATGGCTGCCGGCTTCGTAGCGCACCTGCAACGTGGGGGCGTCGTAGCCGGTATGGGTCACGTAGTTGACCGCCCCGCCCAGGGCCAGGGCGCCCTGGTCAAACCCGTTGGCGCCGCGCAGCACTTCAACGCGGCTGAGCCACAACGGGTCCTTGAGCTCGTACGGCGTGCCACCCGGGCCGGTCAGCGGCAGGCCGTCGAAGGTCTCGTACAGGCCGGAAGCGTGGGCACCCGGGCCACGGTTGATGCCCGAGCCACGGATCGAAAGCTTCACCCCTTCGTTGTTCGCCGCCTTGGCGTACACGCCAGCCTGGTATTTGAACACGTCCTCGTTGGTGCTCACCCGCCCCTGGTCGACGCTGCCCATGTCGATGTAGTTGGTGGCGCCGGGCACGCTTTTAAGTTGAGCCTGAGCCAGTTCATCGGCGCTGAGTTCGGCGCTGCTGACTTCGACGGGTGCCAGTTGCAGCGTGTCGTCGGCCTGGGAGACCGGGCTGAAGCTCAGGGCAGCGCCAAAGCCGAGCAAGGGCCAGGCTTTTCGGGCGGGGAACAGAAACGCGGGGGGCATGGGGGTAAATCCTTGGAATTCGTTTTTGCGACGGGCTTGGTCCGGCGCAAGGTCTGTGGTGGGAAGCCTGCAAGGCTCCACGGGTCACCTCTTATGGACGGACAGCCGTGATTCGGCGTTAAGTCCAAAATCGAATTACCAAATGCAAACTCAGTATTTATGGAAATAAGTAGTACGGATTACTGTAGGGCCATTGAGTCCCCAGAGATTTTCGTCATGCAAGCATCTGCCACCGTCATCGATTTCACCCTCCACCGCAAACGCCGCCAGGCTCGCGCAGCGGCTGAGTTGATGTGGGCGATGTACGCGGCACGGGCCGGGGTCGCGGTGTTTACCGCACACGTCACCACTTCCAGCGATACCCGCCGGGCGTGAGGCGATGAATTTCCTGCATGCGATTCCCGAAGTGCCCGACCTCCCCTCCAAATCCAAAGACTGCAACAGCGGCGATGACGACGCCATCGGCCAGTGCGTCGCCCATAACCTGCAACGCCTGCGCAGTAAACGCTACCTGTCGCTGGATGCCCTGGCACGCAACTGCGGCGTGAGCCGGGCGATGCTGGCGCAGATTGAATCCGGGCGCAGCGTGCCGTCGATCAAAGTGCTGTGCAAGATTGCCAAGGGTTTGAAAGTGTCGGTGGCGGCCTTCCTGGAAAACCGTGCGTTCGAAGGGGTTGAACTGCTGCCGGCGCAACAGAGCAAACGCCTGGTGAGTGCCGACGGCACCTTCATCAGCCGCGCGCTGTTTCCCTACGATATGGCGCGCCAGTCGGAGTTCTACGAGATACGCCTGAAGGCCCTCGGCGAGGAGATTTCAGAGGGCCATGGGCCGGGCATCCAGGAGAACCTGGTGGTGGCCCAGGGCGTGCTGGAAGTCAGCGTCAACGAAGAACGCTACCTGCTGTCCACCGGTGACTCGATTCTGTTCTACGCCGACCAGCCCCACCGCTACCGAAACCCCGCAGACAGTGAGGCGGTGGCGTTCCTGGTGATCACCTACCCGGAACGCCTGGACTGAAACGCAGAAAGCCCCGGCACTCGCCGGGGCTTTCTGGTTTCACACCAAACGAATCAGCAGGTGCAGCACATCATCGGCATGCCGTTGCAGCTCATCATCATCGGCATGGCGCAGTCGTTCATCATCTTCATCATCAGCATGCAGCAGTTGTTCATCATGTCCATGCTCATGCCTGGCATCGGCATCATCTTGCAGGTCATGCAGTCTGCTTCCATCTTGCATTCCATGACGCACTTCATCATCGGCATAGGCATGCCCATCGGCATCATCATCGGCATGTTCATGGCAGACATGCTGTTCATCATCGCCATGCCGTCTTCAGACATGCACATCATCGACATGTTGGCGCACTGCATCATCATCGGCATGCCGCAGTTCATCATCATCGCCATCATTTCGGCGTTGTTCTTGAACATCGCCATGTCCATGCCCGCGGCCGGCTTCATGGTGCACATCATGGCCTCGTCGGTCATCTTGCAGGTCATGGTGGCCATCATCATCGGCATGCCCATCATCGGCATCATTGGCATCGCGTTGTTCATTGGCATCTGCATGGCGTTCATCATGTTCGAAACTCCGTAATCGACAGGAAATGAGTAAGTTCTGGGGCCGATTCTAGAGATGCCGTACAACGGCGCAAGGCGCTGGCCCAGCAGCAAGAATAGATGCTGGATGGGGATTTATCGGAGCGAGGCAGCCGATAATTCCGTGATAACAGACCCTATGGCGCGATCACGCCGGACAGCTCCGTTATCAGGGCTGAACCGGCGCGATGGATATGCGATTGGGGAATGGCCTCCAATCAGAAGGAAATAAACGATCTAACCACGGTAAAAATACCCGTTCACCCGGCGAAGAATCGGTTCGCCGGTCGTGGCAACCCGAGGTTTTCCCGCAGGGTAGAGCCTTCGTACTCCCGCCGGAAGATCCCGCGCCCTTGCAATTCGGGCACTACCTTGGCGACAAAATCATCGAGGCCGCCCGGCAGCCACGGGAACATGATGTTGAAGCCATCGCTGCCCTCTTCCTCCAGCCACTGCTGCATCTCATCGGCAATGCTGTGGGCCGTGCCGACAAACGACAAGCCGGCATACCCGCCGAGGCGCTGGGCCAGTTGGCGCACCGTCAGTTGCTCCCGATCAGCCAGCGCCAGCACCCGCTCCCGAGAGCTTTGGCTACCGTTGGTTTCGGGAATCGCCGGCAGGTAATGGTCAGGATCAAACTGGGTTGCGTCGGTGCCCAGCGCTATCGACAGCGAGGCGATTGCACTTTCGTAATGCACCAGGCTGTCGAGGTGCGCACGAATTCGGCGGGCCTCTTCCTGTGTATCGCCGACCACCACAAACGCCCCGGGCAGAATCTTCAGGTGGTCGGGATGCCGCCCCACCGCCAGCATCCGGCGTTTGATATCGGCATAGAACCTGCGCCCCTCCTCGAGCGTGCCCGGCGCGACAAAAATCACCTCGGCGGTTTCTGCCGCCAGTTGCCGCCCGGGCTCCGAGGCACCGGCCTGCACGATCACCGGCCAGCCCTGCACCGGCCGGGCAATGTGCAGCGGGCCGCGCACGTTGAGGTAGCGGCCCTGGTGATTGAGGGTGTGCAGCTTGTCGGGGTCGAAGTACACGCCGCTGTCGGCATCGCGGATGAAGGCGTCATCGGCCCAACTGTCCCAGAGGCCGGTCACCACATCGTAGAACTCCCGCGCCCGGGCGTAGCGTTCGTCGTGGGCGTAGGCCTGTTCCAGGCCAAAATTCTGCGCGGCATCCGGGTTGGCGGTGGTGACGATGTTCCAGCCGGCGCGACCGTTGCTCAAATGGTCCAGGGACGCGAAGCGCCGGGCGATGTGGAACGGTTCGTCGTACGTGGTCGAGGCCGTGGCCACCAGGCCGATGTGCTCGGTGGCCTGGCTCAGGGCCGACAACAGGGTGAACGGCTCAAACGAGGTGGCCGTGTGGCTGCGCTTCAACGCCTCGATGGGCATGTTGAGCAGGGCCAGGTGGTCGGCCATGAAGAAGGCATCGAAACGCGCCTTCTCCAGGGTCTGCGCAAACTGCTTGAGGTGCGTGAAGTTGAAGTTGGCGTCGCGGTAAGCGCCGGGATAGCGCCAGGCGCCGGTGTGGATGCTGACCGGGCGCATGAACGCACCCAGTTTCAGTTGGCGTGGAGTGGTCATGGAAAGCCCCTGGTCGAGAGGGGCTCAGCATCGGATGGGCGAATGGCGTCTGTCTAATAACGAAAGGATCTGGCTTATGCCGGGACTGACCGGCTGTGGTAGTCCGCCAGAAACTCTTCGGAGGCAACATGATCCGCCATGCCCCGCAGTTGCGCCGCCGAATCATGTCCCAGGACTTGCTCCACCCGGTTATTGGCTGAGGCCCAGTACACCAGCGCCTCACTGAACAGTGCCTGGCCCTTGGGTGTGAGCACGCAACGTTTGGTGCGCTTGTCCAGGGCGTCCGGGCGCAGCTCGACAATCCCGTCGCGCACCAGCGGCTTCATGGCATGGGTCAGCGCCGACATCAGGATCGCCAGGCGTCCGGCCAGTTCCTGCAACGTCGGCCCACCCTGCTCATCCACCGCCGCCAACCGCGTGATTTCACCCAGCAAGCCGACCTGTGTGGCCTTCAGGCCAATCGGTGCCAGCGCTTCGTCATACAGCTGACCCAAGCGCCTGGCAGCACGGCGCAGCGCGTTGTTGGTGCACGCCACGTCGCCCAGTAAATCCAAAAGGTCGGCGCGTGCTTTATCGGTGTTGATCTTCTCTGTTCGCATTTTCAGCTCCTCCATGGCGCTAGAATGATTGAGTACTAAACCATTGACAAGGACAAATCCCAAGCTTATAACTTGAGCCCTCAACAATATTGGTTGAGTACTCATCTATTGGAGCCGTTCATGTCGACCCCCGCTTCCACAAAAATTGCCCTCATCACGGGCGCGTCCTCCGGTATTGGTGCGGTGTATGCCGACCGATTGGCGGCTCGCGGCTACGATTTGATCCTGGTCGCTCGTCGTGAAGACCGTTTGAAAGCCCTGGCGGCGAAGATCACCCAGGCCCACGGACGTCAGGTGCAGACGATCGGCGCCGACCTGGTCAACCCTGCGGACCTGGCTCGCGTAGAAAGCCTGCTCGCCGGCAACCCGGCGATCCAGGTGCTGGTGAACAACGCCGGCCTGGCCCGCCTGCACCCGCTGGCACAGTCCTCGGTCGAGGACTCCATGACCCAGATCGCCCTGAACATCACCGCCCTCACCCGCCTGACCCACGCAGCGCTGCCCGGCATGCTGGTGCGTAATGAAGGTGTGATCATCAACGTGGCGTCGGTATTGGGCGTGCACTCGCTGCCGGTCAGTTCCGTATACAGCGGCACCAAGAGCTATGTCCTGGCGTTCAGCCGTGGCTTGCAGGCAGAGCTGGCAGAAACCGGGGTGAAGGTGCAGATCGTGTTGCCGGCGTCCACCGCTACCGAGATTTGGGACGAGTCGGGCATTCCGCTTTCCGCACTGCAAAAAGAGTCGGTCATGACCACTGAAAATCTGGTGGACGCGGCATTGGCCGGGCTTGACCAGGGCGAGTCGATCACCTGGCCGTCGGTAGCCGATGGCGGGTTGTGGGATACCTACGATGCCGCGCGCGGCGCGTTGTTCGCGGCCACGCAGACGGGTAAACCGGCACCTCGGTACGGGATTGTCTGAGGCGCCCGCAGGTCTTACTGAATACCGATGGAAATGCGCCGCACGGTCTGCTCCTCACGGGGCAGGCTGATGTCGCCTTCGTAGGTGCACTCGCGGCCGGTGCAGCTGTTTTCCACGGTCACCGGCGCAAGGCTTTTGACCGGGAAACGCGGCTTGGGCTCAGCCTGCGGCGTGAGGGGTACAGCGCTGAGGACGGGTGCCTCGTAGGTCAGGTCCAGGTTGGACGCGTGGGCCTGGGTGGCCAGAACGGCGAGCAGTGCGCTCGCCATGACAGTCCTTGTAAACAACATCGAAATCTTTCCGGGCAGCAAAAAATGAAGGGGCCATGATAAACCCTTGAGCCACCGGATTGAAGTCAGAGCGTCTGGACGGCGGGTTCCAGCACCAGAACGTTGGAGGGGCCGGCACGAAATGTCGGGTTGTGCTTCGCGGCTTCCAGCATGTGGGGCGCTGCGTGGTGATCCTTGAGCGCTGCCTTTGACGCCCACGTCTCGATCAACACAAAACTGTCGCTGTTGCCTTCCACCGGATGCAGGTCGTACTGGATGCAACCCGCTTCGGCCCGCACCAGCGGTGCGAGCCTGGCAAACGCGGTCAACTGGTCCGCGCCTCGCCCAGGCTGGGTATTGATGATGACGACAAGCCGCACTTCATCAGACATAAACAGCACCGTTATCGATAAGGGAATTGAGGGGCCACAGTAAGGGATGCCATGCTCTGGCGCTACGAAAAATCTATCAGTAAGCTACTTTCACTGAATGGATTGAGTCAGCACTCAAGCCCTCCCCTTTTCTGCACCCGGCGATAACCACGTGATCGAAGTAACCGAAGTTTCCATTGCCCAACTGCGCGCCGCGCTCGAGTCCGGCCAGACCACGGCGGTGGAGCTGGTAGAGGCCTATCTCGCCAGGATCGACGCCTACGACGTACCCAACACGCCCACCGCCCTCAACGCAGTAGTGGTGCGCAACCCGCAAGCGCTGGAGGAAGCCCGGGCAGCCGATGCTCGCCGGGCCAGCGGCACAACCCTGGGACCGCTCGACGGCATTCCCTATACAGCCAAGGACAGTTACCTGGTCAAGGGCCTCACCGCCGCTTCCGGCAGCCCGGCGTTCGCGAACCTGACCGCTTGCCGCGATGCGTTCACCATCGAGCGGCTGCGCGCAGCGGGCGCCATTTGCCTGGGCAAGACCAACATGCCGCCCATGGCCAACGGCGGCATGCAGCGCGGCGTGTATGGTCGGGCCGAGAGCCCGTACAACGCCGACTACCTCACCGCACCGTTCGCCTCGGGCTCCTCCAACGGCGCCGGCACTGCCACCGCGGCGAGCTTCGCGGCATTTGGCCTGGCGGAAGAAACCTGGTCCAGCGGACGCGGCCCGGCCTCCAACAATGGCCTGTGTGCCTACACCCCGTCCCGTGGCGTGATCTCGGTGCGCGGCAACTGGCCGCTGACCCCGACCATGGACGTCGTCGTGCCCTACGCCCGGACGATGGCCGACCTGCTTGAAGTGCTCGACATCGTAGTCGCAGAAGACCCCGACACACGCGGCGACCTGTGGCGGATGCAACCCTGGGTGCCGATCCCCGGCGTGGCGTCGGTACGCCCCGAGTCCTATGGCGCCCTGGCCGCGACCGGCGATGCACTTGCTGGCAAACGCTTCGGCGTGCCGCGCATGTACATCAACGCCGACCCCGAAGCAGGCACCAGCGACGACCCGGGAATCGGCGGCCCCACCGGCCAGCAAATCAAAACCCGGGCCTCGGTGATTGACCTCTGGGAAGCCGCGCGCAAAGCCCTCGAAGCGGCAGGCGCTCAAGTGATCGAAGTGGATTTCCCGCTGGTCTCCAATTGCGAAGGCGACCGCCCCGGCGCGCCGAAAGTGTTTACCCGTGGCCTGGTGTCCAAGGAATTCCTCCACGATGAATTGTGGGAACTGTCGGCCTGGGCGTTCGATGATTTCCTGCGCGCCAACAACGACCCCACGCTGAACCGCCTGGCCGATGTCGACGGCCCGAAAATCTTCCCCCACGACCCCGGCACCCTGCCCAACCGCGAAGACGACCTGGCCGCCGGCATGGACGAGTACGTGCGCATGGCCGAGCGCGGCATCACGCCGTGGGACAAGATCAGCACCGTGCCCGACGGCCTGCGCGGCCTGGAACAGACACGACGCATCGACCTTGAAGACTGGATGGACACGCTGGGGCTGGACGCCGTGATCTTCCCGACCGTCGCCGACGTGGGCCCGGCGGATGCGGACGTGAATCCGGCCTCGGCGGATATCGCCTGGAGCAACGGTGTGTGGGTGGCCAACGGCAACCTCGCCATCCGCCACCTCGGTGTGCCGACCGTGACGGTGCCCATGGGCGTTATGGCGGATATCGGCATGCCGGTGGGGCTGACCTTTGCCGGCCGTGCGTATGACGATTCGGCGCTGCTGCAATTGGCGTCGGCGTATGAGTCGACAGGGAGCAAGCGTCTAGTGCCGCCGCGCACGCCGAAGTTGGTGGCGGGCAAGCCGTAAACCAAAAAGGGATTGGAACCGTTCAGGCTCCAATCCCTTTCATAGCAACATCGTCGCCCAGTTTGCGCATCAACTGATCGGCTTCCGACCCAGGCTCAAAGCGAAAGCCGCGCATCTCGTCGAGCAGCAACGTGTCGCTGATTGCCCCCCACAACTGCTCCGGGCTCGGCTTGTTGCGCAGCAGGATGTAAGAAAGCAACAGCCGCTCGATGGGAACGCCTCGATGGCAGGCGGTTTCAATGATTGCCAGCAGGATAAAGCGCAGTCGAACTTCCCGCTCCGTGGGCCAAACCGTTTTTCGCTTACCCACTGCAGGGCCTCAGTTTCAGGAAAAGCGTGAGGCTATGGCCGGGTGGTTTTTGTTTCAAGCGCTGCTGGGGGGGAAAGCCCTGCTCCTACGAGAAACAGAGAAAGGGCTTACGAAATCGCCCTTACCCACGCTTCCCCATCAACGGATCGCTGATGCTGTGCGCGCCGGTTTCAATCCGCCCCGCCACCCGCCGCACCCAACCGTGTTCGTCACGCAACTTGAAGTCGTACCAACCACCGTTCGGCTGGCACGAGAACGTGCGCTGCACGGTGCTGCCGCCGGCAATCTCCAGCAACCAGGGCCCTTGTTTGGTGTAGGGGCAGCGCTCGATGGTCACCGACGCGGTGCGCTTACCAGGATTGACCAGGGTCAGCAGCAACGTATCGCCGTGATAGGCCAGGGATAACTCGGGCTCACGTCGCAGCAGATTTCCCTTGAATGCACGGTGGAAGCCATTCGGCCCCAACAGCCAGAGTTTGTAGGCCCCTGCGACTTGCCAGGTGTCGCTGAGGTGCTTGCCGGCTTCCACGGTGTAGCGGCGGGGTATGTCATCCAGGTGCAGGCGGTCGTAGACGTGGAACACCACGCCTTGTTCGCCATGGTTGAAGAAGTCCAGGCTCACGGAACCGGCGCGACGGTCAACTGAACCCTCGACATTCAACTGGTACGGCAGCGCCCGGGAGGGCCGCGCCATGCGGGCCTGGAACGGTGCCTGTTGCTGGCCCACGGTTGGCACGACGACCTGGGGCAGTTGTTCCTGGCGTTGGCGCAGGGTGTCGGCGGCCTGGCGACTGATGGTGTGCAGCGGCGGCAGGGTTTCGGTGTTGGGGTTGACGAAGTTGAAGGCTGACGTGAGGTCGCCGCATACGGCCCGGCGCCAGGCGCTGATATTGGGTTCGCGCACGTGGAAGCGCTTTTCCAGAAATTGCAGCACAGAGGTGTGGTCGAACGCCTGGGAGTTGACCCAACCGCCCCGGCTCCACGGCGACAGCACCAGCATCGGCACCCGTGGACCTGGCCCGTACACCCCGCCGTCGGGCGCGGGTTGCTCGGTTGAACCGGGTGGCGCCGGATGGGTGAAGATCTCGCTGTCGAACTTCACCGTGGACTTGCCGGCAAAGCTGCCGTCCAGCCGTTTGGACGGGGCCGATGGTGACGGCACGTGGTCGAAGAAACCGTCGTTTTCATCGTAGTTGACCAGCAACACGGTCTTGCTCCAGACCTCCGGGTTGGCGGTCAACGCCTTGAGGATTTCCTGGGTGAACCAGCCACCCTGCACCGGGCTGGAAGGCCCGGGGTGTTCGGAGTAATCGGCCGGGGCCACCAGCCAGCTCACCTGCGGCAGGCGACCGTCGTTCACGTCCTTGCGAAAGCCCTGGATGATCGCTTCCAGGTCGCTGCCGCTGACCGCCGGCAGTGTGTTGCCGTTGCCCTTGTACAGCGGCACGCGGGCATTCAATGGGTCGCTGTAGGGCACGAAGTCCTTGAAGTCCTTCGGTGGCACCGCGGGGTTGCCAGCCGCAACGCTGGCCGCACGAAATTGCCGAAAACCGGCCAGGGGATTGTCGCCAAAGTTATCCGGCAAGTACTGATAAACCTTCCAGCTCACGCCGGCTTCTTCAAGGCGTTCGGGGTAGGTTTTCCAGGTGTAGCCCACGCTCACCGCACCGGGTCCGTCCCACTCGTTGACCACCGCCGCGACGTTCGCACCGGTCGGGCCGTTGGTGCCGGTCCAGTGGAACAGCCGGTTGGGATTAGTGCCGGCGTGCACCGAACAATGGTAGGCATCGCACAGGGTAAAGGTGTTGGCCAAGGCGAACTGGAACGGCACTTCCTGCTCGCGGTAGTAGCCCATCGACGTGGGCGTCTTGAACGTCGGCCAGGCATGCATCCGGCCACTGCCCCAGGCGGCGTGCTCGTCCACCCAGGAATGAGGCGTGCCGCTGACCCGCTGGGCGTTGCCACGGGAACTGTCCAGGTGATAGGGCAAAATCCGCCGCCCCACGCCCTGCTGCTCCCACACCCGGTGCCCGCCCGGCAGTGGAATGGTGAAACGGTCACTGAACCCGCGCACGCCGGGCAAGGTGCCGAAGTAGTGATCGAATGAGCGGTTTTCCTGCATCAGGATCACCACATGCTCGACGTCCATGAGGGTGCCGGTGCGGTTGTTGGCGGGGATCGCCAGGGCCTGGCGAATGGAGTCGGGCAACAGGGTGTAGGCGGATCCGATAGCGGCGGCTTGCAGCAGTGTCCTGCGTGTAAGAGTCGGCATAAGACGATTCAATCCCTTGAAGTTCTGGAGCGAGGCTCAGGACAAAATAGGGACTCAAGGCGACAAAGAAATGACATCGCTCGAATCGCGTTCAACCTGCCCCACTTGATACTCCCTCGGCGTACACCCGAACTCGCGCTTGAACACCGTGTGCAGGTACTGCGCCGATTTGAACCCGCAGTCGTAGGCGATATCCGCGATGCCCGCCCCGGTATTTTCCAGGCTGGCCACCGCCGCCGCGAGTTTGAAGCGCAGGATTTCGTCGTGGACGCTGCGGTTCAGTTCGCTGCGAAAATGCGCTTCCAGGGATGAGCGCGACACGCCGACGTAGTTGGCGACCTGGGCGGTCTTGATGCCCTGGCAGGCGTACTGGCGAATGAAGTGCAACGCCTGCATCACGTAGGGATGACCGAGGGGTTGGTGCAGGCTTGAGGTCTGCACGTTGACGGCTTCCGGCGGCACCAGGATCTGGCTGCCTGCCGAGGGCATGCCGTGCAACATCTGGTGCAACAGCCGCGCGGCAGTACGGCCCATTTTTTCGGTGCCCTGGATCACCGAGCTCAGCGGCACGCGGGTCAGGGTGCGGGTCAGCGGGTCGTTGTCGATGCCGATCAGTGCCACTTGCTCCGGCACCGGGATGCCCGCCGTGAGGCAGGCTTGCAGCAACTGCCGGGCGCGGGCGTCGCTGACCGCGATGATGCCGATGGGCTTGGGCAGGCTGTGCAGCCAGGCGATCTGTTGCTCCACCGCCGAGTCCCACAGCGGCGCGCTGGTACCCAACCCGCGATACACCTCCACGGGCAAACCATCGCGCTCCAGCAGGCGGCCGAAGGCTTTTTCGCGCTCCTGGGCCCAGCGGTTGATATCCGCTTCCGGCAGGCTGAAGCAGGCGAAGCGCGTCAGCCCGGCTTCGATCAGGTGTTCATAGGCCAGCCTGATCAGGGCGAAATTGTCGGTGGCCACGTACGGGATATGCCGGGGGTATGCCCGTTCATCCTCATAAGACCCGCCCACCGCCACCACCGGTAAATGCACGCCCGCCAGCGCCGGGCCCATCGCCGGGTCGTCGAAGTCGGCAATGATGCCGTCGCCGTGCCAACGCTCGATGCCCTTGAGCCGGCACACAAAATCCTCCTCCAGAAACAGATCCCACGACACCCGCGTGCTGCTCAGGTAGTTGCCGATCCCGGTGATGATGCCGCGATCGTAGATCTTGTTGCCATTGAACAGCAGGGCGATCCGGTGCACAGGCGGGACAGTTTTCACAGGGGCGGCTCCTCGCGAGGTATCGCCCAACTATGCGCCCAAAGCCACTCAAAATCGAACCCCGCTCTGGTGATTTTCATAATCGATTGGCCGGGGGCCGTTGCTAGTATCGAGGCAAGGTTAACGTGTACTCATAACAACAAGGATCTGGCGATGCCCTACTTTCCCGCTGTCGAAAAAATCCTCTACGAAGGCCCTGATAGCACCTCTCCCCTGGCCTTCCGGCACTACGATGCGAACAAGCTGATCCTCGGCAAACCGATGCGCGAGCACCTGCGGATGGCCGCGTGTTATTGGCACACGTTCGTCTGGCCCGGCAGTGACATGTTCGGCTCCGGCACCTTCCAGCGGCCCTGGCAGCAACCGGGGGAAGCGCTGCAGGTGGCGCGCGGCAAGGCCGAGGCGGCGTTCGAGTTTTTTTCCAAGCTGGGCATCGATTACTACAGCTTCCACGACACCGACGTTGCCCCCGAAGGCGCGAGCCTGGCGGAATACCGCGACAACTTTGCACGGATGGTCGACCAGCTCGAACACCATCAGGAACAGACCGGCATCCAGCTGCTGTGGGGCACCGCCAACTGCTTCAGCAACCCGCGCTTTGCCGCCGGTGCCGCCAGCAATCCGAACCCGGAAGTGTTCGCCTATGCGGCAGCCCAGGTGTTCAGCGCGATGAACGCCACTCACCGCCTCAAGGGCTCCAGCTATGTACTGTGGGGCGGCCGCGAAGGCTACGAGACGCTGCTCAACACCGACCTCAAGCGCGAGCGCGAGCAACTCGGACGCTTCATGCGCATGGTGGTCGAGCACAAATACAAAATCGGCTTCACCGGCGAGCTGTTTATCGAGCCCAAGCCGCAGGAACCGACCAAACACCAGTACGACTACGACACCGCCACCGTGTTTGGCTTCCTGCACCAGTTCGGCCTGGAGAAAGAGATCAAGGTCAACATCGAGGCCAACCACGCCACCCTCGCCGGCCACAGCTTCCACCATGAAATCGCCACCGCCGCTTCGCTGGGCATTTTCGGCAGCATCGACGCCAACCGTGGCGACCCGCAGAACGGCTGGGACACCGACCAGTTTCCCAACAGCGTCGAGGAACTGACCCTGGTGACCTACGAGGTGCTCAAGGCCGGTGGCTTCAAAGGCGGCGGCTACAACTTCGACTCCAAGGTGCGTCGCCAAAGCCTCGACGAAGTTGACCTGTTCCATGGCCACGTGGCCGCGATGGATGTGCTGGCGCTGTCCCTGGAACGCGCAGCCGCCATGGTGCAGAACGATGCCCTTGAGCAGTTCAAGGCCCAGCGTTATGCCGGCTGGGACAAGTCGTTCGGCCGCGCCGTGCTCGGCGGCGACTTCAGCCTGGAGTCGCTGGCCGAGCATGCCTTCAGCCACCAACTCAACCCGCAAGCGGTCAGCGGCCGCCAGGAGATGCTCGAAGGCGTGGTGAATCGCTTTATCTACCCATGACCGCTACGCTCTAGCGTTTCGTGTGCAACACGCTCCAGGTCCAGAAGTGCGTCTAAACAACAATAAAAGGGACTCACCATCATGAAACACCTGAAAACTGTCTTATTCACCAGCGTTCTGGCACTGCTCTCCCATTCGGTCATGGCCGATCCTGCCCATCCGAAAATCGGCTTTTCCATCGACGACCTGCGCCTTGAGCGCTGGGCCCGCGACCGTGATTACTTCACCGCCGCCGCCGAGCAACTGGGGGCCAAGGTCTATGTGCAGTCGGCGGATGCCAACGAGCAGCGGCAGATCTCGCAGATCGAAAACCTGATCTCCCGGGGCGTCGATGTGATTGTGATCGTGCCGTTCAACGCCACGGTGCTGAACAACGTGGTGGCCGAAGCGAAGAAAGCCGGGGTGAAAGTGCTGTCCTATGACCGGCTGATTTTGAATGCCGATATCGACGCCTACATCTCCTTCGATAACGAAAAAGTCGGCGAGATGCAGGCCCAGGGCGTATTGAACGCGCAGCCTAAAGGCAATTACTTCCTGCTCGGCGGCGCCCCTACCGACAACAACGCGAAGATCCTGCGCCAGGGTCAGATGAAAGTGCTGCAGCCCGCCATCGACAAGGGCGACATCAAGATCGTCGGCCAGCAATGGGTCAAGGAATGGAACCCCACCGAAGCCCTGAGCATTGTCGAAAACGCCCTGACCGCCAACAGCAACAAGATCGACGGCATCGTCGCCTCCAACGACGCCACCGCCGGCGGCGCGATCCAGGCCCTGGCCGCACAAAAACTGGCGGGCAAGGTGCCGGTCTCCGGCCAGGACGCCGACCTCGCCGCGATCAAGCGCGTGATCGCCGGCACCCAGACCATGACCGTCTACAAGCCCCTGAAGCTGCTGGCGTCCGAGGCGGCCAAGCTCTCGGTGCAACTGGTGCGGGACGAGAAACCGGCCTACAACTCGCAGTACGACAACGGCAGCAAACAGGTCTCGAGCATCCTGCTCAAGCCGACCGCGTTGACCAAAGACAACGTCAACGTGCTGGAAGAAGACGGGTTCTACACCAAAGCGCAAATCGCCGGGCAGTAAGCGTACGGCTCACTGCAGGAGCAGCTTGAGGCCGCTCCTGCACGCCACCCTGCCTTTTCGCTGTGGAATGAGTGCCCGCCATGTCCGACTACTTGCTGGAAATGAACAACATCGTCAAAACCTTCGGTGGCGTCAAAGCCCTGAATGGTATCGACATCAAGGTAAAACCCGGGGAATGCGTGGGGTTGTGCGGCGAGAATGGCGCCGGCAAATCGACCCTGATGAAAGTGCTGTCGGCGGTGTATCCCCATGGCACCTGGGACGGCGAAATTCTCTGGGATGGCCAACCGTTGCGCGCGCATTCCATCGCCGAAACGGAAGCCTGCGGCATCGTGATCATCCACCAGGAACTGACCCTGGTGCCCGACCTCTCGGTGGCCGAAAACATCTTCATGGGCCACGAGCTGACACTGCCCGGCGGGCGCATGAACTACCCCGCCATGATGCACCGCGCCGAAGCCTTGATGCGCGAACTGAAAGTGCCGGACATGAACGTCGCCCTGCCCGTCTCGCAATACGGCGGCGGCTATCAGCAACTGGTGGAAATCGCCAAGGCGCTGAACAAGCAGGCGCGCCTGCTGATCCTGGATGAACCCTCCTCGGCCCTCACCCGCTCGGAAATCGAGGTGCTGCTGGACATCATCCGTGGCCTCAAGGCCAAGGGCGTTGCCTGCGTGTACATCTCCCACAAGCTCGATGAAGTCTCGGCCATCTGCGACACCATCGCGGTGATCCGCGACGGCAAACACATCGCGACCACCCCCATGGCCGACATGGACGTGTCGCGCATCATCACCCAGATGGTCGGCCGCGAGATGAGCAACCTCTACCCCACCGAACCTCACACGGTGGGCGAGGTGCTGTTCGAGGCGCGCAACATCACCTGCTATGACGTCGACAACCCGGGCCGCAAGCGCGTGGACGATGTCTCGTTCAGCCTGCGCCGGGGCGAGATCCTCGGTATCGCCGGGCTGGTGGGCGCGGGCCGCACGGAGTTGGTGTCGGCGCTGTTCGGCAGTTATCCCGGGCGCTACGAAGGCGAGGTGTGGCTGGAGGGCAAACCCATCGATACCCGCACGCCGCTGAAGTCGATTCGCGCGGGGTTGTGCATGGTCCCGGAAGACCGCAAGCGCCAGGGCATCGTCCCGGATTTGGGCGTGGGGCAAAACATTACCCTGGCGGTGCTGGACAGCTTCTCGCACCTGACGCGTATCGACGCCGAGGCAGAACTGGGCAGCGTCGAACAGGAAATCAAACGCATGCACCTGAAGACCGCCAACCCGTTCCTGCCGATCACCAGCCTCTCCGGCGGCAACCAGCAGAAAGCCGTATTGGCGAAAATGCTCCTGACCCAACCCCGGGTGCTGATTCTCGACGAACCCACCCGTGGCGTGGACGTGGGCGCCAAATATGAGATCTACAAACTGATGGGCGCGCTGGCGGCCGAAGGCGTGTCGATCATCATGGTGTCCTCGGAACTGGCCGAGGTGCTGGGCGTATCCGACCGGGTGCTGGTGATCGGCGAAGGCCAGTTGCGCGGCGACTTCATCAACCAGGGCCTGACCCAGGAACAGGTGCTCGCCGCTGCCCTCAGCCAACCGAACGGGCATGACAATAATAATGATCGGAAGTCCGCGTAAATGAATCAGGTCAAACAGCTTTTCACCCGCTACAAAATGCTCGCCCTGTTGATCGCCGTGGTGCTGATCTGGGTGTTTTTCAGCTGGCAGACCGAAGGCGGTTTCCTGACCCCACGCAACCTGTCGAACCTGCTGCGGCAGATGTCCATCACCGGCATCCTGGCCTGCGGCATGGTGCTGGTGATCATCAGTGGCGAGATCGACCTGTCGGTGGGCTCGATGCTCGGTTTGCTCGGTGGCGTCGCGGCGATCCTGGATGTGGTCTATCACATTCCGCTGCCGCTCAACCTGGCCATCGTCGCCCTCTGCGGCTTGCTGATTGGCTTGGGTAACGGCTACATGACCGCGTACCTGCGCATCCCCTCGTTCATCGTCGGGCTGGGCGGCATGCTCGCGTTTCGCGGGGTGCTGCTGGGCATTACCGGCGGCACCACGATTGCACCGGTATCGCCCGAGTTGGTGTACATCGGCCAGGGCTATCTGCCGACGGTGGTGGGGGTGATTCTTGGCGTGTTGCTGTTCGGGCTGGCGGTATTCCTGACCTGGCGCCAACGCCACAACCGCGCCCTGCACGGGCTGGCGCTGCCGTCGATGCTGCGCGACAGCGTGCGCGTGGTGCTGATCGGTTTCGTGCTGGCGGGCTTCGTCTACACCCTCAACAGCTACGACGGGATTCCCGTGCCGGTGCTGCTCCTGCTGGTGCTGCTGGGGGTGTTCAGCTACGTCACCAGCCAGACCGTGTTCGGCCGCCGCATCTACTCGGTGGGCAGCAACATGGAAGCCACGCGCCTGTCGGGGATCAACGTGCAGGCGGTCAAGCTGTGGATCTTCGCAATCATGGGCGTGATGTGCGCCCTCGCCGGGCTGGTCAACACTGCACGCCTGGCCGCCGGCTCACCGTCGGCGGGCAACATGGGCGAACTGGACGCCATCGCGGCCTGCTTCATCGGCGGCACGTCGATGCGCGGCGGCTCGGGCACCGTGTACGGCGCCCTGCTCGGTGCACTGGTGATCAGCAGCCTGGACAACGGCATGTCGATGCTCGACGTGGACAGTTATTGGCAGATGATCGTCAAGGGCAGCATCCTGGTGCTGGCGGTGTGGGTGGATGTGAGCACGCGGACCGGGCGTCGCTGAGTACGCGGCGCGTTACTGCACCGGCAGGAAATTCATCAGCAACAGGCTCTGCGCGTAGTTGAGGCCAATGCGTCGATAGCGTTCGTCGAGCATCTGGGTCAACAGGTCGAGACGCGCGACGATCTTGCCGAACTCGACCGCGAAACTGAGGTTGCTGCCCGCCTCCGAGATCTCGTTGGAGAACAGCAACAGCGAGCCATTGGCATCCTGGCGCTGGCTGAGCAGCCAGGTTGCCTTCTCGATGTTACGCGCGGCATTGCTGACGAACTGTGGGTTAATCGAGTCCGTTATATAGAACTCGGTGCGCCCGCCGTGTGCAGTCACGAGCATGCTGCCGATCGCGTAGATAAAGGCACCCACCCGATCGCCGCGAAACTCCGGGCTCAAGGAGTAACTCAGCGCCACCAGGTCACGGCGATCCCCAAGGGCGGGCAGCGGCTGGCGAAGTTCGATGGCCTGACGGATTTGCCGGGCGGCGGTCACTGCATCCAGGTAACCCGATTGACGCCATTGGTTGGGGTTGCGCAGGTAGAGCTTGCTCATCAGCAAATACAGGCTTTGCAGATTGTCGCGCATGCTCAGTGTTGCCATGCGATCGACGCTGGTCTGGAAGAATTCATCGGGCTTGCCGTTGCTGAACTGCTTGGCAATATCACGCCCCTGTTGCTGGCTGCAACCGTTGGCGCACAGCATCAAAACCGCCGCCAGCACCAGCGGCTGGCGCATCCATCGAGTGATAAAAACAAATAACGTGCGATCCATCGGCACCAGGTCTGGGTCTGCTGTCCACGCGGGAATTAGTGTGGTCGGGACAGAGATAGATCGGAAGAATGGGAAAAAGTGCGGTGGGGGCGGCAAACGAATAGTTTTTCGAAAGGTGCATCCACTTTGATCCCTGGTACGTAGATTCAATACCCTCAACCGGAGGGCACAAGAATCCAGGAGATACATCATGCACGCCATCTACAGAAAACTTGCTGCCGTCGCCTGCTTCACCGTCCTCTGCCTCACGACTACCCTCAGCTTTGCCGCCGACACCGTGATGGTGGGCGGTGCGGCAATGTATCCGACGAAAACCATTGTCGAAAACGCCGTCAACTCTAAGGACCACACCACCCTGGTGGCGGCAGTGAAGGCCGCCGGGCTGGTGGATACCCTTAACAGCAAAGGCCCGTTTACCGTATTCGCCCCCACCAACGAGGCCTTTGCCAAGCTGCCGGCAGGCACTGTCGATACGCTGGTAAAACCTGAGCACAAAGCCGACCTGACGAAAATCCTGACCTACCACGTGGTGCCTGGTACCCATACCTCTGCACAACTGATGGCCGACGCCAAGAAGAACGGCGGTACCGTGATGTTGAAAACCGTGCAGGGCGAATCGCTGACGATCAAGCTGCATGACGGCAAGTTGTGGGTAGTGGATGCCAAGGGCGGCAAGGCCAGCATCAGCATTGCGGATGTGCTGCAGTCCAATGGCGTGATTCATGTGGTTGATTCGGTGTTGATGCCGTAATCGTCACCCGACACGGAAAAGCCCGACTCAGTGGTCGGGCTTGTTCAGTCCCATCAGTTGTCGGGGTGTTCACTCGCGACAGAATCGGCGGCGTCTACGTCCGACATGTCCTCTTCCAGAGGCGCGTCGTCGTCCGGTGGTAGAGGCACCTCGGGCTGATCGCGCCGGGGGTCATGGCCGGTTTCATTGTCTGTACCACGCGTTACGCCTTGCTGGGATACGTTCCCAGGGGCCTTCTCGTCAATCTCCATACTGGCTCTCCGTTCTGGCGCGCGGGATGTCCGTGCTTGAACATGAGAAACGGTGCGGGGCTGGGAAGTGCCGGGTGGTGGACGAACGGTGGGGGTCAATTTCATAACGGCCCTAACGATCCCAGAGTCTCCATCAAGCGCAATATCCGTGGTTTTTCGGTAGGCTTTTCGCCGATACAGCACACGCCCGGGTCGGTGAGAGAGCACCAGACCGACACGCGGTCGCCTACCTGCAGGCCGTCGGTGGCTTTACGAAGCGTTGCTGTTGACCAAGCGTCAACCGTCTCATTGAGAGACTTGTGAAAATGCTGACCATTGACGCTATAGCTGAAGCTCATGAACTGCCCTGTGGCCCACGATGCCTCACTCCCGACAAAGGTGACGTAGCCCTGGACCACTTGCCCTTCAGGTATGTCCTTGGCACTCATGGGTTCTCTCCTGAGATACAGCGCTGCATGGACGATCCTCGCGGTGAAATCTTCAGAAAGATTAGCAAGGGTTCGAGAAAACGCTTTTACACCCGCGGGACTGAGAGTGGACACCCATGACAACGGTAAGCAACTGCGCATTGACATATCGGTAAATCTCGATATCCTCGCCTCATGGACTTACTCGAAATATTCAAAGCCCTCTCAAACCAGACACGCCTCGAAATCCTGAAAGGTTTGAAAGACCCCGAAAAGAACTTCCCTCCACAAGATGAAGGTGATGTTCACACGGTGGGCGTGTGCGTCAGCAGTATTCAGGAAGGCATCGGACTGTCGCAGTCGACGGTGTCCGGTTATCTCGCAACCCTGCAACGAGTGGGTCTAGTGGAAGTCAGGCGTATCGGCCAGTGGACCTACTACAAGCGCAATGAAGCAACCATCAGCAAGCTTGCCGAGATCCTCGGGAAAGAGCTGTAATTTTTTATCCCATAATATCGAGATTTCGCGATATCCCTTTTTGTCGAAACGAGGAGATACAATGAAAGCGTTGATACTCAATTCATTTGGCGGCCCCGAATCGTTCGAACTTTGCGACGTTCCCAAGCCGGTGCCACACGCAGCACAAGTGCTGGTGCGCGTCCACGCAACCTCCATCAACCCGCTGGATTATCAGGTCCGACGTGGCGACTACCCTGACCTGGTCCCCCTACCCGCCATTACCGGGCATGACGTATCGGGTGTTGTTGAAGCAGTCGGCCCGGGTGTGACGTCTTTCGCACCAGGAGACGAAGTCTGGTACACCCCGCAGATATTTGAAGGGCCAGGCAGCTACGCCGAGTACCACGTGGCTGCCGAAAGCATAATCGGCAGGAAGCCCCCTTCACTGAGTCACCTTGAGGCGGCCAGCCTGAGCCTGGTCGGCGGAACAGCCTGGGAAGCACTGGTGGTGCGCGCGGCACTCAGAGTGGGAGAAAGCGTTCTGGTGCATGGCGGCGCGGGAGGCGTCGGCCACGTGGCGATCCAGCTGGCAAAAGCCATGGGAGCCAAGGTGATCACAACCGTGCGCAACGTAAACGTTGAGTTCGCACGAAGCCTGGGCGCCGATGTGATCATCGACTACGAAAAAGAGGATTACGTCGACGCCATCCTGCGAGAAACCGGTGGCCGTGGGGTCGATGTCGTGTTCGATACCATCGGCGGCAATACATTGTCCCGTAGCCCGGATGCGCTGGCGCAACTGGGTCGTATTGTCACGATTGTGGACATTGCACAACCACAGAACCTCGTTCAGGCCTGGGGCAAGAACGCGAGTTACCACTTCGTTTTCACCCGGCAGAATCGCGGCAAGCTGGATGAAATGAGTGCACTGATCGCGAACGGTCAACTGCGGCCACACATTGGCGCGGTCTACTCCCTTGCCGACATCCCGCTCGCCCATTCCCGCCTGGAAAGCCCTAACAATGGTATTCAAGGGAAAACCGCGATTGCCGTGTCTTCCGGCTTGCAGGAGGATTGGCCCGACGATGTTTAAGCTGACGGCACTGAAGGGAGCACGGGTAAATGGCAACACTGATAGAAAAGCTCGACGGCCCAAGGACCGCACAGCAGGACCTGTTCTACGACCTCGAGGACGCAATGGCCGTGATCGCCTGGTCGGTGAATGAGCTGGCCACTATCGCCGGGGTCGCCAATTCACCAGATGAAGCGATCACCCTGATGAAGATGGGCGCATTGCTCGCAGCCCAGCAGGAAAAGCTCAGCGGCTATGCGGATGAGGTGAAGGCGGGAAAGATTGTACGAGCGTGAATACCTTTAAGCCCGCTCCCATCGCGGGCTTTTATTTGCCCGGGATTCAGCAAAAGGGATATCAAAACATTCATCCAGTTTCATTTGTTGATGGCCTGGGCTGTCGCCTTAATGCTCCAACACGAACTCGTGCACAGGAGCAAAAATAATGAAAAAACGTCAACCGCTACTTCAGCTCAATACCTTGGCAGTGGCACTGGCATTTGCCTTGCCGGCCATGAGCTATGCAAGCGATCAGTCCGACTCGAAGGGTTTTGTCGCCGACAGCAGTTTGAATATCCTCAACCGCAACCTGTTCTGGAACCAGAACGGCAACGGCAGCCATACCCGTGACTGGAGCCAGGCGCTGATGGCGACCTACAGCTCGGGCTTTACCCAAGGCACCGTCGGCATCGGCATCGATGCGTTTGCCGACCTGGCGCTGCGCATCGACGGGAACACCGACCGTGCCGGCGGCCCGAACATTCCATCCGACGCCAATGGCAACCCGGACCATGGCCTCGCCAAGGCCGGCGGAGACATCAAGTTGCGTATTTCCAACACCACCCTCAAGGTCGGCGACTTGCAGCCCACCTCGCCCGTGTTCGCCACCGCCGATAACTACCTGATGCCACAGACCGCATCGGGCTTCCAGATCGACAGTCATGAAATCACCGGCCTGAACCTGGAAGCCGGCCATTACACCTCGGGCACGGGTACCACCACCACGTCGCGCAGCGGCGACATTCTCGCCAGCTATGCAGGTGTGAGTGCGCCGTCGGCCAGCTTCGCGGGGGGCAAGTACCAGTTCAGCAAGGAATTCACTGCGTCGCTGTACGGGGCGCACCTGGAAGACGTCTGGAATCAGTACTACGTCAACTTGAACCTTGTTCATCCACTGACCGCTGACCAATCCGTCGCGGTGGACTTCAACCTCTATCGCACACTGGACGACGGCAGCGCCAAGGCCGGGACCATCGACACCACCGCAGCCTCGCTGGCGGCGGCCTACACCCTGGGTGCACAGACCTTCACCCTGGCCGGACAGAAGGTGCATGGTGACGAGCCGTTCGACTATGTCGGCTTTGGGGAGACCAATGCCGGTGTCGGCGCGGGCCGCTATGGCAACTCGATCAACCTGGCTGACTCGGTGCAGTACTCCGACTTCAACGGCCCGGGCGAGAAGTCCTGGCAGATGCGCTACGACCTGGACATGAGCACCTTTGGCGCCCCCGGCCTGAGCTTCATGGCCCGTCATATCCGCGGTTCCGGCATCGACGGAACGCATACGCCCGGCAATTCGGCCTACACCGGGTTCTATGGTGCCAACGACCAGGAACACGAAACCGACGCCGAAGTGAAATACGTCGTACAGAGTGGTCCGGCCAAGAAACTGTCCTTCCGCCTGCGGGAAGCCTGGCACGATGGCGATGCATCCACCGGGGGGCATTTGGTACAGACGCGGCTGATTACCGAGTATCCGTTGAATATCTTCTAAAAAGACGGGCTTGCGCAGTCCATTCATTACCCAAACCTAAGAAACGCAAAAGCCCCGCAATAGCGGGGCTTTTGAGTAAGTCTTGGCGGGAATGCAGGGATTCGAACCCTCGGAACGCTATTAACGTTCGCCGGTTTTCAAGAGTTCCTAGCTACCCACCAAGCTACAGGTCTTATTCTGCAAGGGGTGCGGTTTTACGTGAAAATCTTCGAGAGACTAAGCGTCTGAAACTTCTTTCTCGAGGGTAAGCTTTGGATCAGCCACTTCTACCCAGCCCTTCTTCAAATACTCATCTGCCACGATTTTACGGATCAAAAAACAGTAGGTGATGGGCAGCCCAGCAATAGGTATGGCTGCCCAAGGTGGGCCTGCAAGCATCCCCACACCTATAGCAATCGCCCAGATTAACAAATGGCGCCAAAGGCCGGCGAAGCAAAGATAGAGGGGGCCCAGGAACAATATTGCCAGAACCTGGAACGCATCGACCTCTTCAACCTGGTCACTGTCTGGACTTTTGAAGTATCGGGTCATTGCACTCTCCATGTGTGTGTCGGGGGGTAACTCGGCAAATTAGCACTGGAAAATCCAGATCTGGCGAATCAGTGAAGCTGAAAAGCGTGATTCGAGACTACTTATCGGGCTCGAATTTCGCGAACATCATGCCGAAGAAAAAACCTCCGACCATGGCCAGATAGACAGATTTATAGCCGGAGACGTTATAGGCCAGCCAGTAGTGGACTGCGGTGACTACGACGAAAGCCAAGAAAAACTGCCTACGAGAAAATCGACTGAAAAAGCGATTTGCGGCCGCATTTATGGCCTTGAGTTTGTTCATTGCGCCTCATCCTTGAAAAACGCGGAGATCCTAACTCAAACACCTTTCGCCCGCCACGCCGTACGGTGCATGTCGCTGCTTTCAGCCATGATTTCCGGGCTCCAGTTTTGCGCAGTTGCGGAAACTGCCTGAAATGATGCGGAAACGATTAGATGTTTCACTATCACCATTCCTGAACCCCAGAAACGCAAAAGCCCCGCAATAGCGGGGCTCTTGAGTCAATCTTGGCGGGAAACCAGGGATTCGAACCCTGGGAACGCTATTAACGTTCGCCGGTTTTCAAGACCGCTATGCAAACTCAAGTGGGCTGGTACCTTGGAGGCCTTCGGCGTTCCTTTACTCGCAGCTACCAACCAAGCTACAGGCCGCATTCTGCAAGGGGTGCGGTTTTGGTTTGGGAACTGTTTTTGCCCCTCCCCCGGCGTTCTGCCGAATGAAAACAAATTACCAAAAAAGCCAAAGATTTATGAGACACATCATGACTGCTTTCGGCCAAAAGCGGTCGCTCACTATTCAAGAAATCCGGGGCGAGTCAGTAGCACACCGATGATCTGAGGAATTCTGCGCTATTGATTTAAAAGGATCTGCAGGAAGTCAAGCTACACCCGCGACGCTTTATGTTTCGAGGACTTCCCGCGACTGATGCTCAACTCGATTGCGCCCCAGACTTTTTGCGCGATACAGAAGACTGTCGGCCTTTTCCAGTAAATCCGACGCTACAATTACGCCATCTTGGTGGATGGAAGCGACACCTGCGCTGATAGTGACAATGCCTGCTTTACTGCCTCTGTGTTCAATTTTTGCAGCCTCTATTGCCGACCGCACATCCTCCGCAATCTTTACTGCACCTGCCAGTTCCGTCTCTGGAAGCAGGATTACAAATTCTTCCCCACCATACCGGGCAGCGAGGTCGGCTGGACGATTTGTATTTTTGCCTATTAACCGTGCGATTTGCCTTAAACATTCGTCACCGAGAACATGTCCATAATGGTCGTTGTACTGCTTGAACCAATCTATATCGATAAGTATTATCGCTACGCTATTTCCAGTGCGGCATGCTCTCGACCACTCTTGCGCCAGTGTGGCGTCGAAACACCTACGGTTAGGTAACTCCGTAAGGCTATCTGTTTTAGCAATATGCTCTAAATTGCGATGTGCAAGATGCAGCTCTTCTTCTGCCACCAACAAACGTTGAATTTGTCGGTAAAAGAGAAAACCCAGACTCGTGAGCATAAAAATTATAAGCACCACTATAATCGATACCTGATAGACATACGTCCACCATGTTGAGAATACTGAATCTAACGACAATCCTGCTGCTGCGACGATTGGAAGACCCCGTATGCGGCTGTAGGCATAGACTCGTTCTACCCCGTCCACGACCGACGTCATGCTCGCTGTTCCGTCGTCGCTGTTTATTAGGTATCGACTAAACAGCTCTCCCTTTGCGATATTAGTCGTCATTAGCGCGTCAATCATTGGTCGGCGGGCCAGCAAATCCCCGTTATTCAACGCAAGTAGTATTACCCCTTGGTTGTCTAAGTCTAGACGATCAAAAAAACGTTGAAAGTATGCGACGGGCAGCGTCGCCAAAACCACACCGCTGAAGCTGCCATCTGAGTGTTGAGTACGACGGCTGACCGGGATAATCATGTCGCCGGTGGTGCGGCTCAAAATGACCTGTCCTATATGGATGGCCGAATCAGCATGGTACTTATGGTAGATAAAATAAGATCGATCGCTATTGTTCTTTGAGATCGTCTCTGACGAGAAAGAATTCACTACCCAGTCGCCATTCTTGTCGTAAATGAATAACCCTTGAATTCCGTCGGTTGCCTCAACGTTGTCGGCCATTACTTTGGATAAACGAACTTTCTGTTCGGGGCCAAGTTTGTCATTTTCAACTCGCTCTGCAAGGTTGTTGAGAATGTTTTCAGCCTGACGTAAGGTGTCTTGAGCCTGCTGATCGGAAGCCCGAACAATGTTATGAACAGTTATTTTGGCGTTCGTCAATCGTTCGTCCGCCGATTGCTTTAACTGCCAGGCAATTACGGAAACTAGCGTGACACAGACGAGGAAGATGAAAGCTATCAGGGCCACAGAGAGAGCTTTAGGTGTTAATCGGCCAGACACGAGCGTTATGGTTTTCATGGGCCTCGTCAAAGTGTTGGAGTACTGAACCTTCTCGTGAATTTCTATAATTCATCAAAATCTAGGTCTAGCGTACCAACAGCGATCTGAATACAGATTCAATATGGGCTTTATAGGCCCAACATGCACGCTATGAATCTATGCAAGATCAACGTTACGCAGCCGGTGTGATGAGAGCAGCCGGGGCGAGGACACCGGAGCTGGCAAACCATGACGTACCGTAGCTAATCCAGGCCGCGCCGGCGTCCTCGTTCCCCGCTGCGATTGCCAGATATCGATGAATGCTTGAAGAACGCCCTCAAGCGTTGCAGCCGTTCACTAAATTACGTCTGAGCGCTAACGACCTCATATTTCAGGCCTTTGTGTTCAGGTCATCGTGACAACCTACCAATGCTTCGTGGCAGGTGGGACAAAGGTCTGCTTTTGGCTGGGGGCTGTCCATCGCCAACGACTGCTTTTGGCCGTTAGCAGGCCCTCAGGAAGGCAGCTTTGGGTCGCTTTCTGACTCTCGCGACGTGCAGAAAACGGCCAGAAGCGGTCGGTCGCGGTAGTCGGATTATGACGGGTGGCCGCTGGATGGCAGAGGCAACAATATTTGGCATAGCTGTTGATCCGCGAACACTTGGCCATGAACGCAGAGTACCGTTTTCACTGATTCTCTGTGTTTCATGGGTCTTAGCCAAAGCGGCAGTTTTCTTGCTATGGGAGAAGGAATCTATGGCCTTCATGAGGGAAAACCATGTCGCCACAAGCCGTTCTTTTCGACCTTGACAATACCTTGACCCATCGAGCGCTCAGCATTGAACAATATGCCCAGCGTTTTCTTTCGGATTACGCTCATGCATTGACGCGAAGTGTAAGCATTGCTGAAGTCGCGAAACTGATCGTGACTGCGGACAATGGCGGTTACCTACCAGCAGGCTCGCCTTACCCAACAATTCGTGAGGCCGTTGGCCGAACATTGGCGGAGTCGTTGCGCTGGACTGCACCAATGGCTATGAACCTGTTGGTAGACCACTGGACAACTCACTTCGCAGCCTCTGCGGTTGCTATGCCTGACGCTGAGGTGCTGCTGCAAGAGCTTGGGCGCAGAGGGATTGCCTGCGGTGTGATTTCCAATGGCGCCGAACGCTCTCGACGAAGAACCATTGAGGCTCTGCCGTTTAGCAACTTGATTCAAGTGGTCATTAGTTCGGAAGCGTTCGGGTACAGCAAGCCGTCACCTGAAATTTTCAAGGCGGGTGCTGAAGCACTTGGCTACCTACCCGAGCAATGTGTTTTTGTCGGGGATCACCCTCACAACGACTATCAGGGCGCGAGATCGAGTGGGATGCAAGCCGTTTGGCTCAAGGGGTTTCACGATTGGCCCAAAATCTTACTAGAGCCCACTTGCAGCATTTACTCGCTGAGTGAACTACTACCACTGTTGAAGCACATGACGCCTAGCCCAGAGTAGATACTTCTATCCTAGGTGTCCACTTCTGGCCGGTTGATGCCTGTCGTCACCGGCTACAATCGGCAAAAGGCTACGCTACCATCAAGCCCTGGGTACTAGCTTTCGCAAGCGGGTTAAGCTTTGTCTTTTTCGCATAACCCCAAAGCCGAGCACATTACACGCTACTTTTTGCAGTAGTACGACTTTAAATTTCTTCATAGTAGTATTTTTGAGCTACTGGAGCTGATCCGGAAAATCAATAATAGATCCCACGTAAATTTTTCAACTGCAGCGCTTAGAATCGATATATATCCATATACCAACATTTGGTGCAGTGTTGACTTACTGCTTGATTACAAACATTTCTGCTCAAAACCGAACAGCTAGGTAAGCCTCGAAGATCGGTCATTACGACCGATCTCCGTTGCAAACATCTAGGGTGGTTGTCTGCACACCCTAGTTCCGCCTGAGTCTCCAGATCGCTGCAAAGCTCTGCATAATTCAGCAGTTAGGTCGTGTGACCTGATTGCGGCGACCCCGCCAAATTTCATGAGGTACGTCCGGGTCGCTGGAGTGCTGGGCTTTGAACCTGAACTCGGGGGAGCGTTCACAACCTGGCCAAAATCTTGCTTATTCATTCGGCAGCGCTGGATACTCAAAACTCAATTAGACAATCTGTTATCCAAATCAAGAAAAACAGCTTTTGGATGGATTTGCCATCCACATGTAATCAAGGGTGCAATGACCCTATTTCGGTGATAAGGAATGTGAGACATGGACATTTGCAGCGTGCAGCTAAATGATTTACCCAAACTTCTACAACTCTATCTACATCTGACCCCCGGCGATAATACAGCTAACCTGGAAACCGCAGCCCACAATATCGCGACCCTCCAGAAGCTGCCTGGAAGCACAATTCTCGCGGGTTGGTTAGACCGCCAACTGATCGCCACTTGCACGCTGGTGGTAATTCCCAACCTGACCCGCAACGGCATGCCATATGCGCTGATTGAGAACGTGGTGACTCATCCAGACTATCGAAATGAGGGGTGTGGAAAAGCTATTCTGGCCGAAGCGGTGAAGCTTGCCTGGGAAGCTGACTGCTATAAGGTCATGCTGCTGACCGGCTCTGAACGGCCGGCCGTACATAGTTTTTATCTAAGCGCAGGTTTTGAACAGAACAAAACTGGCTTTCAGATCCGGCGCATTCCGATCAATAGGGTTTAAGATGGAACTCAACGGAAAGATAATTAGCTTCAATCCCATACCCGAGGGCATCAGCCATCGGCATGATCTATTCGCGCTTTATAAGCTGACGCTTCACACCCACATCGCCAAGGCCTTCGGCTGGGATGAAAGCTTTCAGCGACAGCTGTTTACAGCATCTTACGCTGACAAGGATTGCTACTTCATCGCCGTGGATGATGTGACTATCGGCTATCTCGTGCTCAAGCATCAGCTTGAGAACACCCACCTTTCGCTGCTACTTATACGGCCTGAGTATCAACGGCAAGGTATTGGCCGGCAAGTGATGAAAGCACTGATGTCTCGAGCCGCCGGTGTCGGCCAGGGTGTCACCCTGTCTTGTTTTCAGGATAATCAAAGCGCGACGGCTTTTTATCAAATGCTAGGGTTTGAAATCGTCAGTAAAGATGATCATTTTGTGACCTTGCGTTACTCGGTAAGTCGCTTGGATACGGTCGTACCATCTGAGGCGCTCAACCTGCATGGCGGGTCCCTTCCGACTGCCGCACGTGCAAGCGACACCAATGCCAAGCTTAACGTGTCGAGCACCGTAGGCGCCTTCAGTGCGCCAGCATCACACATGGGCACCTTGAGATAGATAACAGCCCTCAGCCTGATGCCCAAAAGCCGCTCAATGCGGGCAAACGGTTTTGCCAAGCCTGATGGTTCAGTACCGCTTATGTGGAATGGCCAGTTGCGTAAAGGATGATGCATTACACCAAGGCTGGTTCGCTGTGATGTTCATGGCAAGTCCCTCAGGATAGATGCACAAATATGGCTAGCCAGAAGCAGCCTTCTCGACAGAGGAAAAGGGGACATATTTGTTTATGAGGCTGCCGTCCGCTCCTGGCCGATTGCTGCCTTTCGCGAAGGGCAGCTATGGGTCGAGAGCGAACACTCATGACTTTGGGATGGGCGTCCGATCGCCAGCTGCTACGCTGTTCACTCCACCAGAGGAACGCCGATGCCCAACTCAGACCTGCTCCCTTCCCTGCTCTCAAAGTTGTACGAAAACCAGCTGGCCCTTGAGGCGTCCATCATGGAGATCTCGAACTGGGTCGAGCAGCGTGGCTCCGCTGATGTGGCGGAAAACGTGCGCGGCGCCCTGCACACCATCGACGAGAACGAAGAGTTCATAAAGTTGACCCTGGCGGTCCTCATGGCGCCTGACTGATCGTCGGGTAAACCTGCAGTTCGTCGCCTCAAGTATTCCTCTTCACAGAATCTCGAATACTGTATGCGCATACAGCATTCGGAATACCCACCATGAACATCGACGAAGACACCGACTGGTGGCTTGGCAGCCCCACGCCTCTGGAAATGTGCAGGCAGCACGCGCTCATGCTGGAAAACGAGTACAAGGAGCAGAGCCTGCAACTGCGAAAGGCCAGGCAGGACATTCAGGGGCTGATCCAGATGCAAGCTGATGCTCTACGCGATAAGGCCACGGCTGAGCTCAAGCTCAAGAAAGCACAAGCCGAGATTGCCGAGCTAAAAAGCAAAGCGTCAGAGCTTGATGGCCAAATTCGAAGCCTGATGATCGTCAAAAACCAGCGGGATATCGTTCTCCACCAGAACCAGGAGCTACTGCGGCAGATCCGTATGGGGCAAACCACGATCAGCAACTAACCTGAGTTGAACCTCGGAGGTTATGACCATGTGCGGAAGACTTTCCCAGTACAGCGGCATCCACGACTTCGTTGCAGCGCTGAGCATGCCCAATGCCTTGGCGAACTCCGCGGGTGAATGGCCGCTCGAGCGGTACAACGTTGCCCCGACAACTCAGGTCGCCCTGCTCCACCTGCAGGGCGACCTTCTACACGCCGACCTGGTGCGTTGGGGATGGCGGCCGCACTGGGCAAAGGACCGGGCCGCGCCGATCAATGCCCGCGTCGAGAAGGTGGCCCACGGCCCGTTCTTCCGGGCGATCTGGCCACACCGGGCAATCACGCCCGTAAACAACTGGTTTGAGTGGGTCGATGAAGGCGGGCCGAAGAAGCAGCCGTACCTGATCCGCCGGCGGGATGGCGCGCCGGTGCTGTGCGCCGCCATAGGCCACCTGCCCGATGCCGACGAAGGCCCGGGCGAGCATGACGGATTCGTGATCATCACCGCCGACAGCGCCGGCGGCATGGTGGACATCCACGACCGGCGGCCCGTGGTGCTGACGCCGGACCTGGCCCGGGAATGGTTGGACCCGGCCACGCCGAAGGAGCGCGCCGAGCAGATGGTGCTGCACCAGGGCGAGCCGGCTGAGGCCTTCGAGTGGTTCAAGGTAGACACCGCCGTTGGCAATGTGCGGAACAAAGGGCCTGAAGTGATCGCCCACTTATCTGAAATTGATTAGGGCTCCTGGGAATTCTTGGGTTCGCCGGCCTTTCGCTTGGCCTCTTGGGTGAAAAATATAATCAAATTTGGATCTATTGGGTCTCCATCGAGAAGGAGATTTCTTACGTCCGAAAGAAACTTTCTTGGTGATGGAGCGTTGTCTTCAATACTGAGAATGTCAGAGAGATCTTTGGCAAGGCCAGATGGAAGCCACAAGAAAGCTTCAGCACTTAATCTATTGAGCTCCCTTTGCTCCTCTGGATGGGAAGCCCACTCTGCTATCAGCTCCGCCACTAGCGCTGCCTTTTGGCGCGCCTGTTCCTTCTCTTTGTATTTCTCAAATTTCAAGTTGTATTCATGACCTACAGAGCCTTTAAGGCGAGTATCAATCAACTTTGAAAGAAGCCAGCCCACTACAAATATCAGTGGATATGCAACCCCGTAGGTCACTGCAATCGAACACGCTGCGTCCATACTCTTTTTTCCGCCTATTCAAGGATCCATTTAGATGCTGAAGTTCCATATTGCCCACTCATTCGAGGCTCAGAGCCATTATATAGCCATCACAAAGATTTCAGCGAGTAATTGCTCTTATGTACGCTTGGCACGCCCGCAGCTCGATCACGGCGTTATCTCCGTCGTCGGTGATGGCGATAATTCTTTGAGCATGCGTTGGGTCAAGTTGGGCTCTACGGGCTGCATGAACCACGCTGACGGCGCCGGGGGTGGAAGGCACGTCGCAGCCACCGGCTGAATCCGTGGCGTCGAGAAGGACTGACAGCCGCACATCAGCAGTAGCAAGGCGGTCACGCAGCAGAGCTTGGGCGCGCTGGGCATCGGATAATTCCTTGGTGTGTTGTTGATCGGAGGCGGCCAGTTGCTGCTCGGTGGCCAAGCGCTTGTCCTGCTCGGCGCGGGCCTGGGCGGTAGCGGCGTTGCCGATCGTGTCGAGGTCCGTCTGAAATTGCCCCGCCTGCTTTGCCAGCTTCCCGTCATACCGCCAGTCCTGCACCTGCCAGGCCGCACCGAAGCTCACGGCCATGACCAGCAGGATCAGTACCGCCAGCCCGGCCAGTTTCTGCACCGGCGTCATGCCAGTGCCCGCCGCACGCCTTCGGCCAACACCGCGTCAGGGTAGGCATAGCCAGCGTTCTCGTGATGAATGATCGCTTTAACGAAGCCAGCCATTACCGGCGCTCGGCCCAGATCAATCTCGGCGCCGGGCTGGGTGCCAGTGTTCGCCTCGACGGCGCGCACGTAGGCAGCAGTGTCGTTTTCCACAGAAGGCGCCCAGCGACTGATGATCGCCTTCACCGTCTTCAAGCCGTGCTTTCGCTGATAGGTCAGCAGCAGCTTGCCCAGGGCGCGGATGCCGTTCTCTGGCGTATCGAACCGGGCGAAGCGTTTCTCGATGGCCGGGTCGGGCTTGAGCTGGCCCTGCCATTGGTTGGCCGGGACATAATCGATGTTGCCGGGGTTGCGGTTGCGCACCCCGCGCGTTTCAGTGGTCGGCATACTTTTCTCCTGGCGAAAAAAAACCGCTCAAGGCGGCAGCGGTCTTCAGGTGTTATTGGGGTCAGGCGTCAGCGGCTACCGCGCTGAGGGTGTCTCTGGCGGCGTTGCGGGCCGCTTTGATATCGTCAGGGACAGCCTGCCCCGTCTCTACCTGTCGAAGGACAAGCCAGTCGGTATCCTGCAGATAACGGCGCGCCGCGCCCTTTGCCGCAGCAAGCTCAGGAGATTCCGGGACTTGAATCGGCTTTAGCTGACTAAGGTCCATTTGCGCCTACCTCTTCTGATTGGGTGTCTGGCAAGGTAACGAAGCCTTTTTCCACAATGACAAACATTGGGGTGCCGGGGCTGCGCACGTCCTCAGCTGTCCGCTCGCTAACCGGAAGCTTGATTGTGACCGTCAACTCACCATTGATTCGTGTGATCGGCAGGTTTGGAAACCAGCGGCTACCGACGGCCTCACCGGGAAGTTGCATGCCTTCTGATATGGGGGAGAAATCGAATTCATCCCCGTTTATTTTCAAGATTTCACCGGACACTGACGCGGATAGCGCGGGCATATCAAGTGCAGGCCAAAACACTATTTTCATTTCCACTTACCTGTAATTACGCCTTTAATCTGAAACCTCTGCGCGGTTGCGCCGGTCCTAATCCCCACCTGAACAATTGTGGTTGAAGCGAACTGATTGGTAACCAGCCCATAGTGGTCGTGAACCAGCAGCGCCACGGCGTTAAGATCCGGGTTCGAAAAGGTATAATCCACGCCCACGCCAGCGCTTGCCGGAAGGGTTATGTTGAAGGTTGTCAGGGTGTTTGCGGGCAACACATCCGACTGAGCCAGAAAGATCCCGCTCATCAGCAGAAGGCCATTTGCGAACTTGTAAATGGCAACCGTGCCAACAGTTGTCATTGACAGGACGCCACCATTTGCTGGATCGGTAATCGCCGTAGCTTCGTCAATAATTAGACGCCAGGGGCCCCAGCGCGTAGAACTGGTGCCGTAACCTGTTCTGCGGAAACTTGGGGTAGTAACACCGGGCGCCGCCGATACCGCCGTAAACTTTTGCTGAGCCTGGTCACCCGAAACCAGCAAGGTCTCAAGTACGCCGAAGGTCCACCCGGGCGGCCGAGTACCGACAGTGGCGTTATTGACGTACCCGCTGCCTGCAATCTGAGAGGTCACTGCTACGTCATCGATGTCAATGACGTAAGTAGTTGGCTCGAAAAGCTTCATCCGCTTCCTTTCAGCCTGCCCCGCGGCGATAGTCAGCGCCGAGTTGTCGCGCATTGCAATGAATGGCGCGGACAGAACTGCAACCCCGGTCCCGCCCTTCTCCGGCGGCAGCACATCATAGTTACCCGTGGTTCCTAGCGCTGCGAGTTTCGCCCCGAACTGGTTGTTCAGGTTGTTGAAGGCATCGGACAGCATCTTGTCGTAGCCCTGCACAGGCATGATGGCGTAGGCAGCGCCGCTGGCAGTTGGGCCTTTGTACGCAGGCAGGATCGAAATCACCGTAGCGCTGGCAACGTTCGCCACCTCGTAGTTCACGCCATCCGGGCCTATGAACGAGTCCCCCACGCGCGAGCTTGCAGCGAAGTCGACGTTGGCCCCCACGACAGTTGTGCTGCCCGCTTGAACGGACACTGTTCCGGCTCTTTGCCAAACCATACTTTTCTCCAGGCAATAAAAAACCGCTCAAGGCGGCATAGGTGGTTGGCACTAATTCAAGTTATTGGTTTTGCAAATACAACTGGAACGAAGAAAGACGTGGAGTTGGCTACCCCGACCACCCACATCAATATGCTGTTTGTCCCATAGTCCCAAGTGCAATACAGTTTTGCAGCTCGTGTGCTTGCCCCTGCCACATCCATGCCTATGTTATTGATGAGCATGAAGTCCCCTGTATCCAAAGGGCTAGCTGCCGTCCAATTGCTACGCGTGGTCCCCTGGCCGGTAGAGCTAGAGCCGAGATAGGTCCATGCTGAAATAGTCCGAGTGAACTGGGCGCAGGGGGTGCCGCTGTCAAAAAGCAACTTGGCCGAGCCATCCCATATCCTGATCCCATAAGTTGCGGTAGGGGTTGAACTGTAGGCAGCAACAAAAAAGTTTCCTGCTCCTCCACCAAGAAACGAAAACCCCGTCCAGTTTCCCGGGCTTCCGGCGATCGTGGCGTAGCTGAACGTAGTGGTGGCGTCCGGCCTTACGAATACCAGTGGCGGCTCCGCGCTGGTTATAGGGGCGCTAAATGACGCGCCCCCTTGATACCTGCCTCTTTGCAAAACCACTAACCGCGAGAACTCGGAGTCAAGCGTCACAACATCATTGTTATTAGTGAACTGTACGCCATAGCTCATCTATCGATACCTCATAACCAAAAGTCTCTGAGGTCCAAGCCCAAGTGTTCCGCTCGGTTGCGCGCGGTTTGCGAACCAAACAACGACACCCCCCTCGTAAACCTGGAGCTCATATTGAATGGCATACAAGTTTTGCGCGCTTGGATCTTGAGGGTAAGCACCGATAGGGACGCAAACAGCCGAATGGGTTGAAGGAGAGACTCCAGGTATGGCGATAGTTCTGCTGCGGCCGGGAGCAGGAACTCCAGCCTCAACCACAGCCGAATACACCACCCTCACAGTAAACGAAGTCTCATCCAGCTCAAGGGCACCAGTGGCGCTCCAAATTCTTATCCCGAAACTCATGCGGAAAGATCTCCCCACTGGTAGCGTTTCACACCGTTCTCATCGAAGACTTTGCCACCCCTGTTATTGATCACCTGGCGCGCCTGCCCACCGAATGCACCGTTGACTTCAAAGGTTCCGTCGAAGAACAACTTCCAGCCGCTGATGCCGGCCACGTAGTTATTCGACTGGATGTAGTTGCCGATCTTGGCGTTGGTGATCGTGCCGTCCTGGATGAAAGCTGAACTGATGAACGTCTGCCCACCAGTAACCGAGAACGGCGACACCGGCGTGCCATTAGCAAGGTTGAGCAGCATGAACGTGTCAGCCCTGACCACGAACTGCGACGACACGCCAGACGGATCGACCTGAAGGCCAAGACCGAACGAGGCCGCGTACTTCTGGCCACCGGCGGTGGTTTCCATCTTCACCGACCAGAGCGTCGACAACTTGCCGTTGGTATCAGCAAGGGCCGAAGACGTTTGCTGGATTGCCGACTTGTTGCTGGCTACTTCCGCACTGACCTGAGCGACTTGCTGTGCGGAAGCCTCCTTATTGTTCGCCACGGTGCGCTCTAGGAACGTCACATTCGCGGCGTTCTGGTTGACCTTGGCGTCAATGGTCGTGGTGCGCTGTGCCGAAGCCTCCGTTTCAGTAGCTCGAACCTTGCTCTCCTGAACAATGGCGGCCGTGCTGGCCCACCCTTTCAGCGCGTCAGCCTTCGCCCCGTTGCCGCTGTCATCACGCGCCGCGGCGCGCAGCGCGTTGGTGGAGCTGGCCTGAGCCGTGACCACCCCGTCGAGATTGCTGATGTCAGCGGTATTTGTGGTGACCTGCTGAGCCAGACCGTTCGCAGTCTCGACCGATTGGCCCACATCCAGCCAGTAGGTAACGTTCGGCGGTGGGCTGTTCAGCGGGACGTCCCTGGCAGCCTGATAGATGCGCCCACCCTCTACGACCATCTGGCCTTTCAGGTAGGTCGCATCCTTGTCATAACCCTTCAACCCATCCAGCGCGTCGATCTGATCCTGAAGGCCTGGGATCTTCTCGATGTCACTGAGCAGGTCCTGCCCGAGCTCGGTCTTGCTGATCTTGCCCGCGAGCATGCCAAGGATTGGCCCAGCGTCCGAACTGGCCTGGCCTATCACGCCACCTGCTACTGGATAGAACGGCCCAACATTGCCGGTCCGGTCCACCAGGCGCGCCCAGAAGAATAGGGTTGCACCCGCCAATAACTGCTGCATGCGGTAATCGGCCTGCGGATAAGCCAGGTCGGCCAGCTTTGTAGCCACTGACAAATCATTGGCCGGGCCATACCAGATTTCTGTCCGTTGGGTGTCTTCGGCACCTGGCGGGAAGCCCCACTTGATGCTGATGCCGAACAGTTCGCTGGTGGTGGTCAGGAACGCCACCGCCGGCGGCAGGCCGACCTTCCCTTCCAGGTTCGTCAGGCTGGAGCTTTTCCAGATCGACGAAATTTCGAACGCGCTCACCGAGCGGACCCGGGCCACGTAGGCGCCCGAGTAGATGCCGGTGACGTCGACGCTCGTCGATCCAGTGCGCTGCAGCTTGATCCAGTTGCCGCTGTCCTTGCGCCACTCCACGTCATAGGCGGTCGCGCCATTCACGGCAGGCCACGAGATGTTCATGGTGCTGATTGCGATGCCCTGGTTCACGGCGTAGCTGGATGTCAGCGTGACACTGGCCGGAGCCGGTACCACGGTGATCGGGACAACACTGATCGGCCGCTCCTCCAGCCGAGCGCCGGTATCGATGTGCGCGAACTTGCTCGGGTCGTACTGCACGGCCGAGATTTCAAACACGCCAGGCTCTGGCCGGGAAACGCTGGTCACCCGGTACAGCGGGATGGCCAGGTCGTCAGCGTCGAGCGCCCACACCAGTTCACGCTCAGGCACCACGGAGTACGCCGTGGTGACCGTGAGCTGCCGCCCACTAACCAAATGCACGGTGCGCCCCTCGCACTTGCCGTCGGGCAAGTTGAGGATCAGCCGGTCACCGGGCTTGGCCTGGGTGTCGCGGTCCAGGGTGATGACCTTGCCATTCACCGCAGAGATGCGCCCGCCCACCGGCCGTCCAGCCAACAGCTCGTCAGCGATCGGGACTACGTAGCCAGGCAGCGGGATACGCCCGTCCAGGCCGACACGAAACGTAACCGCCCGGTCCTTGGAGTTGGTGAGCAAGGCCCACTTGCCGCGGCGCTGGGCCTCCGACTCACGCGTGCAGCCGATCGCGCTGATCTCCAGCGGGTTGTCGCCGTAGCGCCGCTGCAGCTTCTGATCGGTCACCGCAGTGACGTCGGTGTCGTAGTTGTTCGCCGGATTGTCGTAGCTGATCAGAGCCCGGCTGTAGCGAGTACGTTCTGATGCGCTCGAATAGGTGAACGGCTGACGCCCCTCAGTGATCACGTTCGCGCCGGTATAGGCGAAGTCGTAGTCGGTAGCACGCGGCATATCCGACAGGGTGAACACCTGGCCCTGGGCCCAGTAGGTCATCCCCCGGTAGATCGCCGATATATCGCGCAGCAACGACCAAGCATCAGCCTTACTCTGCAGGTTCAGGTTGCAGATGAAGCGCGGCTCCTGGCCGCCCTTCCCATCCGGCACCAATTGGTCGCAGTACTGCGAGATCCGGTAGATCTCCCATTTATCGACCATCCACGGCTTGATGCGGCGGCCAAGGCCGAAGCGGTCGACGGTAGTGATTCCGTAAGTCGCCCAGACTGGGTTATTGGTGTATGCCTCTTTGAGAGTTCCGTCCCAGATGCCGCTGTAAGTGCGCGATACCGGATCATAGTTACTCGGTACCTGCCATTTGCGAGCCTTGCAGCCGACAGTTACCGCCGGAATGCTGCGGAACTGCTCGGCCGAAAACTCGATATAGAGCAGCGCGGTGTTCGGGTACCGCAACTTGGCGTCGATCACCTCTGTGAAGCCGGCGATCTGCATTGTGTCGGAGATTTTGTTGTTGTTCTGGTTGATCGTCAGGCGCGTGATGCGCATCAGCCAGCCAGAAGTAGCCTTCGGCAAATCGATGCGGCGGGTGCGCTCGTACACGCTAGTGGTCTTGCCGTCGACAGCCTCGCTCAGCACCTGCTGGTACGCGCCGCCGTCGGTTGCCAGTTCAACCTTGTACTCAATCCGGTACCCGTTGATGTTGCCGCCGGCGTCTACCGACTGGAGCGCTGGCCAGGCGAAGCGCACACGAACGGCGGAAAGCTGGGTGTTGCTGATGGACTTAACCCATGGCGTGCCGCTGCGCAACTCAGTGCCAATCGTGGTTTCGTTCTCAATCGACGGGATACCCTGGATATAGGTCTGGTCCACCGCACCGGTGCGCCACTCCCACTTGACGTTCGGGAAGTTCATGTTGCCCTGGGGGTCTTGTAGCGGGGTGTTGTCGAGATAAATGTCCTGGGCAGTTGGAGTGCCTTCGAACTCACCCTCGCCTATGGCGATCAACATTTTGGCGATGGCAACGGAGCGCAGGCTGTCCGGGGCCTCAGTTGGCGTTTTTGGTTTCTCTTCGCCGCCCTTGGCGCCGTGGATATCAATCTTGCGTGCTGCGCCCATACTTTTCTCCAGGCAATAAAAAACCGCCTCATGGGCGGCTACTGTGCTTCAGGTATTGGCTACATCTGGTCTTCTGCGTAAATGGCGGCACTGATGATTGCTCCACCCCAGCGGCGCTCGCCAATGCAGAGCGGTACCGGGTTACCGGATGCCGTGGTGTTCTTGGCGCTACCGAAGGCATAGCCCGGGGTGTTCTCTGGCGCAGCGCTGGTCTTAAGTCCGCCGGCCTGGGGGCTGAGCATTTGAATTACGCCACCCAACACCATTGATCCCCCCATCATGATCAAGGCCGAACCAAACGGAGCGCCTGCGCCGAAGGTGCCTCCGGTAATCACCGCGCCGACAACGATCAGCACAGCCCCGATGATGGTTTGGAGTGCCCCTGCGCGTTTGCTGCCAGTGATGACAGGTGCAATTCGGATATCCCCTTCGCCGACAAACCCCAGTTCCTTTTCTGCCAGGTTCGTAGCCCCGCGAAATACGGCGAACTCGATACCCCGGGATTTGGCATTGGACAGGAAGCGCTCGAAACCAGGTATTTGCACACACAAGGCCTTGACGGCCTCGGCCGGTGTCCTCACTGCCATCCGGAAGGACCGACCAAACTGCCGGAGCTGGCCATAGAGCAGGATCGTGGTCATAGGCTGATAATTGATGGCAAGTGCCGCCATGTGCTTTTTCTCCAGGCAATAAAAAAGCCCGCCGAAGCGAGCCTTGAACAATTTGATGCGCAGCTACAGACAGCCTTGCAGCGCGGTAAGCCTTTTATTGGCGATCCAGTTACCGACCACCACATAGTATTTCGCCTCGGAACCCGACCCCTTGGGCTGAATATCAACGAAGTACTGGGAGCCCTCAGTGAACACCGTATATCCGGTGTCGCGCCCTGGCTGAAGTGTGGCCCCCGGCGCGCCGCCGAAGATTGGCTGGTTCTGCCATTCGTACTGAACGCATTTGGCCAGCGCGGCGTCGGACTTCTGCGAGGTCAGCACCTTGTAAGGACCTTCCTGGCGAGCCTCGTTCATCGTCGGAGCCATGCACCCCGCCAACATCGCCACAGCTACCGTCGCTATCAAAATTCGCATGCCGTTCCCTCGTTGGTTTGGCTGGATCCGGGTCACTTGACAGGTACCTCGACCATTTCAACGACGGCCTCGGGCCAGTGAGCGGCGATAAAAGCTTTCCGCTCCTCCTTTGTCTTGAAGGTAACCCCATCCATATCTGTTCCATCAGGGGCAACAGTGAACGGCCGACCGGTGAATGGGTTCGTGATTACGAGCTCATCATGTTTATTCACGCGCCACCTCGATTCCTGAGTTTTGGTCGCTGATAGTGCCCGTAAAACAAAAAAATACAAAATGTCCACATGCGGACCTGGCCGTGCATCCAGCGTGGATGGAATGCGATCGACTGAGCTTTTCTCACTCCCAGCCAAGATCCTTATATGAGGTCTTGTCATGCTCAGGAAATTCGGTCGTGTAATCTCCCCAGTCCATGTACGAATAGTATTTGCTCATTGCTTCAAAATAACTGGAGGCTTCGACCTGCCAAATGAGTTTTGACATTGGTTCCAGCAGCCCGCGCGCATCTTCTCCGTGAGGGCCAGCAAGACAAAATGTTTGACACCCGTCGGGCTCAAGCCAGAGTTCATGATTCATTGAACGCTTGTTTCCCTCGTTGGTTTGGCGGGACTGTAGCACTGAGGTGACAGATGCAAAAAGCCCAGCAGGGCTGGGCTCGACAACTTTTCATTAGCCTTCGATAACAGGAACTCTGCCAGCGTTACAGTAAGGCAGTTGAATTGTTGGTTTAGACTTATCGGCAGATTTCACCGTCCCATAGGCGGTTGCGAGCGTGGACACCGCGTCCACTGCCATCTTCAACCCGGGCGTCGAATCGGCGCCAACCTTTGCCAAGCTACCGTTATCCTTGAGGTCTACCGAAAATTTAGAGGTTTCGAGCCAGCCGGCCTCGTAACGGATATAGCTTTCTTTTGCCGCCGGTATTAGCTTCGTTTCAGTGACTCGGACCGCAAAGCAGCCAGTGCTTTCGTCGCCGCCGGCGTAACGCAGCATTTCACCTTCTTTATTCAGGATTTTGTCCTGAATGTATTGCTCCTTTACCTGAACTAGTCGAAAAAAAGGAACACCCTCGCAACCACTCTTACAGTCAGCTTGCTCATAGGTGACAATTTTCCCTGAGCACCCTGCCAAAACTACTATCACCGATAAAATCATTACCCGTTTCATACCCTCTCCCTCCCCTGTATGGCTTATTGCCACAACAGGATCGTAGCGGGCGGGAGAGAAATCGCCATGTTTTCCCTTTCTCACCGCTGACCTGTCCAGGCATCCAGCGTGGATGGAATGCCAGTAACTGGCCAAAGTCCTACCGTAGTAGCTTTGTGCCTCATTTCTAACCAAGGCAGGATGGACATGGCGCGCTATACCTCGGAAACAGAGCAATATCTCAAGAAAGCTCCGGTAGGCCTTCTTGGCGCGGTAGTTTGGAATACAGTGCACTCCATTGGAGACAACGTTCCCGTATCGGGAATTTACCGATGCGAGACGTGCGGCGATGAAATCACATCCAATAAAGGCACGCCATTCCCTCCGCAAAACACGCACCAGCACCCCGGGTCAGCGAAGACAATTGGTTGGCGTCTGATCGTGGAAACCCAAACAAAAGGCTAAAGGATTCCCCAGTCCTTCGCCTGCAAACCCAAGGACTGGGGTTGCGCCAATTTCGGCGCTTTTATGACCTGGAGGTCAGCATGGCAACACCAGTAAGCTCCACCGAGGCAGGGATCATCGCCGCATTCGGTGCAATATCGCTTTATTTGCGCTCGCGGCCCGACTACGACGCAGCCGAACTGCAGAAGTACGTCAATTTTTTCAAAAATACCCGGCAGCCTACGGCTGATTCGGGTGCGTTCAACCTTGCTCTCGACGCTGTCGGTGGTGACCTGAGCAATGTTCAGGAGGCCATTAAAAAAGGCGTAGGGTCCAAACCCCTTTAATTCGCCAGCGCATTGTCGCGGATTACTGCGCCGGCAATGCGCACTTTCCCATCTTCAGTTACTTCAAAAGGCTGAGTCATATCCTGCTCCTGCGGCCATGCCGCGTCATGTTGGTTGTTTTGCGTCTTTGTGCCTGAGGATCAGGCGCGTTCTGTCATGCCAGGGTCCGCCGTAGACGATGATTTCGGATGGTCTGCCGTACAGGTGGTGCAGCAGGAATGGGCCGGGCCCGAAGGTGCCCGACTCTTCACCAGGTAGAGTTGGATCAGTGCCCAGGTAGATCCCGGCGTGATTCGGGTGAACCGTCCGTCCGACATGCATGACGATCAGGTCACCGCGCTGCGGCCGGTCGACGCGAACAAAGCCGGCGGCCTCGTAGTGCTGCTCGTACAGGCTGGCGCTCTCTGCACGCTCCCACCAGCCATCAGTGCGCTGGAAGGCCTCAAATTCAAGCCCCCATTCCCGCTGGAACCAGTCAGCGCAGACCTGCCAGCAGTCCCAGGCACCGTGCACGAACGGACGCTTGAGCAGCGGTGTGCTGCCGGTCGGCGCGATCGTGCGCAAATCAGCCTCGGGCCACGACAGGATGTGCCAGGGCAAGGCCGTGGCCTCGCACATGGCCAGGTCATGCGGTGACGGCCGGCTGGTGGCGTCCGGGTGCGAGTGGACAATGCCGATCACCTCGCCCAGGTCCTCCGCTGCAGCGTAGTCCTCAGGATCAAGTCGAAACTCTTCGTTCGGCTCCGTGGCGATGTTCCGGCATGGGAAGTACTTCTGCGCCCGCCCTACAGCCAGCAGCAGCCCGCAGCACTCTTTCGGATACTCCTCTGCCGCATGCGCCTGGATCGCCGCAATGATGTGCTTGCGCATGGTCAGCTCCGGGCGATCAGGGACACAGCGGGGAATCCGCCGAAGGAAAGTTCGTTGTTCTCGCCGAAGCGCAATTTGCAAGACGACAGACAGCCCTTGCACTGATCCTTGGCCGGGTCATCCGTGGGGTTGTCCTCGTCGTCGAACATGGCCGCACCGGTGTAGCCGCAATCCGGGCCGCGATAACCATTGGTCATCGCCCAGTGGCAGAAAGTCGTCATCTGGCGCCCGGGCAATCCATGGTTATCGATCTCGCCCGGGGACGACAGCTCCCAGACCACTGCCTCGCCGTCCTCACTGGTTTTCTGGTCGATGTACCAGATCTCCAGCCCTTCCTGAGTCGGGTCAGCAGTTGGATTGCCATCGGGGAAGTTGGCCGCGTCCAGGTACTGGGCTAGGGTCTCGCGAACAGTCAGCTTGAACTTCAGCATGTCCTCGAAGGCCAGGCACAGCGCAGTGACGCGCCCATTGATGTTGCCGGCGGCGAACGTCGGCCTGGTGGCCGTGCCGTCGCTATTGGAGGCGATGCCCTCGATCTGCACCGGCCATGCCGCGTACTCGGCGCCCTGCCACCAAATCGACTTGGCGGGCAGATCCTCCTCCGAATGCTCGTAGGCCAGCAGCTCCTCCGGCGTGTGCGGGATGGCATGACCGTGGAAGCGCAAGTAATCGGCGCCGTATTCGGTCCCGTCAATTTCGAACAGGCGAATTTCGGCGCCGGGCTCCAGCTTCTGGATGTCCGTGATCAGTGCCATGGGTGGTTATCTCAGGGGTGAAAGGTTTGTTCGAAGGTCGCGGTGATCGCGTAGACCTGGCCGCCGCGGTGCACTGGTTTGTAGCCGTTGCACTTGTAGAGCCCCAGGTCGCCCAGGGGCGGTTCCCAGAGGAAGCCCTTTGCGCCCTTGTGCCGATCTATGAAGTCCATGATGTCCTTGATCCGGCCCTTCATGCCGGTGAAGGTGACTGGCCAGGACTGGGATTTGTTGTTGATCCCGTCCTCGGTCGACTGCGCGTAGCCGTCGGCAAACTGCTTCGTACGTACGCGCTGCTTGATGTCCCCCTCGACGCCCTTTTCAGTGGCCCAGGTGAATCGCTCGATTGCCATAAATCATCCTTTTACGTTTCGGCTGCTCACGCCGCCTTGGCGCCACGACTTGGCGATCTCTTCTGTTGCGATTTGCCGGGTGCGCGACTCCATGTTGCGCTGGAACAGCTCGGCGTCGAACTCGGCCCCTTCTGGGCGCCCGGCCTCTTGGTCCGTCAGGATGATCGGCATACTTAGGCTGAGGTTTACCCCGCCACCGCCGCCTCCAACCGCAGAAACACCCAGCTTGCCGTTGGCTGTACGAGTGAGCGGCATGATTGCCTCTTCGCCCGCCTCGCCCATGACCCCTGTCTTGCCCCCGGCCATGCCGAACGCAGTTGGTTTGCTGACGATTGTGTTGGTGAAGGCACCGCCGTCGGCGAACATCTGCACACCGCCCGACCAGGCGCCACCCTTGGCCTGAATGCTGCCCGGGGTGAAGTTTGAAAGGTCGGTACCGGTGTACCCGGCCTGACTTGCGCCGCCAGAACCACCGCCGCCACCGAAGTAGCGGGCCGTTGCGCCAACCAGGCTGCTCAGCAATGCCGAACTCGCCTGGCGGGTAGCAATGCGCGCCATGTCCGCAAGGATCGACTTGGCGAAGTCCGAGAACGATGCCTTACCGGTCATTGCGAAGTTGACGACCGCGTCTTCCATACTGCTGAAGGCGTTGCCGAACAGGCTTTTGGTCTGGCCGGCAATGTTCCTCGCCGAATCCAGATAGTTGGCCCAGGCCGATGTCGCGCCCTTCGTCCAATCACCTTGGGCTGCCTCCACATCCGCATAGTTCTGTCGGATCTGGTCCGTCGCGGCCTTGTTCGCATCAGCAAGAGCCTGCGACTTCCGCTTGAACTCTTCCTCGGACATGTTGCGCGACGGGTCGGATTTCTGGTTGGCCAACTCCAGCGACTGCTGAGCAAAACGGTCTTGCTGGCTGTTCAGTTCGCCGTTGAGTGCGTTCTGGCGGTCCCCCTGGCCAACGCCGAGTACTGCACGTTGGCCGGCAAGCTCCAAGGCTCGTTGCTGCTGAGCCAGGGCCTGCACGTAGGTGGTGATTGACCGCTCCTGCTTGGCCAGACGCCCGGTCTCGTTGGTGGCCAACACCTCAAGTTGGCTGTCGGCCTCCTTCTGCGCCTTGACCATCCCTGCGCGCGCGTCAGCGATCTTCTGGTCCAACTGGATGCTCTGGGCAGCAGTCGTGGACTTCTTGCCTTTGACGGCCTCCAGCGCGGCAATCTCGGCCTCATAGGCTGCGGTCACCTCGTCGCGCTGGTTGCCGATCAGGGCTTCACGCTTCAGCGCGTAATCGGCCTGAGAAATGAGTCCGGCCTTCTCCGCGGCGTCCAGTCGCTTCTGGGTGTTTTTGTACTCGTCAAAGATCGCTGCAAGGTTGTTCTTGGCGTTGTTGAAGCTGGTGAGGTCGACCTGAGTGCCGGCTGCTTTCGGGTCTTTATTCTTGTCCTGGAGCCCCTTCAGAAGCGTGTCATAGGCGCCGCCGGCGAACTTGTTACCATCGAAGCTGACACCATCAAGAAGCGGCGATTTCTGTCCGGTTTTCTCGGCATTCTCATATAGCGCACGAAACTGATCGTTGAGCTTTTTCAGGCCCGCCTGACGCTTGGCCAAAGGGTTGACGTTATCGAGCTGCGCATCCAGCGCCCGCTGAGCCTCAATGGCCTTCTGGTTCGCGTCGGTGCTTTCACCGGTGGTAACCGCCAGGTTGGAACTGGCCGCCTGCCTGGCTTTAAGTCCAGCAAGTTTTGCCTCAAGCGCAGCCGTGGAATCGTCGTGCTCGCCAGTGCCAAGGCCAAGCGCCGTATTCAGCGAGCTCAGCCCATTGGAAATTGCGCCAGCGACGCCGCCGCCCCTGCGCGTGTCCAGCACGCGCTGGGTGATCTCGATCTGCTTGGCCAGGTCGGGAAAGATCTCCGACCGGACTTCCGCGTACGCGCCCTTGATGGCGTTCTTGATGTTGTCCCAGTCGCGCTCAACGTCAGAGAGCGACTCGCGGTAGGTCTTCAGTCGCGTTAAGGCGGCCTGATTCAAATCTTCGCCGAGAACATCCAAAGCGCGCTGACTTTCACCTTGATCATCCAGCCCTTTGATCACCTGGTACTGCTCAAGTGTCAGCAGCCCGTACTGACTGCTGATCTTGCCTGCCGCTTCGGTGGCCGTCTCGCCGGCAGTGGCAAAGGACTTGGCAAGTTCGCCGGCGCCCTGCCCTGTTACTTCACTCACGGCCGCTGCAGCTTCAGCCAGATTACGCATCTGCGTACCGCTGGTAGCTGCTCCGGATGCAAGCGAAACGACAGCCTCGCGCGCCCCGGACAGGTTGCCGGTGACGCGCCCGGCGCCGTCGGCCATGTCCTTCAGGCTGGCGATGGTCTGCCCTGCACCATTCGTACCGCCATTGATCGCGGCATTGAACTCGCGTGCCTGCTTCATCGCATCGAAGTAGGCGTAGCCCAGCGACCCAATTACAGCGACCAAAAGGCCGGCTGGGATCAGCATCCCTGCGAGGCTTTTCGCCGATTCACCGGCGCCAGCGCCCAGCTGAGCTATCGCGCGCGCACCACTGCCCAGGTCACCCGCCTGAATGGCATTGGCGAGCTGCATTACGTTTTCCTGAGCTTGGCGTGTGCCGAGCTTCAGCTTGTCGAATGCGCCCGCGGCCTCAGTCAGTCCCGCTCGGTCCTTGCCGATCTTTGCCAGGGCTTCGTTGTAACGCTCGGCGTCGATCTGACCAGACTTGTGCAGATCATTGAGCGCCTTCTCCTGAGCCTCCAACTTCGCCAGCTTGGCGGTCACTGGATCAATACCGTTGACGGTGCGCTTCAGTGCCTCAATCTGACGATTCTCTGCCTCGATCAGCTTTTGCTTCTGCGCCAGCTCTTTGGCTTCCGCCTTTTCAATCTTGTCGTAGGCCTTTCCCAGTTGATCCTGGTACTTCGCCTGCTCCTCAATGGTGACCAAGCCTCCCTTGCGGGCACGCTCTAGCAAGCCCTCAGCCTGAACCAGCGACTCCATGCTCGAGATGTTGCCTGTCATCGCCTTGTCGAGCTGACTGATGACGGAGATTTCCGCTACTGCGCTGTCAGTTGCTTTACGACTCGCACCGGCTTGCCGGTCCCTGGCTGCTGTCGACTTATCGATGCTTTGCGCTACGTCCGCTTCTGCCTGGGAAACCTTTTTGCCGGTGTTGGCCAGCCCTTCGCCTGTTTTGCCGAGGTCATCAATGGCCTTTTGGGCGTCTTCAGCCGAATCGACCAGCTTATCAAGATCATCAGCAGCCTTTGCGGCCTGCGACGACTCGACAGCAATACCCAGGGAAGCGAAATTGGTGCTCATTTGTTTTCTCTCTGTTCCGCCATCACCTGCAGGGCTTCAGCCTCCATCCGCCGGAAGTCGCTGAAAATGGTTTGTCGCTGGCTGATCGGTAGGCCACACATCCGAATCACCCCGGAGAGAACGCCGTAGTCCATGCCGGTGGCGCCGCACGCGCCTGTACGCCACTGGGTGCTCATGGCCTCGAAGACTCTGAAAACATCCCAATTGTCGGGCCAGATACCGACTTCCTTGTCGGGTATGTCCTGACGTGACAAACCAAAGGCCATCAGATCAGCGTCTGAGGGCCCTGGCTCATACAGCGCGCGCGAGGCGCTTAGGAGTTTCCCAGGCGGGCCTCGCTAAAAGCTTCGGCGTACGCGTTCAGTACTGCCTTCGGCGCCGAGTTGATCGAATTCACGAGGATGCGCACGTTCTCAGGTGTGAATTCCTCTTCGATATCCCAGCCCACCACCACATCCAGCAGTTGGTCAGCTTGCAGGGCGATCTGGGCGGCGGTGAAAGCTTTGAGGTCCATATCCCCGACCTGCTTGCCCAGCTCGTCGTGCCGCTCGTTCCAACCGGAGTACAGCTCAGCGAGCGCGGTACGGTCCAAGTACTTGAACTCGAACTCCACCTTTTCGGCGTTGTAGCCAGCCCGCTGGATCAACACCGTTGCCTTGAACGTCGGCTTTTGGATCAGCTTGAACTTGGCCATTGGTTACACCGTGGCCGCGTAGCGAGTTGGAAGGCCAGTCAGGGCAACGCTGATAACGCGGGTCATCAGGTTGTTGCGCGACATGGTCGGCGTGGCGGTGATCGACACGTAGCCGTTGTAGATAATGCTGCTACCGCCTGGGAGGTTCAGTCGGAGCAAACGGGGCTGTTTGTCGTCGTCCGCCGCTTCGCAGACCGCCACATAGGGCTTGGACGGATCGTCAGCGACGGTGTAAGTCAGCGTGATCGGGTTCTTGGTGGTCGGCATCTGGCGGTCGTTGTCGTCGGCCACGAAACCAAAGGTAAGGAACTGCTGATCGCCACCGGCCGAGTTCATTTCGGTGACCTGCGAGATCTCGGTGAAGGCGGTCACCTCGCGGACGGAGCCGATACCGGAGCCCGCTGGGTACTGCTGAGCGTTGGTGGTGTTCACGCCTGCTAGGGCGAAAGTGCCGCTGGCAATTACCCCCACACGGACACCACGACCGTCGAGGCGAGTCCAGCCGGAATTGACGGCGACTACATCGCCCTCGGCCAGGCCATGGGCTGCAGCAGTTGCGATTGCCGGATTGGCATTGGTCAGCTCAGTGAACGGGATTGCAACGCCGTAAGTCGATGCAATCTCAAGGGTGGCGCCGTTGGGCATTTGGATGCCGGCCATGGGTGTTTCCTCTTTTCAGAAATGACAAAACCCGCGCAGAGGCGGGTTTCGGGGTGTGCCCAACGGGCGGATTAGAAGGTATCGGCTCGATACTGAAACGACAGAGGCAAAGTGCTCGTAGTCTCGCCCTGGATGGATGCGGCCGTGGCCATGGGCGATCGGACGTAAACCGTGAAGTCCGCTTTCGTCAGCGGCAGGTTATTCGGGTACAGCCGTGCGACCTCTTCGGCAATCGCGCCGGCAGCACCAGTGCCCGAACCCGATGCGGTAACCACGCTGACCTGAAATACGCCCCGATACGAGACGTGCTTACCTGCCAAATCCTCGCTATCAGTCTTCCCAGGCATCAGGTATACCTTTAGGTAAGTGGCTCCACTGGCCGGCGGCGTGAATGTCACACCTTCATAAGCGATCGCCAGCTTGGGTGTGCGTGCGTCAGCCCAGGCTTTCAGACGCGCCTCAAACAGACTTCGGATAATCCGGTCGCTCATTTTGAAAGCTCCGAGACGGCTTTGTTGATGTACATCTGAAACTCAGTGACTGTGATCTGCACCATCCCGGCAGGCGCCTGGTTAGACCAGCCTTCGTACTCAAGCCGGGGGCCATATGGGAGATTGTTCATGATCCAGATTTTGCCGACGCCGATTTGGTAATGCTCAAGAACACCTTTGCCAATTGCTTTGGCGGCGGAACCCGTTGGATCAACAAGGTCCAGCATGCCGGTGGCGCCAACCTCAAACGAAACCTGCCAGTTACCCCGGAAGCGCCCGCCGACATAACCCTTGCCCGCGACCAAACCGTTCACATTGAAGTTCTGGTCGCGCTCGGTCTTTGTCAGGGGCTTCGCGTACTTCACGTTGCGCTTGAGCTTGCCGGACTTGGTGAAGTTGCTATCGGTCAGGTTGATGACCGTGTTTCGCGCTGCGACTTTGAAGTCGTAGTCGTCCGCCGCCCGGGTATTGGCTGCACGGTGCTCTATGTTCGCCGCCCATAATTCAGGGTTACCAACTGGGGAGCGGTCGACGACAGAAGTAAGCAGGTCAATCGAGACCTTTTTAACGATCTCCTCGATGTCCCCCTTGGCCTTTTCAGCGAACTCCCTGATGTCCAGGCTGAAGCTCATTTTCTGGCCTGCACACTGAAGCCAACAGCAATGCCAGCGTAATCCCAAGGATCAACGTGCTGAACCGTGTAGGTGTCGCCGTCGAACGCGACCTTGTCCAAAGTCACCGGCAGCGGCGTGTCTACGCCATCCAGCAGCACCGGAGAGATCAGGATCTTGACGTCTCCCTGCTTGATCAGTGAGCCGTCGATGTCTTGCTGGCGATAGTTCTGGCGAAGCCCTGATCCGTCGAACTGCTCAGTGGTGACAGGACTGCCGCCGGCCTCAGGGTCGTACTCGCCGGTCGTCACCCGAATCAGTGAGAGCTCCAGGCCCTTGCCACCCCTGGATCGCGGGGCGAGCATCCTTGCTGCACTTGCTTTTGCCCGATCATAGATATCTGCCATCAGCTGCGTACCAGGTTGACCTGACTTGAGGATTCCAGCAGCCCGGCGAACTGCGCATACGACTGCCGGGTTGCCGCAGGTTTGCTCACCGCCTTGCTGGCGACAGCAAACGTGGTGCTGATCGGCCCAACCGTCTCGGAAACAACTGCGCCCGTTTTGGTTTCAGGTGCGATCAGGTCGTCAGCATGAATCTCGGCAGCCAGTGCCATTTGACCAGCCTTGACCTGTGGCGGGATCTCGTCGAACCGCAACACCCAACCTTGACGCTTGACCTCGGCCCGAGGCCAGGCCAGCGCCTGATCACGGTTCACCGCCTTGCCCTTCCATGGCATCGCATCCATTTGCAGGGCGGCGCGGCGTAGCAGGGATTCCTGCGCCACCTCATCAGCGGGGATTGTTTTGCCGAAGTTCGTGGCATAGGTGACCAGTTCGGCGGCCGTTGCGAAGCTATCGGCGCCTGGCACCACCTTGCCGTTCTCGATCACCAGAGCCATATCAGACCTCTTTCCAGCCGAGTCGCTTGTGGTCGTCCAGGCAGGAGGGATGAACGTGCAGTTCTTCGCCGCCGTGCTCAACCTTCACCAGGCCGGTGTAGTCCGGTTCATCGTCCTCCACGATAGGCTTGCTTTGCGATTTAGCCGCCGCTGCCTCATCCGCAAGACGCTGAGCATCTGCCGCAGCCAAATCAATCGCATCCTGTGCGCTTTTGCTCCAGTCGGCACGCTCTTGCTCACCCAGGGCCTCAAAGGCTTCCGCGCTCAAACCACTGAGTTCGATAGCCTTGGCCAGCAGCGCCTTTGCCGCCTTCTGTTCTTTCGTCAGTCCAGCCATTGTCATTCTCCAGAAACAACGCAGGGGCCGAAGCTCCTGGTTGTCGTTGTGGTTGAGTTAGCCGAGCAGCAGGCTGATGTGCTCATCCTTGATCGCGCGGCAGCCCCAGGCCAGACGCACGTGATAGGCCGTTTGCAGGAACTGGCGGTAGACCGCGATCTCGAACGACAGACCGGTCAGCGGGTCGGTGATGGTGATCACGTCGTCCGCCGAGTCACCGCCCTCAGGCATTGCCGGGGCACGGGTAGCCAGTACGATCGCCGAGCGGGCAAACGCCACGTTCGCAGTGTACGAGTTACCCAGGGTCAGGGCGTTGCCAGTCGGGATGACAATCTGCGAGCCGGGTTTGTTGAGGGTGATGGTCCCCGGGGCCGCAACACCAGAGCCAACGACGTATTTGTTGTCACCGTCAGCCGCGAAGGTCGCGATGTCGCCAGCCAGAACAGTACCGGTGCCGGTCGCCAGAGCGATGTTGGTCGCGCCGATCGCGGTGGAGCCGTTGGTGACGTACGCAGCACCAGTGCCTTTGACGTGTCGGCCCACCTGGTGGGAGTGACGAATCGCCATGTTCATGATGCGGTCGGTCATACCGTTGCGCAGCATGTCGCTGGAGCCCGCCTCGTTGACCTTGAACAGGCCAGACTGCTTGCCACGCATGTTGCCGATGGCCGAGTGACCCAAAACCAGCTGCAGGTCATTCGTTGGTGCGCCATTCTGTTCCAGCACACCCAGGACGCCTGCGAAGTCGGACAGGTCCGCCGCGGTACCGAATGGGGTGCTGCCGGCGGTGCCGAAGGCGCGGGAAGCGTTCCGATAAGCCTCAAACCACAAGTCCTTCTCGATCTCGTTCACCAGTGTCCGCATGGCTTGGTAGAAACGATCGGCCTGGATGGTCGAGAAGGTGCCAGCATTCTGCAGGCCCCGGGTCTGCTCGCCGTTCCAACGAACCGGAACGTGCTTGCTTTTGGTGATGGCTACGGCGACGTTGTCGACTGCGGTATCACCAGTGTCTGGAGCGGTTACGCCGGGGATGTTGTCAGCAGCAGCTTCTGCGCTGGTGATCGGGACGAGTACGTCCTGACCGATAGCGGCCCGTGCAACGGACGAGTCGCGGGATACCGCAGGAATGAAGCCGGTCAGCTCTCGCGAGATAACATCCAGCGCTTCGTACAGGTCCGGCACCAGGCCGTTAAGGGTGTTCGCCATTTTGGCTTTCTCCACAAAAAAGCCCGCTCAGTGGCGGGCATTGATTACTTGCCGGGCAAACCCCGGCGGCTTTGGTCAGTCAGTTACCAAGCCGCCATTGCGTGCGTGATCAGCCTTGGCGGCAGGATCAAGCGCATCAAATGCGGCTCGCGGAAGGGTTTTCTTGTCACCGCCCTTGCCGCCATTATTCGGAGCGCCGCCACCATTTGCGCCGGAGCCCTTGAGAATGTTGTCGCGGTACGGGTAGCGCTCGACCAGGGCTTCCAGCGCCTCGTCGAAGTCAGCCAGCTCGCCAGGGCGCGCGCGGCTGTAGATCTTATTGCCATCGTCGCCGTAAGCCACGACCTTGCCTTCCTCGACCTTGAAGGCCTTGCCGAAGGTGTTTTGCAGCATGTCGGGCGGAACGGCAATCTTGTCGGTGACGAACTTGGAGCGGCCGAAGGCGCCACCGATCTTCTCTTGGTAGAGAATATTGGTGGTGTTGTCGCGCTCAGTGGTGACGGTCTTGATCTGCTCTGTGAGGGTGGACACCTGGGCCTTGAACTTCTCCTCGGTGGCAGCTATGGCTGCTTGCTTGATCTCATCCACCTTGCCAGCCTGGACAAGTTGCCCAGCGTCGAGGTTCGCGACAGTTGCCAGTGCGGCGCGGGCCTTTTCAGGGTCTTCGATGCCTTCGAATGCCTTGGCGCGAGCCTCGGCGGTTTCTTTGGCTTCGCGGTGCCCTTTGGCTTCGGCGTTCAGCGCGGTGATTTTGGATACGGCCGACGGCGCGTCAAACGCCACGTCCTTCCCATCGTCATGCGTGTAGACCGGCTTGCCATCCTGCACGACCACATGGCCTTGTTCGTCGAGTTTCAGTTTCATCGGTTCGTCTCCGGGCATCCGCCCATCTGGTGGGCCATCCGGCCCGGTGCGGCGCTATCCATCCGGAATCGCGCCCATAAAAAAGCCCCGGCGGATGCCAGGGCTTTAGTGGTTTAAAACAGCAATCAGGTATCGTTTAATTTCGAGTTCATGACCCTTGGCTAGCAACAGATACACCCTTGCCTTTCGGTGCTAGCTGCGCAGATTTAATCCGCAGAGCCTGATAATCCTCGAACGCCTTTTCGAATGCATCTCCATCGTCAACGAGATAACGTAAGCGATCTCGTAGTGCTTTGGCTTCTGCATGAATACCAGCATAAAAGCTGGATTTTTCAGAAAAATTGAACGCGTCCTGCAACCCTATTAAAGAAGTCAAAGCAATACCGAGCATCCCCGCGAGCTTTGACTGGTCAAGGAATCCTGCAAGGGTGACCGAAGCCCCTAGCGCAACACTGGCCAACACCATCGCAACCGAAAATGTCGAAGCATTCCTGTGTTTCTTCCAATGGTTCGACTGAAAGGAATCAACTTGTTTACGCAGATCCTCCGCTGACGTTGCAACGTCCTGTCTCATTCTTAATTGACCGTAATGATGTTGGGATAGTGATATTGAACAGCCATCATCAATTTAGCAATACGCGCTCGCCCAGTAGAAGACACCCAACACAGATCAACGTCTTGGTCCCGCCAGTCGGCTTGCCATTCTTCATTAGCACACCGATCTTCGTTTCAATCACCTCGCGCCCGCCGCAGCGATGGCACTGGACCATGGTTGCCGGCTTGGGCATCGCACGAACGCGCTTGCGCACCTGTTCCGCCGGAGTGTCCGGGGCTGGCGTGCCTTGAATAAGGTGAAGCTTGGGTTTGTCGGTCATGCAGCCATTTTAGCGAATGCCTGTGCGTCATGCTGCTTGATCTGCTCCAGGGTCAGCCACTCACCGGTTGGCGAGTAAAAATCATCAAGGCTCTTGCCGTCCTTGTAGAGCTGATACCGCATTGGCCCAAGCACCTGAACCTTTCTCGCATCCGACTGCCGGTCAAGCCATGTTCCGTAAGTCGTATCCCCTGGCACTTGGCCGTCCATGCTTGCCCGCTGACCTGGTGTCATCTCATCAATGGGAATGCCCAGCTCTCGCCATGACTTGGTTCGCGGCGTTGAGGTGCTGCGACAGCAGAAGTGAATCCGCCCTGGGCCTTGCAGCCACGGCACCTTGTGCCCTATCGGCTTATGCGTACCAACCTCATACGAAAGCTTGTCCCGGATGATGCAGTCGGTGGAAGTCTTCGTATCCAGGGTGCTGAGCCAGTCTTCGGCCTTCAGGATTTCGCTGTTTGCCACGTTGAACTGTTCGCGTGCCGTAGCCGCTGTGTGGCTCACGGCCGTCTGCACGACCGCAGCCAGGTCCTTCCTGGGCCGCTCAAGGAAACCATCGGCGTAGCCAGCCGCCCTGGTTCCGCGAATGCTGCGGATGATCTGGTCGGTGGTTCTACCCTCCAGGTATCCAGATCGAATCGCATTGCGAACCTTGACCATACGCTCAGCGCCAACCTGCTTGCCCCAGTCGCGCAACAGGCGCCCCTGGAACGGCCGAGACATCGCGGCGGCATAGGCCTGCTCAGAGCTGATGCTCACCAGCGGGAAGCGCACGAGGACGGGTTCAGGTAGCGCCTGCTGAAACAATGTCTGCTGCCAGTTGGTCTCGTAGCCCGCAAGCTCCTTCAGGTCAGCCTCAAGCGCTTTGAACACTTGGTCATAGGCCTGAGCGTTGACTGCCCTCACCTCGTCCAGTAACAGTTCAAGGCGCTCTACAGTGAAGGATTCGGCGGGCATCCGCTCAAGCGCCTCGGTCAGCGCTGCCGACAGGCTGGCATCCGACCGATTCAAGAGAGCGATGATGCGCCGCACCACGCCAATCTTGTACTTCTCCAGCGATACCGCATGGGCGATATGCTCGTCCTGAAGGATCTCGTTGACCGTTGCCATTTAGAGAGCTCCGAGCGCTGGCCCCTGGTCGGCGATCTTCTGCTTCTCGACTTCCCACTCAATGTCATCAGAGACCACGCCGCGGCGCTTGTACTCATTAAACAGGGTTTCGTCAGAGAGCCGACCTTGGGTTGCCATGTTGAGCAGCAGTGGAAGAGTGGTTTCCGGTGCGAAGTCTACGTCGAAGTTGCCGTTCACCTTCACGTGGCCGCCCTCCTTCTCACCCTTCCAGAGCGCGAAGTACTGAAGCACCTGGTCAAGCGTGTCCTCAAGCTGCCCGGCCATGGTTTGCAATGGGCTCATTTCCTGAGCTGCCTCTTCCTCAGCCTGGGTTGCAGTCTTCGTGGACTGTTTGTCCTTCTGAAGCAGCTTGGCACCGGCGATGCGCATTTGATCTTCAAGGTCTTCCAGAGACTTGCGGCCTGCCTCGATAGCGGCCCCCGTATGCTCGACCCACTTCATGTCGCCACCGGCGGGAAGCTTGGTCGCTGAACTGGTACCGACCTTGAGTTCAAAAGCGTCGTCGTCGATACCGGAGATCATCAGCATTGGTACCCGTGCAACGTGCAGAATGTTGTCCTGATCGCTTTGGGACTGCCAGTGCTTCTTGTTGAGGTGCGCCAATTCCAGCAGCGGTGGTGTTGCAGTCATGAATCCCGTGCGTTTGGTGTAAAACGTAGCGAGCGGGATTACGGAGAGCGTGTTCGTTCCTTCATCGGTCTTGGTCCATTCCTTCTTCCCGTTGGCGTCATCGGTCTTGCGGTACACCCTCCAGCCGCCAGGAATCAACACCCTGATCTGCGGGATGATGGTCACACCGAAATCGCCTTCGCGTTCTTCGACTGCCTCCGCATACCAGAACTGGGACAGCGAGCATTCGCCGCCCTTCTCTTCGGTGAGCCAGCCAATCACCTGCTGAGGGTGAATCATCACCGCGTACGGTCGAACGCCGGCGGCCTTCTCGTCCGCAGCAGTGCGCACAATAGAGTTGCCTTGCTCATCTTTCGTTTTCGGGTAATCGGCCAACACATGACAAAGGCCATGCGAAAGCCCGACGGTGAACAGTTGCTGAGCCCAGACCTGCAGGTTGTTGCCCTGGCGGTCGAAGTTCTGCACGTAGGCCTTGATCGACTCAGGTACATCATCGCCGAGCGCGATATGTTCTGCGAACACCCTACCCTTCATGTTCTGCACCGTCTCGCTGAACGCAGGGAGCAGCGTGGACAGCCCCAAACGCTCCTTGTAGGCGTCGTCGTCCTCCTTTGGCCACTTTGGCAGGTAGATCTTACCCGCCAGTTGCATCGCCTTCGTGCCACCCATCAGCGCGTCAACAAGAGCCCAGTCTTCGCGCATGGCGTCTACTGCCGGTAGCGTTTTGCTTGGGTCATTGCTCATGAGGTCACATTCTCAGGGAGTTGGTGAAAGCAGTCCGCTTAACGATCGGGTACTCGCGGTGAATGAAGTAGCCGCCGGCGTCGTTCGCGTGATCGATGCCGGCGGTTTTATCTGGCTCCCCGTTCGTGCCCCACACCTGCTGTTCCAGGCCATCGGCGTAGGTCGGACAGGTGAGCGAATTGACCAGGTAGCGACGCTCGCCCTGCGCATTGCAGAAGACGGCGTTCATTGCGTTGATTCGGTCCTTCACCGGCGGGTTTGCCGCTGGAGCGATGACCGAGAATCCGGCCTGTTTCAGCATGGCCAGGTCGGTGATACTGGCATTCACAGACTTGCGCGAATCGCCCGAGGCATCCGGGTAGATCCTGATCTCACACGTCTTCTTGAAGTCGTTGCCGTCGTGCTGCCAGTAGCGCTCTTTGATGCGGCGGATCATGTCGGGCGTGTCATAGCCGTCGATCAGCTCATCCACGGCCCTAGGCAACCCCTGTTCGCGCTTAACGTGGGTAATCGCCGCCATCTTGCCGACGTTGAAGTCCATCCCGATGAACAGTGGCTCACCGGGCTGCACGGTATCGAAGCATCCGTTGAGCTTGCGGTCATAGGCGGTGTATATCGTGCCGGACGTGAGGTTGACGAACTGGCCTTTGAGGTACGCCATGATCAGCTGAGGTGGATACGACTCCATCAGCGAGGCGATGTAGTCATCCGGCAAGTTCAGCTCGTTGTCGAACGTGCTGGCCTGCACCAGGCCGTACATTTCTTTCAGTGAAGGCTTGTCACGCAACTGCTTCACGAACTGCAGGAAGACGAACTTGAAGCCTTCCGGTGTCGTGGTGACATCCACCCCGTTCTTCAGCCCGGGCAGGTTGTAGCGCATCCGGGCAATGATCTTGCGCCAAGCCTGCTGCGCCTTGACAGCAGTCAGCACGTCCAGCTCATCCACCAGGGCATGACCGATCTTGAAGCCGACAATGGTCTGCGGCTTCTCCATCGACCGACAGATCACAGTGCCGCGATACTGCCGGCCGCTGTAGATGTGAACTTCGTGGTTCGCCTGGTTGATCTTGGTCTTCAGCCCCCAGTCGTAGGCCACCTCATCCATGGTCGGATAGAAGATGTCCCGGATCTGCGGGTAAGTAGGTGCAAAGTAGCCAGCGTTAACGCCGGGCCACTCCATGAAGTGCTTGCTCAGTGCCGAGCATCCAACCCAGGTCTTGCCTGAGCCGAACCCGGCAACGAACGCACGGAATTTGTGGGGCAGCGTGAGGAACTGAGCCTGCGGAACATTAAGGCTCGGCATTCGGCTTCCTCGCATCCACCACGTCGACCTGGATGCGGGTCGGGATCACAGGTTCGTCGCCACCCTCTTCCTTCCGCGCGCGGTTGACATAGATGTCGCCGGTTTCTTTCGCGGCCTGCTCGAGGATCAGCATGGCCAAGCCGATGTTCTTCATCGACTCGGCCTTCTCCACAAAGCGGTTCATGGCGCGGAGGCGAAAGGCGCGGTTGGCAATGGGTATGTCTTCAGTCTCTTCGCGGAAACGCTTTCTGGTCTGCTCAAAAAGGGTCTTCCATCTGTCCGCAAGTTTCTTACCTGAAACCTTTGTCGGGTCGTGTGATTCGACCTGCTGGCGGGTGATGCTCAAACTGAATTCTTTCTGGACCGCCTCAACCACCTGAGAAGGCGTATCGAAGCAAGCGAGAGCCTGTACTACAAAGGTCTTCACCTCACTGCTTAGAGCTGCCATAGGCGTTCATCCGTCCAAACCTGTCCAAAATCAGGCCGACTTGAGCAGACAGGTTCCGCAGGCCCTCGCAATGTTCAATTTCCCCACCTCAGCAGGACTGTTTGCAGCATCCACCAACGCCTGAACGTCAGGGCTTGCACCGTAGCGGCGGACCACACCGACGAACTCTTCGACGTCGTGTCCCTGAAGCTTGATCTTCGGTGCACCGTCTTGGGTGAATGCTGGTTGACCGTACTTGTCGGTCGCGTGAGCCAGGTGATACAGCTCATGTTCGATCAAGGCGCAGAACTCAAGGTCGCTGCACTGGGCGCAGTAGTCGGCAGCCAAGGTGATGATGAAGTCCGGCACCTCACCGAACCAGTCACGCATCTGTTGCTCCATCCGGGCTTTCTGCCAACCGCCGGCACGGAACACCACCTGTTCGGCCTGGCCCAGAACCGTCCTACCCTGCTTCTGGAAGCTCGACGACGCCCACATGATCCGGATGTCTGCATCCAGCAGGTGGGCATGGTCTTCGTTGTGAATGGTGCCGGTGTCGGCAAGGATCTCGGCTTGGAGCCATTCCCATACTTCGGGCGCAGGCGTCAGGCGGATACCGAAATCGGAAAGGTCGGACAGGTCAAGTAGTGACGAGGGAGGGTATGGCCTTTCCATCGAATGCTCCTTGCAGACTTCCAGGCCTAGCGGCTATAGGGGTTAATCCAGCGCCGTCACTAGCCCGAAGCCGATGAAGGTCATCAACAACGACCCCAGGACATGCGTGAGCACCGTAGCAGCAGCCCAGCCGAATCTACCTTCTTGCAGCATGAATACGATCTCAGCGGAGAACGTTGAAAAGGTAGTCAGCCCGCCACAGAAACCCGTGGTCACTAGCAATCGCCACGCAGGATCGAGATCTGGCATCTTGATAAAGAAGGCCATGGCGCACCCTATGATGAGTCCGCCAATCAGGTTAACGAGGAGCGTACCCAGCGGCATGTTTGGAAACGCACCATTGAATTTCAAGGCAAGCGCCCACCGAAGCACACAGCCGAAGCTGCCACCAATGATTACCGCTAAGAGAGACTTGTACATTCGAGACTTCCAAAGAGATCTGAGAATCCCTATGGAAAGACAGGCGACAGCCTACGCACCCTCCATAGGGTTTGCGTAGGCATCATCAGCCAAAAGGCGGTTATGAGGAGGAATGCCATCTCCTGGAGGAATCATATGACAGCCAGCATAAAGGCTCAATACTGCTAACCCCCCGGCTCCCAGCCGGGTTGCTTGGTTGTCATGGAAACTCCGAAACCATCTGGTGCGTTTGTGCATGTGTGTGACCGTGGAGCAATGCAACGATCAGCCCCTGGGGCAGCCCGGCAGCCTTGGCAGCGTCCACTGCATCGGCAATAGCCTTGTCGAGTGCGCCGACCGCAGCGTTGATGTCCGGGCTCATTGGCAGCGCATGCCGCAGGCGAGTTACTTTGCTCACGGTGCAACCTCGTACTGGAATGCTCGATCAGCAGGCATGGCCGTCACAAACCGGCACCGGTGGGCGTCGAACTCTTCCCGGGTCGCAATGGTGCGCTCATGCCGGGAGTTGGTTTTGCCGGTGAACCGTCCACGGTGAACGACAACACCCTCACGCGGGAACTCGACTTCAGCCGACCCCAGGAGCTTGGTTACGATTACTTTCATGGGGTCACACGAAGCTGAAGGCCGCAACTGCCAGGACGATGATCACAAGCGCGATCCCGCCCAACAGGGTGACAGTCTTGGAGGAATTGGTATTCGAAGCCATGGCGATGCCCTCGGCGCATTCCGCGCCACAATTTTGCGAATTGAGAAAACGTGGCGCGGATTACTGGGCTGCCCGGTTTAGAGCTTCGTCCACCTTGTCAACTGCCTGAGCCGCAGACGTTGCTGCCTTGGTGGCCTTCTCTGCGGCGGTACCAGTCTGGCGAGTGAGCTCTTCCAGGCGCTTGTCACGCTCACCCATGGCAGTGTCGTAGGCCTTGCGGATATCGGTCACTTGATTGCTCTGGCTCTCAGCGAGAGACCAGTAGGCAGCCTGGTAGCCCAAGACAGCACCACCACCCACCAACACGACAGCAATGGCCCAGACCTCGGCCCGGCGCCACCACCGGCGTGCGATAAATTCCAATGCGCATCTGTCCATCAGGCGATTCCTCCCAGCTTGGTGCGCAGGCGAGTGATCTCGTCGCTCTGCTGCGTCACGCGGTCAGTGAGTTGAGCGACCTGGCTGGTGAGCGCCTCGATCTTGCCTTCCATACGCCCAACGGCGGCTGCCAGGTCATTCCGCTCTTTCGCGAACTGATCGGCACGGGCCTCGGCTTCTTTGCGGGCGGCTCGCTCCTGGTTCAGTAGTTCGTTCAGGCGCTTCAGTGTGCCGATATCGGCGCTGTCCATCGCGCGGTCAGTCGCATCCTTGGAAAGGAACCGGCGCAGCCATAGCAGGCCACCCAGCACAACGGTGGCGCTACCGCCCAGCCAGGTAGCTGTGCCTGGGCCGAGGTCAGTAGGATCCATCGACACTCCATGAAGAAAATGGCCTTGGCCAGAAATAGGTCAGCCCCAGCAGCACTCCCAGCTCAGTGCGAAGGGTGTGGCGGGACCGAAAACGAAAAGGCCCCAGCAAATGCTGAGGCAGCAAAGCAACAATCGCGCATCGCTAAACTTAGAAATGCGCGCTTTTGAAATGCGGAACGCCTTTACGGGGTGTCCCGCAGAGGCTTAGGGCAAATAATCGAAAGAAACTCGCGCCACACCACTGTTACCGCCATGAACCCAAAGCCCATAACCTGCGGGGAGCAGAACCGGATACGGGAATGCCACCAGCAAAGAAGCCCCCGCAGGCCCCTCAGCAAGTAGCGGGATATTGACCTCAGTGATAAATGTGGGTTTAACGGTGCCGGTATACAACTTGGCCCCGTTAAGGCTGATAGTGCTGAGTACTACGCCGTTAGTGTTGAGAGCAGGATCGACGATTTGGTCATATTGAGCGCCGGATGTGCGCGAGTAACGTGATCCATATTTTACTGGTTCCATTTTTTTCACCTATTGAGTCGAATGATTTGTCGCGGAGGATTCCGCTTTTATGTCGCTCAAAGGCGATTGCTCGAGGCTCGTGGCCTTCACATGATTCAGCGTCCCGCAGCGGGAACACTTGATCTGGAGCTCTGTAAACCCACCCGTACGGGCGAGAAGTCTTTTGCAGTTACCGCATCTGAATTCTTTCAACATCTGCAAATTCCTTTTGCTGAATCGCCCTTTCCGTGGGCAATAAAAAGCCCCGCACTGGGCGAGGCTTGGAGAAATGCGTAGCGGCTATGTCGATCGGGCGAACGAGTTCCACTCTTCAATGGCGTCATCAGCCGCAGACTTATGCTTCCGAATAGCGTCTTGCTGCTCCTCTACGAAGTCAGTGATGCAGGATTTGTACTCCTCCACCTCGGCGTTGAATTGATCACGCTCGTCCTGGTCTTCAAATTCGTAAGGAACACTCGGCTGGCTGCAGTCATGTGAAGGCTCGATTGTGTCGGCAAACGCCAAAGGCGAGATCAACATTCCGAGAAGTAAGAGAGCTCGCATCGTCCTTTGCCTCACATGAAAAAGCCCGACTTCATGCCGGGCTTTACTGTGCAACCTCAACGCGCAAGATCGACAGGATGGGTAAATACTCTCTCACTTTCTCACTCGTTGCAATGGCTTTCTGCTACGCAGCACAACTTTCGATTAATCCTTCCGCATCAAGCAGTTCCTGAGCAGCCGTCAGCGCTTCGTTCACCTGGTCATCCAGCGTCTTTCGGATCCCTGAGCGCCACCGGTACCGCGTCGACTCTGGCTTGCCGTCGTTATCCCAATTTGTGATGTCGTACCAGGCGGCCGGCAGCACAGCGGCAGAACGCTTGCCGTCGGCACCGGCAACTTGCGGAATGGCCCAGGTCAGCACCGCGCATTCCCGGAAGCGCTTCGGCGCCGGGGTCTTCACCGAATTCAGGAGCTCCAAAATGGCGCCATGCTTTCGTTCCTGGTGCGTCGAGTATTTCGCCACCAGCGCGCGCCAGTGTGCCGGGGTGAGCGCCTTGTGCAGCCGACCGAACACCCAGCAGTCCTGGAGAAACGCCGCCTCCTTTCCGACTATCTCCCCCTTCTGTTTGGCGCACTGCACCTTCGGCTCAAAGTCGCAGCCGCCGGCGGAACTGATGGTCTCGGCCGCGAGCGCCCGAACTACTGCTGAAACAACGTTGCGATAGGTCATGCTGCAGCCCTCTTCAGTTCTCTGGTCTTTGCCCTGTAGTAGGCCTTGATGCCCTTGATCTGCTCCACGGAGTACTTGCGCACGCTCTGGTCAGCTTCCAGGGCGTCGACGGCCTCCTGGCCGATGCGCGCGATCAGACCGATCCGGTAGTCCACGGCGTTGCCGGAAAGGAACCGGTTGTCCTGCTTACTCTGGGCGTGGCAGTTACGCTCATCAAAGCGCAGGTGCGGCGCGGATCCAACGCTGCGGTAGTGGCCGGCATCGACTGCGTTGCCGCTCCAGTCCAACGGCTTGCCGCTGGAGATGCAGAGGTGCCCGGCGGCCTGGTCCCGGGTGCGGACGTACTCGTTGAACGCCTGCTGAGCCTCACGCATGTGTTCGCCGCGGCTCTTCAGCTTCTCCTTGCGGATCTTGATCTCGCGGCGCTCAACCTGGGCCAGCGACTTGCGCGCCTTTGCCTGGTTTATGTCCTTGATGGCCAGGCCACACTTCGGGCTGCATACGGCCTGACCCAGGCGCTGCGGCGGGAAGCTGATGCCGCATGCCGGGTTCTTGCACTTCTTCGGTTTGGGTTGCTTGGCGATCATGCAGCCTCCTTGCTGAGTAGATCAGTGAAAACCACACCTTGGCCTGTGAAATAGGCGGCGATGCGGTCGGTGTAATTGATGCCCTGGGAGCGATTGAACAGGCTGGTCACCGGGAAGCCGTCCGGCCCAAACAAGTGACACTCGCCCATCATGGCCAGCTTCGTTTCGTAGGGCAGATGTCGCATGACCCTGTACCACTCAGCCTGGAACCCGGCATCCTCGTTCAGCAGGATCTGCACGCCGAAGTGCAGCTTGCAGTAACGGCGAGCGTCGGCCGCGTCGCCGATCTGGGTCATCTCGGCGATGCGCTTGTACATCCCGAACCACAGCCGGTTCTGATCGAGCGTGCGGTCCTTGCCCGGGCGCAGGGTCACCACCACAAACTTCTTGTCTTTGTACATGGCGCTGATTTTGGTGATGACTTCAGAGAGCCTGGCCTGGCAGTTGACGCTGATCTTGTCGGTCATTGCGCTGCCCTCTTCGCTTCCAATTCCTGGGCCTGCTTGACCAGCAGCGCCCGGCGATCCGCCAACTCATTGGCCGCTTCAATCCGCATTTCCGTTTTCCGTTCGGCACTGGCCTTCCGCATTTCCAGCATCGAGCTCTTCACAATCTCGAGCCTTGCGCGCAGCAGCGGCTTTGGCTGGGTGACGGTGCCTGTGAGCAAACCGGCAATGGCGCGGCCATCCTCGGTGACTGGAACAATGCTCAGGTCAGCCAAGTACTTCTGGCCGTGCTCTTGTGGAATGCGCTTCAGCTCCACAGCCTTGGTAACGGCCTGGATGCGGCGATTGGAGTCGAAGCCCACGGACACGTGCCAGTTGACCGGTTTCGCATCCTCGCGGGCCTGGCCCACGAACCTTTGGTAGGCGTCGATGAACGCCATGCGTGCACCGATCTTGTCGCCGCCATCCAAGATGGGTTTCGCAGCAGCCAGGGCCAGCTGGATCTCGTCGGTCAGCACCACGGTTTCGAATTCGTCGTTGGTAGTCATGGCGATGGCCCAGGCCTCGTCCTTGCCCGGCCGGCCATCGGAGGATTGGACTCGTTGCAGGATGTCGGCCATCGCCAGCTTCCCCTTCACTTCGAAGCGACACGCCTTCAGCGCCGCCTTCACGACGGGCACCGGGTAGGCACAGAGGTCTTCGGCCATCATCGCGGCAGTGCCCGGGTTCATTTCCTGGCCCATGGCCTCGGCTGTGGCGCAGATGGCGGCGGCCAGCCCAGCGACCTGCTGGTCGTTCATTTCAGAGGTATTCATTGCGGTCACCTGCTTGGCGTTTGGCCAGAACCATCTGGGCGGCCTGCTCCGCTGCGGAGTGGTTCGCCTCAGTTCGCTCCATCTGGCGGGCGGTGGTGCCGTTGATGCGCTGCCCGGTCACCCACTGGGTGTGGTAGCTCTCGGCGTTGGCCAGCAGCTCGTTGAGGCTGTGGCACTTGCGCAGCACAGCGGCATCGTTGGATTTCAGGTAATGCGCGGCAACGTGGTGAGCAACGTCAGCGCCGAGGCGGTCGACCAATTGGCCGAGTTGACCGCCAACCTTGGCGTTCCAAACAGGCCATGCACCGAGGTAACGTTTGCGGTAGGCCATGGCGTAATTCGCCCAGACCTTGAAGGTTTTGCAGGTCTGGTCTTTGGGGCCCGGCATGTCGGCGGGGATCTCGACACGGGGAGTATCGGCGCGGTCAACCACCAGCACCAAGCCGCGGGACTGAACCGGCACAACCTCGGCGGGAGCCGGGGGTGCAATTGGTTCAATGACCGGTTCCATGACTGGTTCAAGAGAGTTACTGATTCTGGGTGCAACTGCTGCACTACCCCCTAGTGCAGGAGATTCACTAGGGGGTGAACCTGCTGCACTACCCGGGTGAATCTTCTGCACTACCCCTGGTGCAGGAGGTGCACCACCACCGTCGAGGGTGAGGAAGTAAACGTTCGACGAATTCCCCTTTGGTCCACCCTTCCGGATCTCCTTGCGCAACAGTCCCGCCTCACACAGAGCGGTGATGTGGTTCATGACAGAACGCTTGCTGATCTCGCACTGGTCGGCAATGTGCTGATAGGAGGGCCAGCACTCGCCTACGTCGCTGGCGTTGTCGGCCAACTTGATCAGCACCAGCTTGCGCAGCGGATTACCAACACGAAGCTTCATTGCGGCAACCATAAGGCCCATGCTCATGCTGCACCTCCGGCGAACGCGCGGAAATCAATCGTCCGCACGCCCTTCCAACTATTGCAGGACATGCAAAGGGTCTGGAGGTTGCCCAAAGAAGCCTCTCCACCTTGGCTTTCAGGTACGACGTGATCAGCCCTCAAGCGCATCAGCACCGAGCAGCCACAGCGCAAGCAGGCGTGACCATCGCGAGCGAATATTTGTGCGCGCAATCCAGAAGGAATGGGTTTCTTTTTCGTCCGGCGCCGAGGCGAGAAAACGGGAGGCTGGAGGGCGGTGACGTGGCCCATGCGGTTTGGATTCCACTCACAGCCTTTTTCGGTGATTCGAAATACCTCTGTTCGCAGCTCAATCAAACCCGCCTCTTCCAGGGCCTTCAACATGCGGTAAGCAGTGTCCGGCTTGTCAGTGAGCAGCGGTAGCTCCTCGATGATCTTCGCCTTGCTCAGCGCGAAGAAGATCCCGTCATCAGTCTTGATTGGCTTGGTCCAGCTCGGGCAGCCGTAGACGAAGGCGAACAGCAGGGCCTGCTGAGAATTCAGCCCCCACTCCAGCGCCTTCACCTGGTTAATCGTGACGGTGTATTGCATGTCAGGCCTTCCCGACCTTAGCGGCCAATTCAAGGAAGCGATCCACGTACCAATGAGGCTGCGTCTCGCGGGGGCATTGAGGGCTGGTGAGGTTTTTGCCGTAGGCCATGCCCTTCTCGGTCACGGACCAGAAGTCGACCATTTCCTGCCTGGAGTTTTTGCGCTGCAGGATCTTGAGGAAGCCGTGGGCCTCAAGTGCAAGGTTGAAGGCGCGGGCGGTGCTGGCGATGGCGTGATCTTTGATCAGGGCGGTAATTGCCTTGGTCGGCATGGAAGAGCCACCAGCGGCATCAGGGGCGGCGTCCACCGCATAGCCTGGAAGGAACTTGGCGTCCAGGCCGTTGTTGGCGGCGATCTTGGCCAGCATCAGCATCTTGCTGGAGTTGGCAGGCTTCAACAGGCGGTCGAAGCATTCCAAAATGGCAAGCTCGCCGACGATCTTGGAGTTGTTCGGGCCCTGGGCAGAAAAGGTGCCGGTCTTACGGATACTCGGCAGCACCTGCCCGACCACCCACTCTTCGAACTTCTCGGCGGCCGGCAGCTTGGACTTCATCACCAGCCGGTACAGGTCCCGCTCAGGAATGATGGTCATGAAACCACCACCCTGTTTCGGGGTAGTGGTCGCAGCCTTGCAGTGACGGGCCACCGCGTTCTCCGGTTTGGAGTAGCCGAGGGCGTCAGCGACGTCGCGCGCAACAAACCACGGATCGCCGAGCTTGTCGGTGATGACCCGGATTGCGGCGCCGTCGAAGTCGAACGGAATCACTACTGAATTGCGCGCCACGTTTTCAGATTGCGAAAAACGTGGCGCGAGATTGGTAGAGCTATTGATATGTGGCGGGGTTTGCATATAATCGGCCTCACAAAGTGTTATCGAATTAGCCGACCTCGACCGTCGGCTTTTTTGTGCCTGGGCTTCAGGTCCGCTCAATTCATAGTGCGAACCCGATGGGCACCGATTTCCGCGCATGCGCGGAAAATCAGGAAACAGATTTCAAATTTCGCTGGACCGAAGCGAGCAACTGCTCGGCACGGCGCCCCAACTCCCCCGCCTTCGCTTCAACCTGGCGGCACTGCTTGGCGAATGCCGGTAGGTGCGGCAGATCCAGTTCGCACATCACCTGATCGTCAAAAACTTCGCTGCCGGTGTCGATCACATCACCCAGGGCGCGGATCAGCGCGCCGAAGCTCTTGTTTGCGCATTGGTCGCTGGTCATCTGGCGGGCGCCGGTCAAGCCGTGACGGCTCGCCAGTTCGTTTACGCAGTGGTCACGGAATTCAGGTTCAAGGGCGTTGACCCACGACTCTTCCAGCCAGGACGGCATTTCCTGATCGCCGGACAGCCAGCGCTGAACACGCTTGAGCCAGCGGCCGGTCGCCTTAACAAAGTCACCGACGTCGTTCTGCAACGTCAGCGCGGCGAAGTCCGGGACCTCTTTAGCGACGGCCTTCTCCGGGCACGACAGATGCAGCTCGCGGCTCAGTGCCTGGGCGAAGTCGTCCTGGCTCAGGCTGGTACGTGCGATCTGGTTTGCAGCGTGGGCGACCAGCACCTGATCACGGGTTTGTACGGTGTGTCTGGAACTGGACGTTTGCATGGGAACTGCTCTCTTCTAATCTGGCTTCAATGGAACGGCGGACAGGGATGTCGGTTAGGCGGCCATCTCGGCCCATGGAAACGACGGACAAAGGGATTCTTTTTTGAAAGCACCTCCGGTCAACGCCTCCGCTCGCTTGGCAACCACTGGAGACATGCCATGCTTCTCGCGAACCCAACCGGAAACGGTACTTTGATCAACCTTGAGCTTTTCAGCCGTGACCTCCTGAGTGCCGAAGAAGGCAACGAGGTCCTTATAAATAGTGTTCATGCTGCCCCTCCATACGGGAATACCCATATGGTAGTTTATGGGAATACCGATTTGCAAGGATATGGGAGCACCCGTAATACTTGCCGGATGGAATTCAAAGATCGTTTAAAGGCCGCGCGCCGGCACGCCAAGCTCAATCAGGGCGAATTGGCCGCTAAAGCTGGTATCACGCAGACGTCGATTTCTGACCTTGAGCGTGGAAAATCGAAAGCCACCGCACACGTCGTGAAGATCGCCGACGCATGTGGGGTGAGCGCCAAATGGCTCTCAGACGAGATCGGGCCAATGCTGGCTCCTGGGTTAACGTCCGGCTCTGGTGAATCGAACGTTTCCCCTGCCACTCAACCCTCCAAATCATTCCGCTACCCGGTTGTGAGCTGGGTTGCCGCCGGCGCCTGGGCGGAAGCAGTGGAGCCCTACCCGGCTGGAATCTCGGACACCTACGAGTTTTCGGAGTATGACTCCAAAGGACCGGCGTTCTGGCTGACGGTCAAAGGTGACTCGATGACAGCGCCCGCCGGCCAGAGCATCACTGAAGGCACTCTGATCCTAGTGGACACTGAGGCTGAAGTCGCACCAGGTAAGCTGGTGGTGGCCAAGCTGCCGGACAGCAACGAAGCCACATTCAAGAAGCTGGTCAGCGACGGCGGACGGCTGTTCCTGAAACCTCTGAACCCGAGCTACCCCATCGAGGCAGTCGACGAGAACTGCCGGATCGTGGGCGTGGTTGTGCAGGCGTTGCAGAAGTTTTACTGATCAAGGGATTTGATTCAATTTTGCAGGACATCTGAAAAGGAAATCGAGATGCGAATGCCCGCAGTTCTGATCTTGGTCGCAGCACTTGCTGGCTGCGCCGACTCCCATCAATGGCTACCAAATCAGTTTGGCACTACTCAGCAGCTCAATCGAACGGACAAGATTTACATCGCTACTCCGGTAGATGGCGAATACGGCGACCACGTTTATAAGGGCTCCGGTCGTAATACAGCGCAAATCCTCTACGCGGCGTTTGCGCGGCGATCGGCAGCGGTATCGGTGGATTCAGATGCCTCGAGCTATGATCTGGCCTTAGAAAAAGCGAAGCGCAGCGGGCAAGACATCTTGGTTCTTCCGGCCATCCTGCATTGGGAAGATCGCGCAACTGAATGGTCGATGATCCCTGACCAGGTAGAGGTCAAAATAAGCGTAATTCAAGTTTCTTCCGGTGCTGTAATCAGCTCCGGAATCGCATCAGGTGAAAGCGGTATTGCAACATTTGGCGGTGATCACCCGCAGGATCTGCTGCCTGAGCCCATCGAGGCCTTCGTCTCATCTTTATACTGAGCCGGCGCCAATAACGCCTATCGATTCGGAGAAAGCCCCGTGCCCCTCACCAAGCCAAACCAAGACCTTAAGCGCGACCTGCAAGGCGTCGCCTCCGACCTCAAGTGGTCGGCCGTAGAGCTGATGAGGATTGCGGAGCGGCTGAGCCTTGCGGGGAATGAGGCGGACGCCCAAGCTGTGCTGAAGATGTGCACGGTGCTTCATGCGGACGAGGATCGGCTGACCGGGTATGCGGATGAGGTGAAGGCCGGGCAAATAATCCGAAGCAAGCCCGAGTAGGCGCATGGTCTCACGCGGCAACCCAAATCGAACTACTGCGAGCTGAGTAGCGCTCGTATGCACAAGGGAATGTGGTAATGAATGCCTTTCGGATCGCGACTCTAATAGTCGCCCCGCTTTTTATCTCCGGATGCTACAGCACGCCAAAAGAAAAAACCGAGTACGAAAAACAGATCGACGCAGTACCGATGCCTGTAACGGAAGCTGAACGGGTTGAGCAGTGTCGTAACTTCAAGCAAAGCGCAGATTACCAGCATATTGTGGACCTTTTGCAGTACTCACAGCGATCCAAGCTCGGCGTCTCGGATTATGAATTTACAGAGTCTCGAGCGCTTTTGCGTCGCCTCAGAGCCATGAAGTGCCCTGGGTATGGCTGGTTTTCCTGATGCTGCTGCCCAGAGTGAGCCAATGACTGCATGGCGAGAGCAGAGCTTCTGGAGCAAGGTTGGAGTCATTGCTTGCCTGGCTTTCCTAATGATGCTCCCCGGCTATTCCGACGTCGCTGGACTGGGCGGAGGCTCATCCGGCCGCAAGCGGGTGTTCAGCCCTAATTTCATTGCTCTGTGCGTTTTCGTGGCTGTGTTTGAGTTGATCGCGCTTAACCACTTCTATGGAGTGCGGATGAGGTGAGGACGGGGCGAATCACGAGAGCTAAGCGTTAGCAGCTTCGGCGCGCGAGCTGCGTGATGAACGGGCTTGCTCATCAGTGACGAATAGCTTTTAGAGTCCGTCTATGTCGCGTAGAGTCAGGCCCATGCTAGGTGTTTGTGTAATGTCTAATGAAAGGTTTCGCACATGGAAGCGCTAATCAACCCAGAAATACTGAGATGGGCCCGTTCCAGGGCGAGAATCAGCGCGGGCACGCTTGCGAAAAGTATCGGGACAGCTGAGGACAACGTGCTTGCTTGGGAAGACGGAGCGAAACGGCCTTCTTTTAACCAAGCCATGAACTACGCGCATCATACCCACATCCCTTTTGGCTATTTGTATCTAGCAAAACCGCCTGTTGAAGACCTGCCTCTACCCGACCTTAGAACCGTTAACGGTCGAGAGCCAAGCTATAGTCTCGCTCTCAGAGACACAATCCGTTGGGCGATGGAACGACAAGATTGGTACCGTAGCTGGTTAACTTCCCAGGGATATGAGAAAAACGAAGTAGTTGGCATCCTAAGTATTAACGATGGAATTCCCGCAGTTGTGGTTAGCATGCGGGAGAAGTTGGGAATACCTGAAATGCCAAAACGTGGAAATTTCGATGATTATTTTACTAAGCTGGTTCAAAGCATAGAAAATATCGGAATTCTGGTTATGCGTAATAGTATTGTAAACAACAATACGAGTAGACCTCTTTCGGTTGATGAGTTTCGCGGTTTTGCGATGAGCGACGCTCTAGCTCCTGTAATATTCGTCAATACTGCCGACTGCCCCGAGGCCCGACTCTTCACTCTCATCCACGAGCTTACGCATATCTGGATTGGGAAGTCTGGCGTATCTGACGCAGAGCCACAGACGCACAATAGAGAAGAGATATTCTGCAATGCCGTTGCCGCTGAACTGCTGGCGCCAGAACGTGAGTTTCGTATTGCATGGAAGCATTTTGAGGACTGGAAAGATAACCTCCCTTTCATCACACGGACATTCCATGTCAGTGAGTGGGTGATTGCTAGGCGCGCATTGACGCTGGGGTTCATCAGCCAAGCTGATTACAGTAATTTCATTGGTAACAAAATAGCAGCGCACAAAGCCAGAAATAAAGATGGAGCTCCTCCCTACTCGCGACTACAGACTGGACGAATCAGTAAGACTCTGGCCAAAGCCGTGGCGAGTGAGGCATTAAGTGGCCGTATGCTATTCAGGGATGCCTCTAGGCTGATGGGAATAAAGCCACACAAGATTTCTGAATATTCTAAGAAGGAACTTGGATTTTGAGCTACCTGCTAGATGCCAACTCTTATATACAAGCTAAAAACGCACACTATCGAATGAATTTCTGTCCTGGCTTTTGGGATTGGCTCGATACGGCTTTTCAGCTAGGACAACTATCGAGCATAACCATGGTGTACAAGGAATTGTCCGATTATGGTGATGAGCTATCGGATTGGGTAAAGATACGTCAAGCGCAGTTCGATACAATTGACGACAAGGATACTCAGGAGTTTTTCGGGCGAATTGCTGAGCATGTAATGAGTATGAAACTCCCTACAGATCCTGAAAAGATTCGTTTCTTAGGTGGTGCAGATCCTTGGTTAATTGCGAAAGCAGCCACGACCGGTAAAACCATTGTGACTCATGAGGTTTTAGCCCCCGACAATAGCAAAAAAATTAAAATCCCAAATATTTGCAAGGATTTTGATGTCAACTACATCACATCATTCGACCTACTAGACGTACTCCAGGCCAAGCTTGTTATCGAGAGGCCATAGGTTTAATTTAGTTTCCCCGAGCCCGGCCCAGCGCCGGGCTTCTAGTTTCTGCCCTTACCAGTTAGGATCGGTACTCGCATCCGTATGGAGGGGGCTGCATGAAACCCACTGCAACCATGCTCTTCAAAATCACCGCCTTCATGAGTGCGTGTGCCTGCGTGACATATGTGGCCAATGTCGCGAGCCGAGAAGTGGCTTACGTCCATGCGAAGGTCAACAGATCGGCAATCGCTGACATCCCCCACCAAGAACTACGATGGCCTAAAGCCGTAGCATTGCCAGAGTTGCGCGTCTCTGCCCCGAAGACGGGCGGCACGATTGGTGCTGATGACTGAATGTAGCGCGAGAGTATTACGATCGACATTTCACAAACCTTTCACAGAGGAGCGCCTATGGTGTACCCCAGCTCCTCGTGAACACCCTTTAAGCCCGCTACCCCCCATCGCGGGCTTTTCTTTGTCTGCAATTTGATCCTGTGAAGGAAGCCCACCCGTCGGGCTTTTTGCAGTTGCTTATAGGCGCAGCTCCTGGAAAGCACCGTTTGCGCTCTGCACGCGCACTGCGACTTGGGAGCCGGCCAGGATCTGAGCCGCCATTTTGATCAGTTCCTCCTTCGCCTCCGCCTCGGCAACCGGGCGAAATTTACGGGCCCTGAACATCGCCCATCCCTTGCTGGTTTTCTCGATTCGATAAGTAACCATCGGCGTCCATACTGACAACTTTGTACTGATAGTAGATTGTAGACGTAGTCAGCATGATCCACGCCCAGCCCGGACCTTTTTCTGCCTGCTGCTTAGCGCCCTGGCGCCTCGCGAAACCTCAGCTACGCTTTTGAGTGCCGGCAACTTATTACACCTGCGCTCGGCATTTTTGCCCGCACACGCGGGTTTTTCTTTGCCTGAGAAAGACCTGTCGTCAGATCGGTCCGCACGCGTCTTGCTGCGCCATGTTCCGGGTCTACACTTCCAAGGTCGAGCTACCACTCCCCCTTCTGCTCGACTTCGGCCCGCGCACGCGGGCCTTTTCTTGCCCGCGAGAAAAATCGCGCAAGCACTTATGCATTTATGCATGAAACTTCTGGTCGCCCTATTGCCAAGATATGCCAGTGCAAATACTGTGTATGCATACAGCATTCGCAAGGAGCGAGGCATGAACCAGGCACCCTACCCCACATCCAAACCGAGAAATTCCTACGAGCTTGTTGGCCGCCGCCTGCAAGGCTTGATCGCCTCTCCCCGAGTACAGCGAATTCAGTTGGTCGAGGTTTCCAGACGCGACGACGAAAGCCCTGAAGCCTGGCGCCAGGTCATCCAAGACATCGGCGACACCGCCGGGATAAGGATCGAGCATTTGGATGACGGCACCGTCAGGATCGGCTGGCGCGAGTACTGCGACTCCTAAATGAGCCCTCCACTGAGCGGGCTTTTTATCGCCACCCATAAAATATATGGGAATACCCATTGACGATAAATATGGGATTGCCTATATTCGTATCCATCGAGACGCCACAGCGAATCGCCAGCAGCTAAACCTGCGCCGCTCTTTAGAGCGACACCCCTTGCCGGATCACCACCGGCCCAGATTCAAAGGCAGCGATGAACCGGCCTCAACGGTTCAGAGGGTTGGCAACTGACCCAGGCGTGCAGCGTAAAGCGCCAAGAACAGTTATCCAGCGGGAGAACAAGCCGAAAGGCCCGCGGCTGGAGTGACATTTGATTCAGGCCGGCGACTGACGCCAGTAGCGAGAAGCCGGCCAACAGAAGATTTCACGTCAGCGCCTGAATCAGGCGCTTTCGGAAGCCAACTGCAGAGCAGCTACCGGCGCTTCCCTAAACCAGGGGCGCCACCATTAACAATGCGGACCCAGCCGACGGGACTTGATCGTTCTGGCGCAGAAGGGAGATAAGTTTCGTTGATGTCCTTCGAACATGCCGGACAAAGGCTCGGAGGCCTTTCCCAGTCAGCATGAATCGAAAAATTTGAATTACAGCGCCAGCAGGTCTTTCGAGTCCACTTTGATTCAGCCTCCTTTGTAGAAGGTTTCGTGCGCTTTGATGGCTGGACTTTTTTCGGCTTTTTGGCGGCGCTGGTCTCTTTCGCCTGTTTTATCGCGTCCCTTGAAGCCTTGCGACTCAGTTTTTTACTGCTGCGGTCCCGGGCCATCTCCCGAAGTTCGAAGATCCTGTTCAGCAGTGCGAATTCTCTTCTGAGCTGCAGCGTCACCCTATCCAACTCGTGATCAGGTCTGGCTGCATTAGATGGCTCAGGCGTTTCGTCTTGCGAAAATTGCTTTTGAATATCTTCGCGCTTCTTGGCTCCGACACCGGCAAAGAACCGTTCTGATTCCTCGCTGAAGCCTCGTCCAGCGACATGAGCGTCTGCGACGGCATCCGAGTCAGGAGCCCCCTTTAACAACCGCTGATGCTTCTTGTGGATCTTAGCGTCCATATGGAAAAGCCCGTTCCCTGGCTGCATCGCGAAATTTGCAATTACTCGAGATTACCAGCGGCAAAGCGCTACCACCAGACCGGGCCGTCGCCAGTAGCGGGCCTGGGCACCCTTCCTCACCTCTATTACGTCAGCACTCCTCCCCCGCGCCCATCGGCAACCAGCGGGAGGCATGAGTGTTGACGAATACAGGTGAACCAACGAATGGAGTTGACCATGAATCAAAGTCAGCACGCTTACTGCGACGTAGCGCTCGCAATGAATCAGCGCCGCAACATGGCCTTGGCGCTTTGCCTAGGCCTGGTCGGCTCCAGCGCACCGAAGACGTCGCCGTTGTTTCGGGTGATCCCGGCCGGCAATGAGTTCTTCCACGTCGTCGATTCCACCACCGGCAAGGTGAAAGGGTTTCGCCGCAACCACAACGAAGCCTGCGCCCTCGCCCGGAGCTTGGAGGCTCGCCATGCCAACCAGCTACGCGGATAGCGCCCAGGCCCGGGAATCAGATAGGCGCTGGGACTTCCCGGAGCGAACCCCACAAAGCCGTGCAGCCCTCTTTCACGCGTACACCGAGAAAGATTTGGCAGAGCGTGAAGTCCGCCGGCTCGCAGAGCGTGCAAGTCTCAAACGCCGCATTGGACTGGCTATGGCTCAAATGGAAAACATTTGTCCGCCGATTGGTGGAGAAACATGAACACCGCCCAGCGAGACCACCAGAACGCCGTCAGCTGGATCGAGGCAGAGATCGAAAACCTGATCCGCAACCTTGGCCAGCCCAACGCCAGTTCGGCGGCGACATCCTGCGTCACCCTGGCCTTCATGCTGCGGGCCATTGACGAGGCCGAACATCGATACTTCCGGGCGCGCATCGACAAGATTTACGCCAACTACAACGCCTCTATCGTTTCCGCCGCTTAACGGCCCCACCCCACCACTAAACTTTCAATGCTGCGCCAGGCGCGGCGAGGGATCGTCATGTCCACAAGTACTAAAAAAGCACCCGCACAAGAATCGCTCGAAATGAGCGAAACCGAAGAATCCAAGAAGTCCATTGCCCCTGCTGTCGCCGTCACCGACATCGCGGAGTATCGGCCGCACGAGGAGCAAATCGTTCGGCTAGAGACAACCTACGGGAAGCTGGTGGTTGACTGCTCGACCAGCGAAGGCTTGGCGAATGCAAAGGAAGTTCGCGTCGATATCCGCGACGTGCGTTATGCCCTAGCCAACACCACCAAAACGGCACTGGTTCCCTACCAGCAGGCGGTTAAAGACGCCCAGGCTCGCGTCAACCAAGTAAAGGAGTTCGGTGAGACGCTGAAAGATCGAGTCTTGGCAATCGAGACTCCTGTTGACGAAGCAATCAAGGCCGAAGAAAAGCGCATTGCTGATGCCAAGGCAGAGCGCGAGCGTGTCGAGGCTGAGCGTGTCGACGCCATCCGGGCCAAGATTACCCGCTTCAGCTCTGTCGCTGCCGCATACGCAAGCCGCAGCGCTGCCGACGTCGCCGGAATTCTGAAAGGCGTTAAGGAGTCGGTGATCCTCCCCGAAGAATACGGTGAATTTGAAGCCGAAGGCACCATCGCTCGCGACAACGCCATTGAGCAATTGGAAGCGCTACACAAGGCTGCCATTGATCGAGAGGAAGCTGCTGCCAAGCTGCTGGCCCAGCAGAAAGAACTGGACGAGCTGCGCGAGAAGCAACGACTCGCCGACGCAGAGGCTGAAGAGCTGCGCAAGCAGCGCGCCGAGGAAGACCGTCTGCGCTTGAAGAAGCAGCAGGACGAGCTGGACCAGCAGCGCCGCGACATGGAAGAACAACAACGCAAGCACCGTGAACAGCAAGAAGAGCAACAGCGCCAGCAGCGAGAACGTGATGCGCAGTATCAGCGTGATCAGGAAGAGCTGGCCCGTCTGCGTGCCCAGGCTGCTGCGCCCGCCCCAGCAGCGGCTGTTGTTGCTGCTCCAGTGATTGCTGACCCAGCACAATCGGTTGTAGCGGCAGTTGATCCGGCCCCAGCGGTGGACGAATTCGCTGACTCGAGCATTCCAAGCGCCAGCGAAGTGATCGAGGTCGTAGCCATGGCCTTCTGCGTCACCAATGACGAGGCCTCTGCCTGGCTGCGCGCCTTGTCGTTCTAAAGAACCCTGAAGCCACCCCGGAGGCCGGCCAAAGTCGTCGGCTATGGAGTTAGCAATGAACGCCCCAACCCAGATTTCTACCGTACCAATGGACACCAGCCCGACAGGGCTGATCCTCAATCGCGACAGCATGCAGTCGATGACTGAGCTCGCGGGCATCATGGCGGGTGGCAAAACCACCCTGCCGAGGCACTTTCACGGCAACACCGCCGACTGCATGGCAGTGATCATGCAGTCCATGCAATGGGGAATGAACCCATTCCAGGTGGCGCAAAAGACCTTCATCGTCAACGGAGGCCAACTGAGCTATGAAGCCCAGCTGGTCAACGCGGTCATCACCACTCGAGCCCCGACCATTGATCGAATCCACTACGAGTGGTTTGGCGACTGGGACAAAATCATTGGCAATTTCCGCGAGATCGAGAGCAAAAAACAAACGGATGACCACGGGTTGCCGAAAAAGTATCGCGTCCCAAACTGGAACATAAATGACGAGAAAGGGTTGGGCGTCCGCGTTTGGGCTACGTTCGTGGGCGAGGATACCCCGCGCGAACTGACCACCTTGATGACTCAGGCACGAACTCGGAACTCCACGCTGTGGGCAGACGATCCGAAGCAGCAGATCGCCTACCTGGCCCTCAAAAAATGGGCTCGCCTGTACTGCCCTGACGTGATCCTGGGCGTGTACACCCGCGAAGAGCTGGACGACGGCTATACGCTTCCGGAAACAGACGTTACCCCGAGATCTACCAGCGAAAAGCCTGCTGACTTAGGTGCCGCCTCAGTACCCCAGGGCGACACAACAGATGCGACCTCCGACCTTTTTGAACAGCTGAAAAAAATCGCTCAAGAGCAGGGCATTGAAGGGTATGAAAAAGCTTGGAAAGCCCTGAAACCACAGCAGCGCGGCGCCATTGGCGTGACCCGTCACGGAGAACTGAAGGCCATTGCACAAACCATCGACGCCGAGTTCACAACTGTCAGCGATAGCGCCGACGCTGCTGCCGGCGTCGATAGTCAGGACGATGCTCAATGAACGCCTCTGTAGACCTTCAGCGCACGGAGCAGTGGCACCAGGACCGCAGCGGGCGACTCACCGCCAGCCGATTCAAGGATGTTATTGCATGGGGCGACCGTGACAAACACGGCAAACGTAAGCCGCTTGCGGCCCGTACCACCTACATGCGCGAGCTGGCTTTTGAGCGCCTGGCCAACCGATCGAAACATTCGGTCAGCAGCAAGTCGATGGCCTGGGGAACCGAGGTTGAGCAGTCGAGCCACGACTTCTACGAAATCCTGACTGGTAATAGCGTCATCAAGTCGGGTTTCGTAGTTCATCCAAAATACGACTGGCTGGGCTGTTCGCCGGACGGATTGATTGGCGAGGACGGGGGTATTGAGTCGAAATGCCCATTCAATGAGGCCGTCCATGTTCGCACCTGGCTCGAAGGCATGCCCGAGGAACATAAGCCGCAGGTTCAGGGCTGCATGTTCGTCACGGGCCGGGAGTGGTGGGATTTCCTGTCATTCGATCCACGCCAGGATGAAGACTGCCGGCTGTATATCGAGACCATTGAGCGCGACGAGGAGTACATCGCGATGCTTCATCAAGAGCTGGTCCAGTTCAATCTGGAGCTTGGCAGGATGGTTGATGAAGTCGCGGACAAAGCCCGGGCGCAAGCCCATCGCCTAGGAGCCTGATTATGATCAGCAACCACCGCAGCCTGGTCGAGGCGCTGCGCCCAGCCTCGGATGAACTGGCGGCCCAGGTCGCCCAGTTCCTTGCCAGCGGCGGCCAGATCGAAGAAGCGGCGCCCATCGGATACAAGCCAAAACCAATCACCTACAGCAACCAGATGCCGCCGGCACCGAAGCCGTTTGTTCGCCGGCGAGTTGAGGCGACTCCACTGCCCCTGCACTCAAAAGATATACGCCAGCAGGAACGCGACGAGCTTGCCGAGCGTATTCGGGAACTGGGAACCACGCACACGCAAACGGAGGCATCGGTTGCCCTGGGCTTGAGCCGGCGCACCCTCTACAGCTTTGCAAAGGAGTACGGCATCACCTTCAACAAGCCGACCCGGGGCGGCGCCAACGACGCAGTTCGAAGCGAACAGGTTCAGGCCCGCGACGCGAAGTACGCCGAGCGGATTCGGGCCTTCCTGGAGCTGGGCATCACCCGACGCCAATGCTGCGGCAAGCTGGCGATCGGCAACAAGGCCTTCGAGCGGATCATCGCCGCCCATGGTATCGATTACCCAAAACGATCGTAGAAATATGCCGGAAACGCTAGATTTCGAACATCGTAAACAAGCAAAACCCCATCATCAAGGAGCAAAGGAAATGCTAGAAAACATTAACGAAGCGGGTATCACCAGTCAGGTCGTCGACAATATCTCAGCACTTAAGGCACTCGTTACAACGGCGAGTGATGCGGTTTATGTGCTTGGATATTACGTGCCTGGAGATGGCGGTGGAGGTGTCTATCGCAGGGATCCTAACGATGTCACTACACCGGACAACAAAGGAAGCGTGATCGTTGGTGACAACGGCACTTACCGTTGGAAGCTTTGCCAAACTGCGCCTTATACCCTTAAACAGTTCGGCTGCAAGGGCGACGGAATCACTGACGATACCCCCGGGTACCTGGCTTGCTTCAGCACTGGACTACCTGTGCATATTCCGTCTGGCCGATACAAGGTAGCGCCGATTGGACCGGCAGCTGTCTACCCGGAAGCGCGGGAGCCGAATCGGACCTCCGCCGTGACACTAAGCACCGGTCAGAACGTTACAGGAGAAGGTGCGGGCTCGGAATTAATCTGGGGCAACACTACCAAGCAGGCCTTTTTCAGAGTAGTTAACGCCAAGAATATTGTGATCTCAGGCATCAAATTCACGGGCGGCTACTCTGCGATTATCATCGATCCAATTTCTGATGGGTCGGTTGACGATGTTGGGCTTAAAAACTGCACCCTAGATGGGCAGTTGATCGGTTTGCTCGGCGGTCGACAGTACGCATTGGACCCCACTGGATCCAAGTATTGCTCGAATATCTGGATAGAAACCTGTGACCTTCGAAATATTGTCGTTCACGGCATGGTCGCTACCAACTGTTATCGCCCAAGAGCCACGAGTAATAACTTTGAGTCCTTCACTGGCGGCTTTTGCATAGATTTCTCCCAGGGGACTCGCGGGGGAACTATCAGCAACAACACTGGTAACAATGTTCTGCACTTCTGCAAAGTAGAGTCGTCAAACATAGGCTTGAACGGGCAACCATTACTTCCAGATGCGACAATCGTCGCAAGCCGCGACTGTATTATTACTGGAAACAACATTACGGGAATACAGCAACTAGGCATTTTCTTTAACAGCGGCACTGACAGACTGATTGCATCTTCCAATAGCTTGCAAGGCTCGTTCACTGTCGCGATAAGCATCGGCTCGGTCACGGGCTTTACACACGACGGCCAAATTATCATTTCGGATAACGTCCTGAAGTTGCTGTCCATAAATGCCATCGGCATTAGGTCCCAGCTCAATACAGCGACACAGCCTCCCCTGATTGAAGGAAATAGCATCAGCGGAGGCTCAATTGGTATTGACTGGCAAACACCACAGGCAAGGTTTGTCGGCAACAACATTACGTCTATCAATACCGGAATCCAGATAAGCGCGGCCGTTAAAAACATCGACTTGCTTAACAACCACATTACTGCCTCCTCCGCGGTAGCGGGCACCGGGACCGCTGCATGGAAGGGGCTCAGGGCGAGAGGCAACACGATCAATGTCACGGAATGGTCGTTTTACCTGGGGACTATTGGAAGCCTTGGATTTTCTGAGTTTTTCGACAATAGCGTAATCAATCAAACCACGCGGGCCAACGGGTCGTTGCTGATCAACAATCCAAGCTCAACACGTTTCGCCATGAACACATTTAATCTTCCGCCTGCATCAGGAGGGTCAATTGTCACCATCGGCAGTGCAACAAAGTGTTCGTTGTTAGGCAACATTTCTACAGTGGGTTTTAAAGTGGCGGGTCCAGATGCCACAACCACAGCCCAAACGTTGAATAACATCACGGATGCAAGCTACATCGCCTGACACTCGGACACCATCGAGGAGTGGCATCCCGACATTCAAAAGCACTGAGAAGGCCCATGCCACTACCTCGATATGGTCGATACGGTAACTGGCTGCAATCGCTCATAGCGGTAACCGTTCCTCATATCCGAGTACCGAAAAGACTGGATCCGGGCCGGCCAAATAGCAGATTGGTCAGCCAGGATCCAAGTCGATGACACAAGGTAGCCATATAGAAAAATTCAAACCTGTTGCCCACGTGAAGCGCATCAACAACCAGGTGCGACAACGCCGGCGGCAGGCATGGCTTGATTTGCCAGCACACGAAATCGAAGAGGTAGGCCATGGCCAAGGACAACGCGCAGATCCAGCGGGACAAGCGCTCGAAAGAGAAGGCGCTGCTCGAGCGGATCGGCGCCGAGAAGCGAACGCTGATTGTCTCGAAAGCGCTCGATGATGCGCTTCAAGTGCTGGGCGAACGTCACGACTTTGAAGAGTGGCAGGAGACGGTCTCGACGCTACTGATCAACCTGGCAGCAGCGCCCGCCGAAGAATCTGCCCGCTTCACCACCATGTCGCGACCTGTTTTCGAGGTTACTGAAAAGCAGTCGCGACAGCTTGAAGAGTTTCGCAAGACCGGCATCGAGCCTGCGTAATCAACGCCAATCTCCGCATCCGGTAGCAGACGAGGCGCATGACTTGATAAATATTGTTGGCTCGGTGTGATTTAGTTCTGGGTCGATGGATTAATAGGTCTTGGATGATGCCCTAGTTTAATGTTTTCAAGAAGCCCTTCAATCTCTGCTCGAAAAAGAGGTTCTTTGTACATTTCAGTAAGAACCGTAATTGTGTTTCCTGCTGCTCCTTCTAGTGTGAATACATGCCGATGGAAGTCGCATCCTTCAAACCCTCCCGCGTCACGCCCATCGTAAACCAACTCTGTCCCCTGAAACTTGCACCGAACAAATTTCTTGCCAGAAATCAAGAGTCTCTCAACGCCAAATGCCTCGCCAGAAACCGTCACTACAGGGGGGTCGAGGTTCGGCTTTTTTCGAGTGCCCCAAAAAACCCAACCAAAAAATATCAATATAACAATCAAAAATAGCAACCAGACAGGGATCGTTAGTGATTTTGAAAAATAATCCAAATACAGATCTTTCCAACTTAAAACTAGCCCAGCTAAAGAACTTATTAAGGTAAAAAAAAACATCAAGACTATTACTGTCGGATTTTTTGTTAGAAAACTTGCAAGTCTTTTCATTTGCTCCTCCTTGATCCGGCTCCATGCCGGCCACCCGTAATACCCCATATCAACGAATCACGCCAGCCGCGCACTATCCCGCCAACGGCTCGGGATACTCGTCGATTTGTTTTCTGTAGGCCGCAAGGTCGATTATCTGTCGCAAGCAGATCAATACTTCAAGCTTCTGCCTGTCGTCGGGTATGCCTATCCGCTTCAGCATCGCGCGTGCGTCTTCTTCGATTGCCGCGAGTGCATCGATATCGCTTTGCAGCCTCATGTCGGTCTCCGTCCTGGATGAGATGAGTCAATACCAATAGCCAACAAATCTAAATCAAGCCAACCGGTCGGGCAGGCAGGCACACGCTCGGAGTTAACGCTTGAGCCACCGAGATCTCTACAGCCTCAAGCTGATAGCCATCCAAAGCTCTCATAAATCGGAAGTAATAGAAGGTTGCTTCTGCGTCTTGCTTTGTCTTAAAGGCTTCCGCTTGGGCCGGAGTGGCGCAACGATATCGAATGCCATCGCGATCGATAGCCTCACCATAAAACCTGTCGCCGCCGGGACTCGTAAGCATAACTACCCAGGACATATCAGTTCCCCTTACCGGGCCGAATGTCTGAATGCCCTAAGACACCAATACTCCCTATCAACGAATCACGCCAGCCGGCGAGGCAGGCGCACGCTTGGAGATAACCCATGAGCACCTTTGCAGTGTTTGGAATGACCCTCGATGTCGCCAAGACCGAGGCCCGCAAGAAAACGGCCGGCACCCGGAAGAACCCGAAGGCTCCTGGCGGCGTCGAGCCGATCCCGGAAGCCGAATGGCTGGAGCTGGTCGCTAAGCGCACCGAAAAGATTATGGGGGGGAGTACGGTTCGCCAGCTCTCGCCCATGTTCGACGCGCCGCAGTACGCCGAGCAGTTCATTGAGCTGGCCCGCAAAACGCTGAGATGCCGCGATATGCAAATCAGGGCCAAGGCCGTGCTGGTAGACGCTAAGGGGAAGCCGATCATCAATCCGAAGACGAAAGCTCCTCGCGTGGGGTTTTCGGAGTGGCCGCCGAAGCAGGAAGCTCAAGCGGCGGCCTGATGCGATCGAACACCAGAGTGCCTAAGCATCGAGCAGGTTGTATTCACTGATGTCGATTGGAGTTATCCATGGGTTTTCTCCGCTTTCGAGGCGCATCATTAAGTACGCACGAGTGCGGTCGACATGAAGCTTTTGGCTTCGATCTTTCATCTGCTTAATCAGTTCACCCTGCATTCCGTAGCGACCGCACTTCGTACAGATTCTTTCCACAAACGTCCCGCCAAAACCAACAGCTTTGTCCTCAGACTTGCAGATCAAGCACGTCATGTGTCAGCCCTCCTTGTGAGTGACCAACCAACTGTAGCCGTTCTCTCTAATCCCACCACTCCACCGCCCGGGCATGGCCCGGCAAAGACTACCCATGCCTACAGAAAACATAGAGCCCACAAGCCGAGACCGAGAACGATTTTGGTCAAAGGTCGATAAGTCGGGCGATTGCTGGATATGGACCGGCGGAAAGGACCGGAAGGGTTACGGCAAGTTCTCGATGGGCAGCCAGTTCAAACCGGATGGCAGTCGCCGCAACTCAATGGTGTCGGCGCACCGCTTCTCCTATGAGCTGGTACATGGCCCGATCCCAGACCACGAATCGTTCCACGGGCTGTGCGTGCTGCACAGCTGCGATACCCCTGGTTGCGTGAATCCAAATCACCTGTCGCTCGGTACCAACAAGGATAACGTCCGCGACATGGACAGAAAGGGCCGGCGTGTAAACGCACACGCCAACGGTGAAGCTCATCACAACGCCATCCTCACCGAGCGGCAGGTACGGGAAATAGTCTCAGCACACCGGGAGCGCGGTATCTCGCAACTACAGCTGAGCAAGGATTATGGCGTTTCGCACTCAACCATTAACCACATATTCACCGGCAGGCTCTGGGCACACCTTGGCCTTTCGAACAAATCACAACGCCTCGGCATGACGGTTGTGAATGCCCATGATCTGGTAGCGAGGAAAGACCCTGGTTAACTTGGGTCGTTCGGCGGGGTATTCGGAGAGTTTAGGAACGAATTCCAAGCTTCGAAGGCGTCGTGGTGTTTTTTGACGGCCTCGTCCCATTCCAGCCCAGAGACTTTCTTCGAAACCACCATCATCATCATTTTGGTAGTGGCGGAATCAAGCTCAACCAATAACTCGTGGGATCTAAATCTGAAATCATCTAAGTCGGCCATACACTCACCTTGCGACAGGTCTAGCCGGAGTTCCCGGGTTGTGCCCATTTCACTAATGACAAGCCCTAAAAGGCGAAGGTTCATCGAGCAACCGTGTTTCTTTTCGGCCTACTTTGAACACGAGTTGTAATTAGCCTCCTACCCCTCCCCCTTCAAAGTCAGCCGCTATAGCGGCAAGGATGCGCTCGCTCATGAAAACGCGAATGCTCACCCATGCTCGTCTTCTGGAAAAGGTGGTCTATGACCCAGAGGCCGGGACATTCACTCACCTCGGCCGGCGCCGGCCAAAGGTTGGTCAGCTCGACAAAGACGGCTACATCAAGATCTCGATAGACGGGATCAAGCATCAAGCCCATCGGCTGGCCTGGCTGTATATGACCGGCAGCCATCCGCCAGCGGACATGCATGTCGACCACATAAACGCTGTGCGTGACGACAACCGCTGGCAGAACCTACGCCTCGCAACTTACACGGAGAACCAGGCTTATCGCCTTGCCTCATCTCGCGAAGGCCCAGGCCGGGGCGCAAGTGGTATTCGCAGCGTCTACTGGGACGGTAGGAAGCAAAGATGGTTCGTCCAGGTTAGATCGAACAACAAGGTCCACTACGGCGGTTACCACAAAGACATTGACGCCGCAGCAGCAGACGCCAAGGCATTGCGCGAAAGACTGACCGCCACTGCAGCTTAATCCCCCCCTACAAATCCATGGCGCTTAATGCGCTGGAGCATAAGTCATGCCTGAAGAAACTGTTTTGATCCAGCCGCTGCCAGTTGAGCGTGACGAACATGGCTACTGGACCCACCCGGCCTGGCCATCCACTGATGACGAGTTGATCCCATACACCTGGTTTGACTCGCGCGGCCTGGAAGTGCGCGAACTGGAATTCGAATACGACGCGTCAGAAGAAGTCCAGGCGTCTTGGCTTGCTGAAGGTATCGCCGACTGTGCAGCCTGGAACCCCTCCAATCCTCCTGGCGAAGGCTGGTTCATCTTCTCGATTCACGATACCGACGACGGCCCCATGTGCGTTTGGGTGCGCAAGCGGGTGACGCCATGACCCTACGCCAGCGCATCACCACATACATGAGCGGCGTGGGCGGCTCCCGGGATAACTGGTTCTGCACCTGGTGGTTCCGCTTCCACATCGAGCCGTTCACCACCAAGCAGGTCCGCCGCGAACTGGAGTTGATGAAGCGCGATGGCCTGGTCGAGTCGGATCACAGCCAGAGCAACAACACCAAGTGGCGTCTGACCAAATACAAACCTGACGGGGTGACGCCATGATCGCCACCCTCTGGTTCGCCTACGTCTTCATATACAAGGGGCCGAGGCCATGAGCCATATGGTCAGCGTTAGAACCGAAGATCTGGCCGGCCCCGCACTTGGCTGGGCCGTAGAGTCAATCGAAGGTTCCCCGTCATCGGCGGCCGGCCAACTGCAACTGGCCTTCTGTGCGCCACCGGTGGACGACACTCAGTGCGAGCGCTTGATCGCCAAGTACGCCGTCTGGGTCGAGCCCGGGCACCACGTCAACTGGGTGGCCGATACAAACCGCGATCCGTTCCAGCGCGCGCACGGAGAGACCCGGGCTATCGCGGTGTGCCGGGCCGTACTGACGGAAGCCATCGGCAAGACCTGCAGCGTCCCCGCCGAACTCGTTTAACCCCAATCCCCCTACACGCCTTCAGCTATCTGAGGCGGTGCCAGGGGCCTATCTAACGCTGAATCAGGCGAGTTCAGGAAGGACTCCCACGCTTCAAAAGCTTGACGATGACGCAACGTTGCCGCTTCCCAATTGACGCCGCGAACTTCTCTTGAAGAAACCAGCATCATCATTTTGGTGGTCGAGGCATCAAGCTCAATAAGTAGTTGATGAGACCTAAGCCTGAAATCGTCAATTCCGCACATGTGTTGGACCTTTGAGGGGCCTCAACGGAAATGCCGTGTGTTGTACCCGCCTATTCAGATGACAACCACACACATAGAAAGATCCACCCATATGAGTGCTATTTGAGTTGACTGTCTACCCAGCGTTCAGCCGCTGACATTGCTTCGTCCAGGGCGGCGGGGTAATCGGCCCACGGCCCTGCCAGCTCAGCTGCGACTTCACCCATTCCGTGTATGTCCACGGGTTCGATGATTGTCGCGGATGCAGGCACCGGGTCGTTCGGCCTTTTCCAGACGAACTTCAGGAATACCGTGTGACCTCGGTACTCATGAGCGATCGGCACATCGAGGTTGTGTGACACGCGTCCTCCCACAGTCGCAACGAATTGAACACCTGTTTTACACCCATCGCCAAGGTTCAGAAATCCGGGCGAACGGCCATTACTCCATCCCCCTATGGCCGCCGCAGCGGGGTGCGCTGACATCAGCCGCCCCTCGCTACGAGGACACCACATAAACATCGTCAAGAAAGCGCGGCCCAATGCGGGCCGCGGGAGGTAGGTATGCAAGCAGAGATATTGTCGGACGAGGAACTCGCCGACCTTACCGGCTACAAGCGTCGAGCTGATCAGCGGAAATGGCTCAAAGACCGAAACTGGGTATTCGTCGAGAGCCGCGGCGGCCGGCCGCTGGTGGGCCGGATGTTCGCCCGCATGAAGCTCGGCATGGTCAATGCCGCAATCGCAGATCCAAACCCGCCGCCGGCCCGTCCGGCTTGGACGCCCGACTTCTCCAGAGTGAACTGATATGCGCCCCCGGAACACGGAAAACAGGGACTTGCCGCCAGGAATGGTGCGCCGTAAGCGCCCAAGGAAAAATGGCAAGGTCTGGATCGGATACTACTACCGGGACTCTGCAGGCAAAGAGATCCCGCTGGGCACGGACCTGAGCAAAGCGCGCTTGAAATGGGCAGAACTCGAGACCAAAGACAAACCGGCCGACCTGACAGTGATGAAGGGAATCTTCGACCGGTATGTGCGCGACGTTATCCCGAAAAAGGGAGAGCGCACCCAAAAGGACAACATGGCCGAGCTGAAACAGCTTCGCCCTACGTTTGATGAGGCGCCCATCGATTCAATTACGCCGTTCAATATTGCCGGGTACCGTGATGCCCGCTCAGCGAAGGTTCGTGCCAACCGCGAGATCGCGCTCCTGTCCCACGTTTTCAACATGGCCAGGGAATGGGGGCTCACGGAACGGGAGAACCCATGCCAAGGCATCAGGAAGAACAAGGAGGCGCCGCGCGACTACTACGCCAATGCGGCTGTCTGGGATGCCGTCTACGCGGTTGCCGAACAAGAACTCAAGGAAGCCATGGACCTGGGCTATTTGACCGGGCAGCGGCCAGCTGACGTGTTGATCATGCGCAGCGACGATACCGAGGGTGACTACTTCCTGGTGACACAGGGCAAGACCGGGCAGAAGCTGCGAATCCTGATGCGTACCGATGCAGGGGAAAACAGCCTGGGGAGATTGGTCAGGGAGATCGGTGAAAGGAATGTCGGGCATCCGTCCAAGTACTTGTTGATCAACAGGCATGGAAAGCGGATGACGAAGGGGATGCTGCGCCTGCGCTGGGACAAGGCGCGGGAAAAAGCCCAGCAGAACGCCATCGAACAAGGCGACCCGCTGCTCGCGGCCAAGATTGGAGGGTTTCAGTTCCGCGACATCCGGCCGAAGGCCGCGTCGGAAATCATCGATATCGGGGATGCCAGCCTGCTGCTGGGACACAGCAAACAGGAGATCACAAAGCGGGTTTACAGGAGGATTGGCGCCACTGCGAAACCGTCCAAATAGGCAAAGTTTCGGAACTCCTACCCGAAAGTTTCGGAACTCCTGCCAAAAGCGAAAGAAACCTTCTCAAACCCCAGATACGAAAAAGCCCCGACTAATCGAGGCCTTATCGTTTAATTTGGCGGGAAACCAGGGATTCGAACCCTGGGAACGCTATTAACGTTCGCCGGTTTTCAAGACCGGTGCATTCAACCACTCTGCCAATTTCCCTTGTGCAACACAGGATTAGCGTAGCCCATCCTGTCTCAGCGGGCGCCATAATACCCGAATGAAACACACTGTCAAACTCTCGCCATAGCTTGTTACAGAGCGTCTGTTATGATCCTTGCGACTGAATGTTTCAAAACTGAAGGAGTGTCGCCATGCGCGAACAGAATTACGCAGTGAATGGAAACGCGCAGGCTGAGCAGCTAGAGGTTAGCCGCGTCCTGCGCAATACGTACGGCTTGCTCGCTCTCACCCTCGCGTTCAGCGGCGTGATGGCCTTCGTCGCCCAGCAGATGCGCGTCGGCTACCCGAACATCTTTGTGGTGCTGATCGGCTTCTACGGTCTTTTCTTCCTGACCAACAAGCTGCGCGACTCGGCCTGGGGCCTGGTGTCGGCGTTTGCCTTGACCGGTTTCATGGGTTTTATCCTCGGCCCGATCCTTAACCGTTACCTCGGCATGGCCGGCGGCGCGGAAGTGGTCAGCTCGGCATTTGCCATGACCGCCCTGGTATTTGGCGGCCTGTCGGCTTACGTGCTGATCTCCCGCAAGGACATGAGCTTCCTGGGTGGCTTCATCACCGCCGGTTTCTTCGTGTTGCTGGCCGCCGTACTGGCAGGCATGTTCTTCCAGATCAGCGGCCTGCAACTGGCGATCAGCGCCGGTTTCGTGCTGTTCTCCTCGGCCTGCATCCTGTTCCAGACCAGCGCGATCATCCAGGGTGGCGAGCGTAACTACATCATGGCTACCATCAGCCTGTATGTATCGATCTACAACCTGTTTATCAGCCTGTTGCAGATCTTCGGCATCATGGGCCGCGACGACTGATCGCAGCCACATGCAAAAAGCCCGCTTCGGCGGGCTTTTTGTTGCCTGCGGCTTTATCATTGCCACAGGTTTTGCCTTCAGAGTGTTCCATGAAGTTTGCGATTGCGCTTTTCGAAGCCCCCCATGCGCCCTCCTCGCGCCGTGCCTTGCTGTTCGCCCAGGCAGCGCTGGCGGGCGGGCATGAGATTGTGCGGCTGTTTTTCTATCAGGATGGCGTCTACAGCGCGTCCAATAACATTGTTGCGCCGCAGGACGAGCAGGACATCGCCCGCCAGTGGCGCGAGTTTGTCAGCGAGCATCAGCTCGATGGCGTGGTGTGCATTGCTGCGGCCCTGCGCCGTGGGGTATTGAATGCCGAAGAGGCCACCCGCTATCAACGCAGCGCGGTGAACCTGGAGGCGCCCTGGGCGCTGTCCGGGCTTGGGCAACTGCATGATGCCACCCAGGCCGCTGACCGCTTGATCTGCTTCGGAGGCCCGTGACATGTCGAAATCCTTGCTGGTGATCAGCCGACAGGCACCGTGGTCCGGCCCCAGCGCCCGCGAAGCGCTGGATATCGTGCTGGCCGGCGGCGCGTTTGATTTGCCGATTGGCCTGTTGTTTCTGGATGACGGCGTGTTTCAACTGGCCGCGAGCCAGGACGCCAAGGCCGTGCAACAGAAAGACCTCAGTGCCAACCTCCAGGCCCTGGAGTTGTTCGGGGTTGAGGATGTGTTTGCCTGCAGCCATAGCCTCTCGGCACGCGGCCTGACCTCCTCCGGTAGCGCACAGCCGCTGAGCAGCGAACAGATCTCACAGATGATTGACCGTTACGACCAGGTGATTACCCTCTGATGTCGACTTTGCATGTGGTGTCCCACTCTCCTTTTACCGATAGCCGGCTGGACAGCTGCCTGCGCCTCTGTGGCACCCGGGACGCAATCCTGCTGTGCGGCGACGGCGCCTATGCCCTGCAACCCGCCAGCGCCCCCTGCCAGGCCCTGCAAGCCAAGGGCCTGAAGGTGTTTGTGCTGGCCGAAGACAGCCAGGCGCGTAATCTTGCGGTACCTGACTGGGCCGCCAGCGTCGATTACCCGGCCTTCGTCCAGCTGTCGATCGATTACGACAAGGTCAACACCTGGCTATGAACACCCTGACCGTAGGCGAACGCACCCTGGAACTGGACAAGGACGGCTACCTCGCCGACCTGAGCGACTGGTCAAGCGACGTGGCCAACGCCCTCGCCACCGCCGAAGAGCTGGAGCTGACCCCGGAACACTGGGAAATCCTCGAGCTACTGCGGGGCTTCTACACCGAATTCCAGCTGTCGCCGGCCACCCGTCCGCTGATCAAGTACACCGCCCTGAAGCTGGGCCCGGAAAAGGGCAACAGCCTGCACCTCAACCGACTGTTCAAAGGCACTCCCGCCAAACTCGCCGCTAAGCTGGCGGGCCTGCCCAGGCCGACGAATTGCTTATGACTGATTTTGCCCCGTTGATCACTGAAACACCCGCCGAACACCCCTTTGCGCCGTTCGTGCGGATCCTCGGCAAAGGCAAGCGCGGCGCCCGCAACCTCACTCGTGAGGAAGCTCGTGAGGCGATGGGCATGCTGCTGGATGAGAAGGTCGAAGATACCCAGCTCGGCGCCTTCCTGATGCTGTTGCGGCACAAGGAAGAAAGCCCGGAAGAGCTGGCGGGTTTCACCGAAGCCGTGCGCGAGCGCTTGAATGCGCCGTCGCTCAACGTGGACGTCGACTGGCCTACCTACGCCGGTAAGAAACGCCACCTGCCGTGGTACCTGCTGGCAGCCAAGTGCCTCGCGCAGAACGGCGTGCGCATCCTGATGCACGGCGGCGGCGCGCATACCGCGGGCCGGCTCTATACCGAGCAGTTGCTGGAAGGCTTGCAGATTCCGCTGTGCCGCAATTGGCAACAGGTCGAGGCAGCCCTTGAACAGGGCAACCTGGCGTTTATCCCCCTGGGAGATTGGGCGCCGCAACTGCAGCGCATGATCGACCTGCGTAACACCCTGGGCCTGCGTTCGCCGATCCACTCACTGGCGCGCATCCTCAACCCGTTGAGCGCCCGCTGCGGCCTGCAAAGCATCTTCCATCCGGGCTACCAGGGCGTGCATCGCGATGCCAGCGGCCTGCTCGGCGACAACACCATTGTGGTCAAGGGCGATGGCGGCGAGATCGAGATCAACCCGGACACCATCAGCCACCTGTACGGCACCACCGGCGGCGAAAGCTGGGATGAGGAGTGGCCTGCCCTCTCCGCCCAGCGCCACGTCAAGCCTGCCGCCCTGGAGCCCGAGCACCTGAAGGCGCTGTGGCGCGGCGACGTGCAGGACAGCTACCCGCAACTGGCACTGATCGCCACTATGGCGTTGGCCTTGCGTGGCCTTGGACACCCGCGGGAGCAGGCGTTCGAACTGGCCCAGCAGTACTGGGACGCCCGGGACAGATCGATTTAGTCGATCATTAACCCCCAGCCTTTGCGCTTTTTGTTCGAACCCAGACCTTTAGACTGCACTCCAACGCTTATTAGCCAAGGAGTCAGTCATGGGTTTGCTGATCGAAGGACGCTGGCATGACCAGTGGTACGAAAGTAGCGCAGACGGCGCCTTCCAACGGGAACAGGCGCAACGCCGCAACTGGGTAACCGCCGATGGCGAGCCCGGCCCAACCGGTGAAGGCGGCTTCAAAGCCGAAGCCGGCCGCTATCACCTGTACGTTTCCCTCGCCTGCCCCTGGGCACACCGCACACTGATCCTGCGCAAGCTCAAAGGCCTGGAAAGCCTGATCGATGTGTCCGTGGTCAGTTGGCTGATGCTGGAAAACGGCTGGACCTTCGACAAGACCCATGGCTCCAGCGGCGACAAGCTCGACGACTTCACCTACATGCACCAGCGCTACACGGCTGACACCGCCAGCTACACCGGGCGCGTGACGGTGCCGGTGTTGTGGGACAAGAAGCTCAAACGGATTGTCAGCAATGAATCGGCGGAGATTATTCGCATGTTCAACAGTGCGTTTAATGAACTGACGGGCAATCAGCTGGATTTCTATCCCGAGGCCCTGCGCTCAACCATCGACGCACTGAACGAGCGGATTTATCCCGCCGTGAACAACGGCGTGTACCGCGCAGGTTTCGCCACGTCACAAAAGGCGTATGAAGCGGCGTTTGATGATGTGTTTGCCGAGCTGGATCACCTTGAACAGCATCTGGGAGAGCATCGTTACCTGGCGGGGGAATACCTGACCGAAGCCGATGTAAGGCTTTTCACCACGGCGATCCGGTTTGATGCGGTGTACTACAGCCACTTCAAATGCAACCTGCGGCGGATTGCGGATTATCCGAACCTGTCGAATTGGCTACGGGAACTGTATCAATGGCCGGGGATCGCCGAGACGGTGGATTTTGCCCACATCAAGGGGCACTACTACGCCAGTCACCGCACGATTAATCCGACGGGGATTGTGCCGAAGGGGCCGTTGCAGAGGTTTGAGGCGGAACATGATCGGGCGAGGTTGAGCGGGAAAGGCATCTTGAGCTGAAAACACCCTGTGGCGAGGGAGCTTGCTCCCGTTGGGTTGCGAAGCGACCCCAAAAGAGCGGACTGCTGCGCAGTCCAGCGGGAGCAAGCTCCCTCGCCACAGGATTGGTGTCAGACCTCGGACTGAGCGCCTTCAAACCACTTCAGCTTCTCACGCAACTGCACCACTTCTCCCACAATCACCAGGGTCGGCGCATGAACCTCATGCTCCGCCACCATGCGCGGCAGGTCAGCCAGGGTGCCGGTAAACACTCGCTGGTTGGACGTTGTGCCCTGCTGGATCAACGCCGCCGGCGTATCCGCCGAACGGCCATGCTGGATCAGCTGTTCGCAGATGATCGGCAACCCAATCAACCCCATGTAGAACACCAGGGTCTGCGAAGGTCCTACCAGATCACTCCACGGCAGGTCCGAAGTCCCGTCCTTCAAGTGCCCCGTAATGAAGCGAACCGATTGCGCATAGTCGCGATGAGTCAGCGGAATACCGGCATACGCGGCACAACCACTGGCCGCAGTAATGCCCGGCACCACCTGGAACGGGATGCCATGGGCCGCCAGCTCTTCGATCTCTTCACCACCACGACCAAAGATAAACGGATCGCCACCTTTCAGACGCAGCACGCGCTTGCCCTGCTTGGCCAGGTCAACCAGTTGCTGGTTGATCTGGTCTTGCGGCACCGCGTGGTCGGCACGACGCTTGCCGACATATATCCGCTCGGCATCGCGACGGCACAGCTCAAGAATCGCCGGCGCCACCAAACGGTCGTATAGCACCACATCGGCCTGTTGCATCAAGCGCAAGGCGCGAAAGGTCAGCAGGTCGGGATCACCCGGGCCAGCGCCCACCAGGTAGACTTCGCCCGGCGCATGCGGCGGCGCGCCATTGATTTTCTCTACCAGCAGTCGCTCGGCTTCATCGCCCTGCCCGGCCAGTTGCCGATCAGCGATAGGGCCCTGGAACACGTCTTCCCAGAACGCGCGACGTTGCTGCACATCCGGAAACAAGCCTTTGACCTGGCTACGAAACCGCGCCGCCAACCCGGCCAATTGGCCGTAAGTCGATGGAATCCAGGTTTCCAGCTTGGCGCGAATCAAGCGGGCCAGCACCGGCGCATCGCCACCGCTGGACACGGCGATCACCAATGGTGAACGGTCGACAATCGCCGGGAAGATCACGCTGCACAGCGCCGGCGCGTCCACCACATTCACCGGTACGCAACGACGCCGGGCATCGCTGGACACTTGCGCGTTCAGCGGCTCGTCGTCGGTCGCGGCGATGATCAGGGTGCAGCCATCAAGGTCAGCCTCCTGATAACCGCGCAAAATCAGTTCACCGCCACTGCCCTGCACCAGTTCACGCAACTGGTCTTCAATCTGGGGAGCAACCACCCGCAACAACGCGCCGGCGTCGGCCAGCAGCCGGGATTTGCGCAAGGCAATCTCCCCGCCACCGACGACCAACACACGACTGCCGCGCAGGTTATGAAACAGCGGCAGAAATTCCATTTAGCCGATGACCTCAACGCCCGCCATGTACGGCTTGAGCACCTCAGGTACGCGAATCGAACCGTCGGCCTGCTGGTAGTTTTCCAGCACGGCCACCAGGGTACGGCCTACCGCCAGGCCCGAACCGTTGAGGGTGTGCACCAGCTCAGGCTTGCCGGTTTCCGGGTTGCGGAAACGCGCCTGCATGCGACGGGCCTGGAAATCACCGCAGTTGGAGCACGACGAAATCTCGCGGTATTTGTCCTGGCTCGGCACCCACACCTCCAAGTCGTAGGTTTTCACGGCGCTGAAACCCATGTCGCCGGTGCACAGCGCGAGAACGCGGTACGGCAGCTCCAGCAGTTGCAGGACGCGTTCGGCGTTGGCGGTCAGGCCTTCCAGTGCTTCCATGGAGGTCGACGGCTCGACCACCTGTACCATCTCGACCTTGTCGAACTGGTGCTGGCGGATCATGCCGCGGGTGTCGCGGCCCGAGGCACCGGCTTCACTGCGGAAGCAGGGCGAGTGGGCAACAAACTTGATCGGCAGTTGCTTGGCGTCGAGAATTTCCCCGGCCACGATGTTGGTCAGCGACACTTCGGCGGTCGGGATCAGGTACAGATCGGCTTCGCCATCGCGGCTGATCTTGAACAGGTCTTCCTCGAACTTCGGCAACTGGCTGGTGCCCATCAACGCCGGCGCCTGAACCAGGTACGGGGTGTAGGCCTCTTCGTAGCCATGTTCGCCGGTGTGCAGGTTGATCATGAACTGCGCCAGGGCACGGTGCATGCGCGCGATCGGGCCGCGCAGCAAGGCAAAGCGTGCGCCGGACATTTTGGCGGCCGTTTCAAAATCCAGGCCACCGGTCAATTCGCCCAGGGCGACGTGGTCCTTGATCTCGAAATCGAACGCCTTTGGTGTGCCCCAGCGACGGACCTCGACGTTGCCGTCTTCGTCTTCGCCGATCGGCACGGATTCGTGCGGCAGGTTCGGGATGCCCAACAGGATCGAATCCAGCTCGGTCTGGATCGCGTCCAGCTCGACTTTGCCGGAAGCCAACTCGCCAGCCATACGCTCGACATCCGCCATCAACGGCGCGATGTCTTCGCCGCGCTGCTTGGCCTGACCGATGGATTTGGAACGCGCATTACGCTCAGCCTGCAGTGCTTCGGTGCGGGTCTGGACGGTCTTGCGCTGTTCTTCCAGCGCTTCGATGCGCGCAACATCCAGGCTGAAGCCACGGGATGCCAGGCGGTCCGCTACGTCCTGAAGGTTGCTACGTAACAGTTTGGAATCGAGCATGTCGGTCTCTCGTTTATCAAAGTTTGGTCAAGGACAGGCCAGCCCAGGTGGCGAGCAGCCCGCCGAACACGCTGATGGCCAGGTACCCGAAGGCGACCGGTGCCTGCCCGCTTTCCAGCAGGCGTAGCGTGTCCAGTGAAAAGGATGAAAAGGTCGTCAGACCGCCTACAAAGCCGACAATCAAGCCGGCACGAATCTCGATCGGCACTTCCGGGCGAATCAGAAACCACCCGTACAACAAGCCGATGATCAAACAGCCCACCAGGTTGACCGCCAGGGTCGCCGCATAAAAATGCCGCGGCCAGTTGGCGCTGACCCACGTGCTGGTGGCGAAACGCAATAATGTACCAGCGATGCCGGCCACGGACACGGCAAGAATCGTTCTAAGCACTACTTTCTCCGCTGTTTCGGACTGAGCCGGTCAAGTTGGGCGAGGTGATTGAGCTTTTCGCCGATCTTCAGCTCCAGGCCACGGGGCACCGGCTGGTAGAACGGCTGCGGCTCAAGGTCATCCGGGAAGTAATCTTCGCCAGCCGCGTAGGCGTCCGGCTCATCGTGGGCATAACGGTATTCATCGCCGTAGCCGAGCTGCTTCATCAGCTTGGTCGGCGCGTTGCGCAGGTGCAGCGGCACTTCCAGGGAACCATGCTCGGCGGCGGCACGCAGGGCGGACTTGAAGCCCATGTACACCGCGTTGCTTTTCGGCGCGCAGGCGAGGTACGTGATGGCCTGGGCCACCGCCAGCTCACCTTCCGGGCTGCCCAGGCGTTCCTGCACTTCCCAGGCGGCCAGGCACAGGCTCAGGGCGCGCGGGTCGGCGTTGCCGATGTCTTCGCTGGCCATGCGCACCACACGCCGGGCGAGGTACAACGGGTCGCAACCACCGTCGATCATCCGTGCAAACCAATACAGTGCGCCGTCGGGATTGGAGCCGCGCACCGACTTGTGCAACGCGGAAATCTGGTCGTAGAACGCCTCGCCGCCCTTGTCGAAACGCCGGCGGGTGTCGCCCAGCAGGCTTTGCAGAAGGTCGACGCCGATTTCGCTGCCGTCCTCGGCCAGGTCGGAAGCGTTCTCCAGCAGGTTGAGGAAGCGTCGACCATCGCCATCAGCAGCGGTCAGCAGAATCTTGAAGCCTTCCTCGCTGACACTCAGCTGCCGCTTGCCCAAGCCCTTGTCTTCGCTCAGCGCGCGCTGCAACAGCTTTTGCATCGCTGCTTCATCGAGGCTTTTGAGCACATAGACACGCGCCCGGGACAGCAAGGCGTTGTTCAGTTCAAAGGACGGATTTTCGGTGGTGGCGCCAATAAAGATCAGCGTGCCGTCTTCGACGTACGGCAAAAATGCATCCTGTTGCGACTTGTTGAAGCGATGCACTTCGTCGACAAACAGGATGGTGCGCTTGCCGTATTGCCCAGCCTGCTGCTTGGCGACTTCCACCGCCTGGCGAATTTCCTTGACCCCTGCCAGCACCGCCGAAACCGTTTCGAAGTGCGCATCCGAGACTTTCGCCAGGAGCCGCGCCAGGGTGGTTTTACCCACCCCCGGCGGCCCCCAGAAAATCATCGAGTGCAGCGCACCCTGCTCCAGGGCTTCGCGCAAAGGCTTGCCGCGAGCGAGCAGGTGTTCCTGCCCGAAGTACTCGTCCAGGTTGGTCGAGCGCAGGCGCGCCGCCAGAGGCTGAGCAATCGGGTCACTTCGAAACAGGTCCATGGGCAGCGTTTGAAACCTCTAGGCAGTTTATTCCTGGATCACGTCGGCACCCTTCGGGATGTCGAACTTGAACTTGGACGCGGCCACCGGCTCGTTGGCCTTGACCCCGGTGAACAGGATATTGGTGCGCTGGCCGACACTGTCAACCAACTGCATGTCGTTGATCACGCCGTTGCGGAACGACAGGCGCAGGCTGTCGAACAGCGTGTCCTTGGATTTCGGCTTCAGCGTGAAGTCGATGACGTTGCTGGCCTGCTTGGAGGTGATGTCAAAGCTCTGGCTGATCTGCGACACATCGCCCGACAGCAGCAACGCTGGAGTCTGGCTCAGGCGCGGGTCCAGCTTCTTGATGGTGGCCTGTTCAAGGTCCGGGTCCCACAGGGTGACTTTCTGGCCGTCGGACACGATGGTCTGGTCGTTAGGCGCGTCGGTCTTCCAGTAGAACAGCCCTGGACGCTGCACGGCCATTTCGCCGGCAGTTTCCTGCAACTGGGTGCCGCCACCGTCCAGGGTCAACTGGGAGAAGCGCGCGGTCAGGGTCTTGGATTTGTCCAGCAGGTTGGTCAGGCTCGCAACGGAAGCCGGATCAGCGTGAGCCGAAGCAGCAGTCAGGGCCAGTGCCGGCAACAACAGCATGCGGATAAGACGCATGGGAGTCCTCATAGATTCGTTTGCAAGGCGTGCCGCGTGTTGCCACGCGGCACGTAATCAGTCACGCATCTGCGCTGGCGCTATGACTTCGCGCGAGCCGTTGGTGTTCATCGAGGTGACCACGCCAGCCATTTCCATGGCTTCAATCATGCGGGCTGCGCGGTTGTAGCCAATCTTCAGCTTGCGCTGTACAGCGGAGATCGAGGCGCGGCGGCTCTCAAGGACGAACTGCACCGCTTCGTCGTAGAGCGCATCGGTCTCGGCATCATCGTCGCCACCGCCGCTGCCACCGTCAAAGCCGCTGCCGGCCTCTTCGACGCCCGCGAGGATGTCGTCGTTGTATTCCGGGGCGCCACGCAGTTTCCAGGCTTCCACCACACGGTGCACTTCATCGTCGGAGACGAAGGCGCCGTGAACACGGATCGGCAGGCTGGTGCCCGGCGGCATGTAGAGCATGTCACCGTGGCCCAGCAGCTGTTCGGCGCCGCCCTGATCGATGATGGTCCGGGAGTCGATCTTGCTCGACACCTGGAACGCCATGCGGGTCGGGATGTTGGCCTTGATCAGACCGGTAATGACGTCCACCGACGGACGCTGGGTAGCGAGGATCAGGTGAATACCGGCAGCCCGTGCTTTCTGGGCGATACGGGCGATCAGCTCTTCGACCTTCTTGCCGACGATCATCATCATGTCGGCAAATTCGTCCACCACCACGACTATGGTCGGCAGCTTGGTCAACAGCGGCGCTTCGTCGTGAATGCTTTCGCGCTTGTACAGCGGGTCGGTCAGAGGTGTGCCGGCGTCCTGGGCTTCCTTGACCTTGGCGTTGAAGCCCGACAGGTTACGCACGCCCATCTTCGCCATCAGCTTGTAGCGCCGCTCCATCTCGGCGACGCTCCAGCGCAGGGCGTTGGCGGCGTCCTTCATGTCGGTCACCACCGGGCACAACAGGTGCGGAATGCCTTCGTAGATCGACAGCTCAAGCATTTTCGGGTCGATCATGATCAGCTTGGCGTCATCCGGGCCAGACTTGAACAGGATCGACAGGATCATCGCGTTCACACCCACCGACTTACCGGAACCGGTGGTACCGGCCACCAGCAAGTGGGGCATTTTCGCCAGGTCGGTGATCACCGGCTTGCCGCCAATGTCATGGCCCAGGGCCAGGGTGACCGGCGATTTGAAGTTGTCGTATTCCGGGGTCGACAGCACTTCGGAGAAACGCACGATCTGCCGGTCTTCGTTGGGAATCTCGATACCGACGGTGGTCTTGCCCGGAATCACTTCCACCACCCGCACGCTGGTCACGGCCAGCGAACGCGCCAAATCCTTGGCCAGGTTGGAAATACGGCTGACCTTCACGCCTGCAGCCGGCTGGATTTCGTAACGGGTAATCACCGGGCCCGGGTGGATCGAATCCACCGAGACTTCGACGCCGAATTCCTTGAGTTTGATTTCCAGCAGATGGCCGACGGCCGCCAGGGACTCAGGGGAGTAGTTGAGCTGTTTCTTTTCCGCAGGATCAAGAATCGAGATCGGCGGCAAGGTGCCTTCCACGGCACTGTCGACAAACAAGGGTGCCTGCTTCTCTTTCTGCACGCGGTGGCTCGGCTCGGGCACCTTGGTCGGCGCCGGGGCGATCACCGGCGGCACCTGCTTCTCGCGGTCCGACATGTGCTTGGTCAGGGCCTGTTCGCGTTCGATCAGGCGTTCCTTGACCTTGGCCTGTTCACGCCGGTCCGGCGTGCTCGGGGCCACGACTTCGTTGACACGGGTATCCACCTCACGCAGTTGGGCAACCATGCGTTTGCGATCCACCCGGGCCGACCACCAGCGATTGGCCGCGCCCTGGAACAGTTCGAGCAGGTCGAGGGTGATCTTGCCGGTCACGTCCATGACCTTGAACCAGGACAGGTCGGTAAACACGGTGAGGCCGAACAGGAACAGCGCAATGAACATCAGGGTGCTGCCCTGGATGTTCAGGGTCCGGCGGGCCAAGTCGCCCAGGCTTTCGCCCAATGCGCCGCCGGCACCGGCCGGCAAACCGGTCGGTGCGTGGAAATGGATATGGGCCAGCGCCGCGCCCGACAGCACCAGGAACACCAGGCCGATCAGGCGCCAGGAGAACAGCCAGCCGCTCCACTGCCACGGCTCATGGCGCTGGCGGAAGATCTGCCAGGTCTTGATGGCCAGCAGCAACGGGAAGATATACGCGAAGTAACCCAGCACCATGAACAGGATATCGGCGCTGTAGGAGCCGGCCGGGCCGCCGAAGTTCTGCACGTCTTCGATCTTGCTGTTGTGGCTCCAGCCCGGATCGTCCTTGCCATAGGTGAGCAAGGCCATCATCAGGAACAGGCACAGGGCGCCGATGGCGATCAGTGCACCTTCCTTGAGTCGGTAGTGCAGGTGCTGGCGCCAGGCGGGCACGACTGCGGCTTTAGGTGTTGCGGCGGATTTCTTCAAAACGGGTCTTTTCCTGCGCCTTTAGCGCGTCCATCTATTGAATGACTGCAAAACACTGCCCAATCCGGGCAGGTAAAAAATGAACGAGTGCCGATGAAGCTACTTTTAACACTCTGCAACTGATTCATGAAACGGCGATAACGCCTGAATGGCCGCATTGTACGGGTTTGTGTGCGCGATGCCACGCACTTGGCCCCACGTTACACAGCATAGCCAATGTTCGGTTTCATAACGTTCAATTTGAGCATGCATTGTCTTTACTGACAAAGGCTTATGAGCTGTTTTTGCCAATCCAGGCTAGCTTGCCGACCGGCGTACGCGATTACGACCACGGCCCCGGCATAGAGTTGCAGAAACACCCCTTCATGCTTATCTGGCCCGATCCCATGTTCGGGGTAGCCCCAGAGCGTTTCGTCGACAATAATCACAGCTCTTGCAACGGGCAACATCGCCGTTTCCGCCCTCCCCTTCCGTAAGCCTGGATGCCATGCTGACCTGGTTACAACGCAACACCCTGACATTCCCACCGCTGGCCAAGGCCATGCGCGAACCCAATGGCCTGCTCGCCGCCGGTGGCGACCTTTCGGCAGACCGCTTGATCCAGGCCTATCGCCATGGCTGCTTTCCCTGGTTCTCGGAAGGCCAGCCTATTCTCTGGTGGTCGCCCGACCCGCGCACCGTGCTGTTCCCCGACGAACTGCATGTTTCCCGCAGCCTCGGCAAGCTGTTGCGCCAGCAGCGCTACACCGTGACCTTCGACCAGGACTTCGCCACCGTCATCCAGGCCTGTGCGGCGCCTCGCAGTTATGCCGAAGGCACCTGGATCACCGAAGCCATGCAGAGCGCCTACCTGCAACTGCACCAGCGCGGTTATGCGCACTCGGTGGAGGTCTGGGACGAGGGCGAACTGGTGGGCGGACTGTACGGCCTGGCGATGGGCCAGTTGTTTTTTGGCGAATCGATGTTCAGCCGCGCCGACAACGCCTCGAAATTCGGCTTCGCCACCCTGGTCAGGCAATTGCAGGCATGGGGCTTTGTGCTGATCGACTGCCAGATGCCCACCGACCACCTGCACAGCCTCGGCGCCCGCGCCATTCCCCGCAGCGCCTTTGCCGGTTACCTGCGCGACCATTTGGACCAAACCAGCTCTGCTCCGTGGGTTTCCTAGGCGACTTCCCCGCACCTGGCTTACACTTATTTCAAAGCTTATCCGAGGGTTGATCATGACCGAGCTGGCGCGTTTGAAGTTTTATGCCACTCAACCCCACTCTTGCAGCTATCTGCCCGATGAGCAGGCCACCACGCTGTTCCTCGACCCCAGCCAGCCGATGGACGTGCATGTGTATGCCGATTTGTCGGAGATGGGCTTCCGGCGCAGCGGCGACCACCTTTACCGGCCCCACTGCCAGAACTGCAACGCCTGCGTACCGGCGCGGATCCCGGTGACGCAGTTCCTGCCCGACCGCAATCAGAAACGCATTCTCAAGCGCAATGCCGACTTGACCGTCACCGCCGCCAAACCAGGCTTCAGTGAAGAATACTTCGACCTTTACCAACGCTACATCGAACAGCGCCACGCCGACGGCGACATGTTCCCGCCCAGCCGTGACCAGTTTTCCACGTTCCTGGTGCGCGACCTGCCCTTCTCGCGTTTCTACGAGTTTCGGCTCGACGGGCGGCTGGTCGCGGTCGCCGTCACCGACCTGCTGCCCAATGGCCTGTCGGCGGTCTACACCTTTTACGAGCCTCGTGAGGAGCGTCGCAGCCTGGGGCGCTTTGCGATCCTGTGGCAAATCGGCGAGGCCTTGCGCATGGAATTGGAGGCGGTGTACCTCGGATACTGGATCAAAAACTGCAAAAAGATGAACTACAAGACCCAATATCGGCCCATAGAACTGCTAATTAACCAAAGATGGGTCACCTTGAACTAGAACCTCTTGGCTTAAACACCCTTTTTCGGGCACAATGCACGCCGCTTTTGCCTGGCGCAGTTGCACCGGGCCATTCACTGGATACCGAGGGCTTTACTGCATGTCGAAAGAAGACAGCTTCGAAATGGAAGGCACTGTCGTCGACACCCTGCCCAACACCATGTTTCGTGTGGAGTTGGAAAATGGGCACGTCGTAACCGCGCATATCTCCGGCAAGATGCGCAAGAACTACATTCGTATTCTTACCGGTGACAAAGTGCGCGTCGAACTGACGCCCTATGACTTGAGCAAAGGGCGCATCACTTACCGCGCCCGTTAATCAAGTCAATACAAGACGCCCGGTTATGCCGGGCGTTTTTGTGTGCGCGCCATTTAACAGTCGCCACATGACCCTGTGGAAGCTGGCTTGCCTGCGATAGCGGTCTGTCAGTTACTGCATGCTTGACTGGCCCACTGCCATCGCAGGCAAGCCAGCTCCTACAGTTGATCTTCACCGGTCGATAGGTTTCGACCCACCCATTTATCCAGATAGCAAAAAGGCGCCTCTCGGCGCCTTTTGCTTTGTTGCAGTCAGCTATCAGGCCATTTCAGCCGTGGTTTCGAAATCGAAGGTCAGCTCGCCGTCCTTCAGATCGATATGCACCACGCCACCATGGTCTGCCAGTTCGCCGAACAGGATCTCTTCCGCCAGTGGGCGCTTGATCTTGTCCTGGATCAGGCGAGCCATTGGCCGAGCGCCCATTGCCGCGTCGTAGCCACCTTCCGCCAGCCAGTTGCGCGCCGCATCCGTAACCTCCAGCTGCACGCGCTTGTCTTCCAACTGCGCCTGAAGCTCGGTGAGGAACTTGTCCACCACGCTTTTGATGACCTCATGGCTGAGGCGACCAAACTGGATAATGGTGTCCAGGCGGTTGCGGAATTCCGGCGTGAAGCTCTTCTTGATCACTTCCATGGCGTCGGAAGAGTGATCCTGATGAGTAAAGCCAATGGAAGCCCGCGCGGCCGTTTCGGCACCGGCGTTGGTGGTCATGATCACGATCACGTTGCGGAAGTCCGCTTTGCGCCCGTTGTTGTCGGTCAGGGTACCGTGGTCCATCACCTGCAACAGCAGGTTGAAGACTTCCGGGTGCGCCTTCTCGATTTCATCGAGCAACAGCACGCAATGTGGCTGCTTGGTAATCGCCTCGGTCAACAGGCCACCCTGGTCGAAGCCGACATAGCCCGGAGGCGCACCGATCAGGCGCGACACGGTGTGACGCTCCATGTACTCGGACATGTCGAAACGCACCAGCTCGATGCCCATGGCCTTCGCCAGTTGCCGCGCGGCTTCGGTCTTGCCGACACCGGTAGGGCCGGCGAACAGGAACGAACCGACCGGCTTGTCCGGCGACTTGAGGCCCGCACGGGACAACTTGATCGCGGTGGACAGCGAGTCGATGGCCGCATCCTGACCAAACACGGTCAGCTTGAGGTCGCGCTCCAGGTTACGCAGCAGCTCCCTGTCGGAAGTGTTGACGTGTTTTGGCGGAATCCGCGCAATCTTCGCCACGATGTCCTCGACCTGTGGCACGTCGATGCGCTTCACACGCTTCTCGACCGGTTGCAGGCGCTGGTAGGCACCCGCTTCGTCGATTACGTCGATGGCCTTGTCCGGCATGTGCCGGTCATTGATGTAGCGCGACGCCAGCTCGGCGGCTGCGCGCAGCGCTTCATCGGTGTACTCGATACCGTGGTGCGCTTCGAAACGCCCCTTGAGCCCGCGCAGGATGCCGATGGTGTCTTCAACCGAAGGCTCGGACACGTCGACTTTCTGGAAGCGGCGCGCCAGGGCACGGTCTTTTTCGAAGATCCCGCGGAACTCCTGGAACGTGGTCGAACCGATGCAACGGATATCACCCGAAGACAGCAGCGGCTTGAGCAGGTTCGAAGCATCCATCACGCCACCGGAAGCAGCACCGGCACCGATAATGGTGTGGATTTCGTCAATGAACAGGATTGCCTGCGGGCGTTTTTTCAGCTCGCCGAGCAACGCCTTGAAGCGCTTCTCGAAGTCGCCACGGTACTTGGTCCCGGCGAGCAACGCACCCAGGTCAAGGGAGTAGACGACGCTGTTGGCCAGCAGGTCTGGCACCTGATTATCAACGATGCGTTTGGCCAGGCCTTCGGCAATCGCGGTTTTACCCACGCCTGCCTCACCGACCAACAGCGGGTTGTTTTTGCGACGACGCGCCAGGATCTGCGCCACGCGCTCAACTTCCAGCTCACGCCCTACCAGCGGATCGATCCGCCCCTGGCGCGCCAGTTCGTTGAGGTTGCTGGCATAAGCATCCAGCGGGTTGCTCGAAGAAGAAGACTCACCGCCCTCGTCATCCTGCATATCCTGCTCACCTTCTGAGTGATCGCCATGCCCTGGCACTTTGGAAATGCCATGGGCGATGTAGTTGACGACATCAATACGGGCAACGCTTTGCTGCTTGAGCAGGAACACAGCCTGGCTTTCCTGCTCGCTGAAGATCGCCACGAGCACGTTGGCCCCTGTGACTTCGCGCTTGCCGGAGCTCTGTACGTGGAAAACGGCACGCTGCAGTACCCGCTGGAAGCCCAGGGTTGGCTGGGTCTCGCGGTCCTCGTCATGAACGGGGATCAACGGCGTGGTGGAGTCGATAAACTCCTGCAGGTCATGCTTGAGTTTGTCGAGATTGGCACCACACGCACGCAGTACGGTGGCGGCAGCTTCGTTATCCAAAAGTGCCAGCAGCAGGTGCTCGACGGTCATGAATTCATGACGCTTCGAACGGGCCTCCTTGAAGGCAAGATTGAGGGTGACTTCGAGCTCGCGGTTTAACATAGCTTCACCTCATACCCAAGTGGTCGGAGTTAACCGTCCTTCTCGATTTCACAGAGTAGCGGATGCTGGCTTTCCCTGGCGTACTGGTTGACCTGCATGGCCTTTGTCTCGGCGATGTCGCGGGTAAACACTCCACATACTGCCCGTCCTTCTGTGTGAACGGCCAGCATTACCTTGGTCGCCAACTCGCGGTTCAGGTTAAAAAACACCTCGAGCACTTCGACGACGAAATCCATCGGTGTGTAGTCATCATTGAACAAAACCACCTTGTACATCGGCGGCGCCTGTAAAGCAGGCTTGGCCTCCTGAACAGCAATGCCTGCAGAACCGTCGTCGTCCTCTTGATGATCCGGGCGATCCTGATTGAATGTTAGTCGAATCTGGCTGATTGCATGCATGGAAAGAAAGGTTCGTCAGTGGTTCAAATACAGTGGTGGGGGCGGCCTGTCAGATTTTCAACTCTGACCGACTGGTCGCCTTGACTATCGGCAAATCAGTGTTACAACCAATAGAACCCACAGTGGGTAAAAAAGGTCCGCGCAGTCAACCTTATTTATTCGGGTTAGGACGGATAAACTGGATGATACTCCAGTGATGGAGTCTGGTGCAGAGGGATATGGGCATGGCAAGCGGTAAGGTCAAGTGGTTCAACAATGCCAAGGGTTACGGCTTCGTGGTTGAAGACGGCAAGGAAGAAGACCTTTTTGCGCATTACTCGGCTATCCAGATGGATGGCTACAAGACACTGAAAGCAGGGCAAGCGGTTTCCTTCGAGATCATTCAGGGACCCAAAGGCCTGCATGCAGTGAATATCGGTGCTCCCGTCAGCGCCAGCACACCTAAAGAAGACGTCGCTCAAAAACCAAAAAAACAGCCGGCCCGATCAGCCGCTGAGCAAACGCTCTAAAAAAAACCGGCCTCAGGGCCGGTTTTTTTGTGCCCGCGTATCAGCCTACATGTGCGAAATCAGCGCATCCCCGAACGCCGACGAAGACAGCAGCTTCGCGCCGTCCATCAGGCGATGGAAGTCATAGGTCACGGTCTTGGCAGAAATCGCACCATTGGTGCCCTTGATGATCAGGTCGGCCGCTTCGGTCCAGCCCATGTGACGCAACATCATTTCCGCTGACAGGATCAGCGAACCCGGGTTGACCTGGTCCTTGCCGGCATACTTCGGCGCGGTACCGTGGGTGGCTTCGAACATTGCCACGGTGTCGGACAGGTTGGCGCCCGGTGCGATACCGATACCGCCCACTTCCGCCGCCAGGGCGTCAGACAGGTAGTCACCATTAAGGTTAAGGGTGGCGATCACGTCATATTCGGCCGGACGCAGCAGGATCTGCTGGAGCATGGCGTCCGCAATCGCGTCCTTGACCACCACGTTCTTGCCGGTACGCGGGTTCTTGAATTGCATCCACGGCCCGCCGTCCAGCAGGGTCGCGCCGAATTCTTCGGCCGCCACTTCATAGGCCCATTCCTTGAAGGCACCTTCGGTGAACTTCATGATGTTGCCTTTGTGCACGATGGTCAGCGAGTCGCGGTCGTTATCCACGACATACTGCAAGGCCTTGCGTGCCAGGCGCTTGGTGCCTTCCAGGGACACCGGCTTGACGCCGATCCCGCAGTTCTGGTCGAAACGAATCTTGGTGACGCCCATCTCTTCCTTCAGGAACTTGATGACCTTGATCGCTTCCGGGGAGCCCGCCTTCCACTCGATGCCGGCGTAGATGTCCTCGGAGTTCTCCCGGAAGATGGTCATGTCCACATCGCCAGGCTTCTTGACCGGGCTTGGCACGCCTTCAAACCAGCGCACCGGGCGCAGGCACACATAAAGGTCGAGTTGTTGGCGCAGGGCCACGTTCAGCGAACGGATGCCGCCACCGACAGGGGTGGTCAGCGGGCCCTTGATGGACACCACGTAATCCTTGACCGCATCCAGGGTTTCCTGGGGCAGCCAGGTGTCCTGGTCGTAAACCTGAGTGGCCTTTTCGCCGGCATAAACCTCCATCCAGGAGATTTTGCGCTTGCCGCCATAAGCCTTGTTAACAGCTGCATCGACCACCTTGATCATCACCGGGCTGATGTCGACGCCAATACCGTCACCTTCAATGAAGGGGATGATCGGGTTGTCAGGAACATTGAGAGAATGGTCTGCATTGACGGTGATTTTGTCGCCGACTGCCGGAACCTGAATCTTCTTGTATCCCATGCTGAACTCCATCTATGGATTGAACATCTGGCTGCGTTCGAGCCTACTCCAGATAAATGAGGACTGAAACCTCAGGCCCTGCACATTTGCGTCGAAAACAGCACATTTAGCGGCCTACAAGCTTGAAAGCAAAGGGAAAAGCGCCAATCTTGAGCACATCATGCGACTTTCGGCGTAACCCGCTGCCTGCGACCTTTAGACCAATGGACGACACACCTTTTGTATGAAGGCTCGGCGTAAGCATAGCGACCTATGTATAATGCCGCCGCTGACCAAAGAGTCACGACGGCCGACCGCTCTAGACAGACGCCCTCCGCCAGAAAAGCCGAGCTACTACAGTAGTTCACCCGCTTGACGCTCGACTGATGCAACCCAACATCACCGCGAAGAAACTTCGACATTTCGCTCATGGATGACTTTGAACGAACGCGCTTTACCCGGCGCATCTCGAGTTTCTGCGCATGCTTTCAGCAAAGAAGAGAGTTAATCCGAATATGCCCACCCGCTCGAAGATCATCTACACCTTCACCGACGAAGCCCCAGCCCTCGCCACCTATTCACTGCTGCCTATCGTAGAGGCCTTCACCGCTTCCGCTGATATTGCCGTGGAAACCCGCGACATTTCCCTGGCCGCGCGCATCCTCGCAAGCTTCCCCGAGCAACTGGGCCCCAAGGCTATCCCGGACCACCTCGCCGAACTGGGCGACCTGGCCGTTACGCCTGAAGCCAACATCATCAAGCTGCCGAACATCAGTGCCTCGACCCCTCAGCTGCAAGCTGCGATCAAGGAACTGCAGGCCCAGGGCTACGCCCTGCCGGACTACCCGGAAACCGTAACCACCGACGCGGAAAAAGAAACCCGTGCACGTTACGACAAGGTCAAGGGCAGCGCCGTGAACCCGGTACTGCGCGAAGGCAACTCCGACCGCCGCGCACCGCTGTCGGTCAAGAACTACGCACGCAAGCACCCGCACAAGATGGGCGCCTGGGCTGCGGACTCCAAGTCCCACGTGGCCCACATGAGCAATGGCGACTTCTACGGCAGCGAGAAAGCCGTACAGATCGAAACCGCTGATGCCGTGAAAATCGAACTGATCGCCAAGGACGGTACCGCTACCGTCCTGAAAGAAAAAACCAGCGTACAAGCTGGCGAGATCATCGACAGCGCCGTACTGAGCAAGAAAGCCCTGCGCAGCTTCATCGCCGCTGAAATCGAAGACGCCAAGAAACAAGGCGTACTGCTGTCGGTTCACCTGAAAGCCACCATGATGAAGGTCTCCGACCCGATCATGTTCGGCCAGATCGTTGCCGAGTTCTATAAAGACGCACTGGCCAAGCACGCTGTCGTGCTGGAACAGATCGGCTTCAACCTGAACAACGGCATCGGCGACCTGTACGCTCGCATCAAGGCGCTGCCGGCCGATCAGCAAGCGCAGATCGAAGCCGACATCCAGGCGGTGTACGCCGCTCGTCCGTCCCTGGCCATGGTCAACTCGGACAAAGGCATCACCAACCTGCACGTACCGAGCGACGTCATCGTCGACGCATCGATGCCTGCGATGATCCGTGACTCCGGCAAAATGTGGGGCACCGACGGCCAGTTGCACGACACCAAGGCCGTGATCCCGGATCGCTGCTACGCCACCATCTACCAGGCAGTGATCGAAGACTGCAAGGCCAATGGCGCCTTCGACCCAACCACCATGGGCAGCGTGCCAAACGTTGGCCTGATGGCGAAGAAAGCCGAAGAGTACGGCTCCCACGACAAGACCTTCCAGATCAAGGCTGACGGCGTAGTCCGCGTCACCGACAGCAAGGGCAACCTGCTGATGGAACAGGCTGTTGAAGCCGGCGACATCTTCCGCATGTGCCAGACCAAAGACGCGCCGATCCAGGACTGGGTCAAACTGGCCGTCAACCGCGCCCGCGCCAGCAACACCCCGGCCATCTTCTGGCTGGACCCACAGCGCGCTCACGACGGCGTCGTGGTCGAGAAAGTTCAGGCTTACCTGAAAGACCACAACACCGAAGGCCTGGACATCCGCATCATGTCGCCAGTCGACGCGATGAAGTTCACCCTGGAGCGCACCCGCAAGGGCCTGGACACCATCTCGGTGACCGGCAACGTACTGCGCGACTACCTGACCGACCTGTTCCCGATCATGGAGCTGGGCACCAGCGCCAAGATGCTGTCGATCGTGCCGCTGATGAACGGTGGCGGCCTGTTCGAAACCGGCGCCGGCGGTTCGGCTCCGAAGCACGTGCAGCAACTGGTTGAAGAGAACTTCCTGCGCTGGGATTCCCTGGGCGAGTTCCTGGCCCTGGCAGCCTCCCTCGAGCATTTGGGTGTGACTTACAACAACCCGAAAGCCCTGGTGCTGTCCAAGACCCTGGACCAGGCCACCGGCCAGTTCCTCGACAACAACAAGTCGCCATCGCGCAAAGTCGGCAACATCGACAACCGCGGCAGCCACTTCTACCTGGCGCTGTACTGGGCTCAAGCCCTGGCTGCCCAGACCGAAGACACTGCACTGCAAGCGCAGTTTGGCGAACTGGCCAAAACCCTGACCGCGAACGAGGCGACCATCGTTGCCGAACTCAACGCCGTCCAGGGCAAGCCAGTGGACATCGGCGGCTACTACGCGCCGAACCCGGAGCTGACCAGCAAAGCCATGCGCCCAAGCAACACCCTCAACGCGGCAATTGCTGCGCTGGTTTGATGCTTTACGGTGCCGCCGCATGAGGATCGCTAGCTAATCCTTGTGCGACAGGAAAATCCGGAATTCGAAAGGATTCCGGATTTTTTTTGCCTGCTTTTCAGGAACGGGCGCAGTCCTTGCTTTGTCTTCTTATTGTTCCACCCCTCGAAAAACAATAAATAAGGACGTTCCCATGCCAAGAAACCTCCTACAGGTACTGACCTGCTCCTCGGCACTGGCCTTGCTGACGGCCTGCGCAGGCACTTCAAGCCCCTACCCGCACGCTCAGGAACCGATCGGCGACGTACAAACCATGTACGACGGCAAGCTCAGCGAACAAGCCGCCGTCAGCACCTTCCGCAATATCGATCGACTGTTCCCGGTACGCACCATCAAGGCCGGTGGTCACCCGTTTCCACTGCCACGCAGCAGCCAGCCGCTGGGCCCGGTGGCATTCGACTATGAAGGCAAACGCTATAGCCTTGACGATTACGTCACCCTCAACCGGGTAACAGGCCTGCTGGTGATCAAGAACGGCCAGGTCGTTACTGAACGCTACGAAAAGGGCAACACGCCAGACACCCGATGGATGTCGATGTCAGTGGCCAAGTCGATTACCTCGACCCTCGTGGGCGCCGCACTGCAGGACGGCTCGATCAAAAGCCTTGATGACAAAGTCACCCACTACTTGCCCGCACTCGCCGGCAGCGGTTACGACCAGGCCACCGTTCGCCAGGTGCTGGCGATGCGCTCCGGGGTCAAATGGAGTGAGAAATACGCTGACCCGACGTCAGACCGGCGCATGATGCTCAAGCTGCAAACCGAACAAGTGCCCGGTTCCGCCCTCAAGTTCATGGCTAGCCTGCCCAGCGCCGCGCCGCCCGGCACCCGCACCAACTACAGCACCGGAGAGACACAAGTGCTGGGCCAACTGGTGAGCGCCGCCGTGGGCAAGCCACTGGCGAACTACCTGAGCGAGAAAATCTGGGCGCCGTACGGCATGCAAACCGACGCCAACTGGTGGCTCGACGGCCCCAATGGCAACGAGGTGGGCGGCAGCGGCATCAGCGCAACGCTCGAAGATTACGGACGCTTCGGGCAATTCGTACTCAGTGGCGGCAAAGCCGGCGACAAACAGGTGCTACCCAAAGGCTGGATGAGCTTCGCCAGCGCCACCACCGGCACCGACCCGGCGTACGGCGACTTCGCCTCCATGTGGTGGCCCGCCTGGACCGCCGCCTCCAAGGCAGACAAAGCCTTCACGGCTGCCGGGATTTTCGGCCAGTTTGTCTACATCAATCCCACGCAAAACGTGGTGATCGTCGTATGGCAAGCGCAAACCAAGGCCACCGGCGGCGAAGTGATTGACGACATGGTCGCCTTCGACGCCATTACCAAAGCCGCTAAGTAACCGGCAGGGGCGCCCTCGGCGGGCGCCCCTGTATGATGCCCCTCTGTTATCAGCTCTGCGAGACGCCCCATGACCTGGCTACCCCACATCACCGTCGCCACCATCGTCGAAGACAACGGCCGCTTCCTGATGGTCGAAGAACTCAAGGGCGGCCGCGCCGTGCTCAACCAGCCCGCCGGGCACCTCGACCCGAACGAAACCCTGACCGAGGCCGCCGTGCGCGAAACCCTCGAAGAAACCGGCTGGGACGTCGAAGCCACCGGGATCGTCGGGATTTACCTGTACACCGCCCCCAGCAACGGCGTGACGTATCAGCGGGTGTGCTTCACCGCCAAGGCCCTGAAACACCACCCGGACTATCAATTGGACGACGGCATCGTGCGCGCCCGCTGGCTGACCCGCGACGAATTGATGGCCCTGCGCGAGGACTGGCGCAGCGAGCTGATTATCCGCTGCATCGACGATTATCTGGCCGGCCAACGCCACAGCCTCGAATTGATCCGCCCTTCTCTTTAGCCTTGCAGACGCGAGCCTGCTAGAATCGCGTCCTTTTTAAAGACACCCGTTGAAATCCTATGCGTGATCCAGCCCCTTCTGACACACAAAAGAAGCGCGTCATCGTCGGCATGTCCGGCGGCGTGGATTCTTCCGTTTCCGCCGTTCTGCTCATGGAGCAGGGTTATGAGGTGGAAGGCCTGTTCATGAAGAACTGGGAAGAAGACGATGGAACGGAATATTGCACCGCCATGGACGACCTGGCGGATGCCCAGGCCGTCTGTGACAAAATCGGCATCAAGCTGCACACCGCCAACTTCGCCGCCGAGTACTGGGACAACGTGTTCGAGCACTTCCTGGCCGAATACAAGGCCGGTCGCACGCCGAACCCGGACATCCTGTGTAACCGCGAGATCAAGTTCAAGGCGTTCCTCGACTACGCAATGATCCTCGGTGCCGACCTGATTGCCACTGGCCACTACGTGCGCCGTCGCGATATCGATGGCCGTACCGAATTGCTCAAGGGCCTGGACGCCAACAAGGACCAGAGCTATTTCCTGCACGCCGTTGGCGGCGAACAGATCGCCAAGACCCTGTTCCCGGTGGGCGAGCTGGAAAAACCCGAAGTGCGCGCGATTGCCGAGAAACACGGCCTGGCCACCGCCAAGAAGAAGGATTCCACCGGGATCTGCTTTATCGGCGAGCGCCGTTTCAGCGACTTCCTCAAGCAATACCTGCCGGCGCAACCGGGTGAGATCAAGACCACCGAAGGCGAAATCATCGGCCGTCACCACGGCTTGATGTACCACACCATCGGCCAGCGTCAGGGCCTGGGCATCGGCGGCTTGAAAGACGCCGGCGAAGAGCCGTGGTACGTGCTGGTCAAGGACCTGGAGCACAACGAGTTGATCGTCGGCCAGGGCAATGACCACCCATGGTTGTTCTCCCGCGCCCTGCTCGCCTCGGACATCTACTGGGTCAACCCGGTCGACCTGAGCAGCCCGCGCCGCCTCACGGCCAAAGTGCGCTATCGCCAGAGCGACCAGCCCTGCACCCTGGAAAAAACCGCCACCGGCTATCGCGCCACCTTCGACGACCCGCAGCGCGCCGTAACGCCCGGCCAATCGGTAGTGTTCTATGACGGAGAGATTTGCCTGGGGGGCGGCGTGATCGAAGTTGCCGAACCCTGGAGCAGCCAGGCATGAGCCCTACCCAGGAGCAACTGACGGCACTGGGCGGCGTGTTTCTCGCCGCGGTGCTGGTGGACAAGATCGCCAAGACCGGCCAGGTCACCGAAGCCGGCCTGACCTGCATGCTCGGCAGCCTGCTGATCCGCGACCCCAAGGACACCCTGGAAGTCTACGGCGGCGACGACCTGGCCCTGCGTGAAGGTTATCGCGCGCTGGTCGGCGCCCTGGAGCGCGACCCAAGCACCTTGCAGCGCGAGCCACTGCGCTACGCCCTGTCGATGCTCGGCCTGGAGCGTCAATTGGCCAAGCGCGACGATTTGCTGGAAACCATCGGCAAGCGCCTGCCGCAGATCCAGTCCCAGGTCGAGCATTTCGGCCCGGCCCACGAAAACGTGATCGCGGCCTGTGGCGCCCTGTACCAGGACACCCTGAGCACTTTGCGCCAGCGGATCCAGGTGCACGGCGACATGCGCAACCTGCAACAACCGAACAACGCCTCGAAAATCCGCGCCTTGCTCCTGGCCGGTATTCGTTCGGCGCGGTTGTGGCGCCAGTTGGGCGGTCATCGCTGGCAGCTGGTGATCAGCCGTCGCAAATTGCTTAAAGAGCTTTACCCGTTGATGCGCAACGAATAAGTCGCCGCAACCGATTTTTTTATAGCCTCACGCGTAATACGCCGGTCAGTTGGCAACGGACCGGCGGATTTTTTCATGTATGATACGCGCCCCATTTCGTTGCCCGACTGTCCGAGAACACCCCATGCAGCTTTCTTCGCTCACTGCGGTTTCCCCTGTTGACGGCCGCTACGCCGGCAAAACCCAGGCCCTGCGCCCTATTTTCAGCGAATACGGCCTGATCCGTGCTCGTGTTCTGGTTGAAGTGCGCTGGCTCCAGCGCTTGGCCGCTCACCCCGCCATCAGCGAAGTGCCGGCGTTCTCCGCCGAAGCCAACGCTGTGCTGAATACCCTGGCGGAAAACTTCTCTCTGGAGCACGCCGAGCGTGTCAAAGAGATCGAGCGCACCACCAACCACGACGTAAAAGCCATCGAATACCTGCTCAAAGAGCAAGCGGCCAAGCTGCCGGAACTGGCCAAGGTCAGCGAGTTCATCCACTTTGCCTGCACCAGCGAGGACATCAACAACCTGTCCCACGCCCTGATGCTGCGCGAAGGCCGTGATGACGTGATGCTGCCACTGATGCGCCAGACCGCCGACGCCATCCGCGAACTGGCGATCCGTTTCGCCGACGTGCCGATGCTGTCGCGCACCCACGGCCAGCCGGCTTCGCCGACCACCCTGGGTAAAGAACTGGCCAACGTGGTGTACCGCCTGGAGCGTCAGATCGCTCAAGTCGCGGCCGTACCGCTGCTGGGCAAGATCAACGGCGCCGTAGGCAACTACAACGCTCACCTGTCGGCCTACCCGGAAATCGACTGGGAAGAAAACGCCCGCGCCTTCATCGAAGACGAGCTGGGCCTGGGCTTCAACCCCTACACCACGCAGATCGAACCGCACGACTACATCGCCGAGCTGTTCGACGCGATTGCGCGCTTCAACACCATCCTGATCGACTTCGATCGCGATATCTGGGGCTACATCTCCCTGGGCTACTTCAAGCAGCGCACCATTGCCGGTGAAATCGGTTCGTCGACCATGCCGCACAAGGTCAACCCGATCGACTTCGAAAACTCCGAAGGCAACCTCGGCATCGCCAACGCCCTGTTCCAGCACCTGGCGAGCAAGTTGCCGATCTCCCGCTGGCAGCGCGACCTGACCGACTCCACCGTACTGCGCAACCTCGGTGTGGGCTTCGCTCATAGCGTGATCGCGTACGAAGCCAGCCTCAAAGGCATCAGCAAACTGGAGCTCAACGCGCAGAAAATTGCCGCTGACCTGGACGCTTGCTGGGAAGTCCTGGCCGAGCCGATCCAGACCGTGATGCGCCGCTACAACATTGAAAACCCGTACGAGAAGCTCAAAGAGCTGACCCGCGGCAAGGGCATCACCTCCGAAGCCCTGCAAACGTTCATCGACGGCCTGGACATGCCAGCCGCCGCCAAGGCTGAGCTGAAACAGCTCACCCCGGCTAACTACATCGGCAACGCTGTGGCCCAAGCCAAACGCATCTGATAGCTGCTTGACCCTTTGAGACGCCCGGCAGCGCCGGGCGTTTTTATTCCCGTCTGAAAAGTGCTTTTTTTCAATAGGTTACACATGAATCCTGACATTCCTCTTCAACTTCTGGGCGGCATCACGGCACGCGAGTTCCTGCGCGACTACTGGCAGAAAAAACCGTTGCTGATCCGCCAGGCCATTCCTGATTTCGAAAGCCCGATCGACGCCGACGAGCTGGCCGGCCTGGCGCTGGAAGAAGAAGTCGAGTCGCGCCTGATCATTGAACACGGCGAACGCCCGTGGGAGTTGCGTCGCGGCCCGTTCGCCGAAGATGCCTTTAGCACCCTGCCCGAGCGCGAGTGGACCCTGCTGGTGCAGGCCGTCGACCAGTTCGTGCCGGAAGTGGCCGAACTGCTGGAAAACTTCCGTTTCCTGCCAAGCTGGCGCATCGACGACGTGATGATCAGCTACGCCGCCCCCGGTGGCAGCGTCGGTCCGCACTTCGACAACTACGACGTGTTCCTGCTGCAGGGTTCCGGCAAGCGCAACTGGAAGATCGGCCAGATGTGCAACTCCGAAAGCCCGCTGCTGCAACACGCGGACCTGCGCATCCTCGCCGAATTCGAAGAGACCGCCGAATGGGTGCTGGAACCGGGCGACATGCTCTACCTGCCGCCACGCCTGGCCCACTGCGGTGTCGCCGTCGATGACTGCATGACCTACTCCGTAGGCTTCCGCGCCCCGAGCGCGGCTGAAGTGCTGACCCACTTCACCGACTTCCTCAGCCAGTACCTGACGGACGAAGAGCGCTACACCGACGCCGATGCCCAGCCGGTCAGCGACCCGCACCAGATCCAGGGCGACGCCCTCGACCGCCTGAAGAGCCTGCTGGCCGAGCACATGAGCGACGAGCGCATGCTGCTGACCTGGTTCGGCCAGTTCATGACCGAGCCGCGCTACCCGGAACTGGTCGCCGGCCCGGAAGTGGAAGAAGAAGACCTGCTGGGCAGCCTGGAAAACGGCGCCGTGCTGATCCGCAACCCGAGCGCCCGCCTGGCCTGGTCCGAAGTGGACGACGACCTGCTGCTGTTCGCCAGCGGCCAGAGCCGCCTGTTGCCGGGCAAGCTGCGGGAACTGCTGAAGCTGGTGTGCGCCGCCGACGCCCTGCACATCGACAACCTCGGCCCATGGCTGGCGGATGAAGATGGCTGCGCCCTGCTGTGGGAACTGGTCAAGCAAGGGAGCCTGGGGTTTGCCGATGAATAAGATTCACGTAAGTGTCGCGGACTGGCAAAAGGATATCGCCGAGATACGGCGCATTCGTGAAGCGGTATTTATCGCTGAACAATCGGTTCCACCGGAGCTGGAATGGGATGCAGATGACGCAGGGGCTGTGCATTTCCTCGCGTTCGAAGGCGATTTTCCCATCGGCACCGCCCGCCTGTTGCCCACCGGCGAGATCGGGCGCGTGTCGGTCCTCAAGGACTGGCGCGGCCTGAAGGTGGGCGACAAGCTGATGGAAGCGGTGATCGGCGTGGCCGAGAAACGCGGCCAGACCCGGCAGATCCTCAGTGCACAAGTCCATGCAGCGCCGTTTTACGAGCGCCTGGGCTTCAAGATTGTCAGCGATGAGTTCCTGGAAGTCGGGATTCCTCACGTTGATATGGTGCGCGAGGGCTGACTTTAGACCGAGTCGCTCCCATCGCAGGCAAGCCAGCTCCCACAGGAGAATGCATTCCAAATGTGGGAGCTGGCTTGCCTGCGATAGCGGTATCAGCAACACCCCAAAAGGCCCTGCCATCCACCGATGCCAGGGCCTTTTGCCGTCCAGGATTCAACTTGCGGGCTACAAAGCCGACAAACTGGCACTATCTAGCCTAAATGACTCGCAGAGATAACGGACATGTCCCTACGCACCCTGCTCACCACTGTGCTCCTGGCCACCAGCTTCTCGGTGATGGCCGCCACCGAAGTCGTGCCCCTGAGCAACCGTACCAGCGCCGACCTGCTGCCCGTGGCACAGAACTTCATCGGCAAGGACGGCACCGTCAGCGCCTACGGCAACCAACTGATCGTGAATGCCGAGCCGGACAAGATCCAGGGCCTGCGCGCCCTGCTCTCGCAACTGGACACGCCGTCCAAACGCCTGCTGATCACGGTCGACACCAACGAGAACAACCAGCAAAGCAACGGCAACAATCAAACCCAGGTGATCACCTACAGCACTGAAAGCCGCGACGGCGGGATCCAGCAGATCCAGGCCAGCGAAGGTGTGCCCGCGCTGATCCAGGTCGGCCAGAGCGTGCCGCTCACCACCACCCAGCCCGATGCCTACGGTCGCCCGCAAAACCAGACCCAGTATCGCAACGTGACGCAGGGCTTCTACGTCACCGCCAGCGTCACCGGAGAGACCGTGCACCTGAGCATCAGTACCAATCGTGACCGCATGAGCCAGGAACGTCCCGATGTAGTGAACGTGCAAAGTACCGACACAACCGTCAGCGGACGCCTGGGCGAGTGGATCACCCTGGCCGGAATCAACCGCCAGACTCAGGCCGACAAAAGCACTACAACCCGCAGCTACTCTACTCAGGGGCGTGATGACCTGACCTTGCGGGTCAAAGTCGACACCCTGAACTGAAGCACCAAAAACTGACTGGCGAGTCGTATTAGACTAAAGATGTAGTGCTTTAAAAAAAGCACTACAAAACATTTGACGATCCAAAAAAGCATGGGCATGATGGCCTCGCTCCCGCTAATCAGGGGCCCTGGCAAGGGCCTTCGGATCGTCGCTCAAAGCCACCCACCTGAGCCGATTCGTGTCTGTACCGCCCACAAGGTGTGTTTGACGAGGTTGCGACTGGAACGAAGTTGTCCCGAGGGACGGAAGCTAACCAGGTAACCCGGCAACACACTGATGGATCGTACAAAGGCCCACGACGCCCGAAGACCGTTCGCAGTTCGCCCTTACCTGCTCAACTCCCCCTTGAGCCAATCGTTCATCCCGTCGCCTTCCCCGCCGAGCCTGACTTGACCGCCTAAGCTTCTGGTCAGCGAGCAGCCATAACCACGCACCGATACGTGGCTGGCAAATGGAATTTTCCACCTAGACCTATGCGACGAGGTTTTTCCCCATGGCACTGACACGCGAACAGCAAATTGCAGCCCTTGAAAAAGACTGGGCTGAAAACCCACGCTGGAAAGGCGTGACCCGCGCTTATTCCGCTGCTGACGTCGTCCGCCTGCGTGGCTCGGTTCAACCTGAGCACACTTTTGCAAAACTCGGCGCCGAGAAGCTGTGGAAGCTGGTCACCCAGGGTGCCAAGCCGTCCTTCCGTCCCGAAAAAGATTTCGTCAACTGCATGGGCGCCCTTACTGGCGGCCAAGCGGTTCAGCAGGTAAAAGCCGGTATCCAGGCGATCTACCTGTCCGGCTGGCAAGTGGCAGCGGACAACAACTCCGCTGAATCCATGTACCCCGACCAATCGCTGTACCCGGTGGACTCCGTACCAACCGTGGTCAAGCGCATCAACAACTCGTTCCGCCGCGCTGACCAGATCCAGTGGAAAGCCGGTAAAGGCCCGGGCGACGAAGGCTACATCGACTACTTCGCACCGATCGTTGCAGACGCTGAAGCCGGTTTCGGCGGCGTACTGAACGCCTACGAGCTGATGAAGAGCATGATCGAGGCAGGCGCTGCCGGCGTTCACTTCGAAGACCAACTGGCTTCGGTGAAGAAATGCGGCCACATGGGCGGCAAGGTTCTGGTGCCTACCCAGGAAGCTGTTCAAAAGTTGACTGCTGCTCGTCTGGCGGCTGACGTGGCCGGGACTCCGACCATCATCCTGGCCCGTACCGACGCCAACGCGGCTGACTTGCTGACCTCGGATTGCGACCCGTACGACCAGCCGTTCGTGACGGGCGAACGTACTCAGGAAGGCTTCTACAAAGTGCGCGCCGGTCTCGACCAGGCGATCGCTCGCGGCCTGGCCTACGCGCCGTACGCCGACCTGATCTGGTGCGAAACCGCCAAGCCGGACCTGGACGAAGCTCGCCGCTTTGCTGAAGCAATCAAGAAGGAATACCCGGACCAACTGCTGTCCTACAACTGCTCGCCTTCCTTCAACTGGAAGAAGAACCTGGACGACGCGACCATCGCCAAGTTCCAGCGCGAACTGTCTGCCATGGGCTACAAGCACCAGTTCATCACGCTGGCCGGCATTCACAACATGTGGCACAGCATGTTCAACCTGGCGCACGACTACGCCCGCAACGACATGACTGCCTACGTGAAGCTGCAGGAGCAGGAGTTCGCTGACGCGGCCAAGGGTTACACCTTTGTGGCGCACCAGCAGGAAGTGGGCACTGGCTACTTCGACGACATGACCACCGTGATCCAGGGCGGTACCTCGTCTGTGACTGCACTGACTGGGTCGACTGAAGAAGAGCAGTTCCACTGAGTCACTGAGTACACGGCCATTGCGGCCCCAAGGAAGACCTAACCGCAATGCCGCACGATCTGACGCCCCGACTGGTTCGGGGCGTTTTTTTTGCGCCGTTTTTAACGTGCAGGTGGATTGTGTACATATCCGTTTTTGCGGTTAAGGCTGCTATTGGTTCCGCTCTTACAGCGGGTCACTTTTGAAAGGAGCCCAAAAGTAACCAAAAGGCTCTTGCCCCACCACTCGGCACCTCGCTCAGGCTCGGTGTGCCCTCCGGCACTACTCCGCGGGCCGCCGCGACGGGGCGTCCCTGCCCCGTCGCGGCTAAACCGGCGTCCTGCCGGTTTACCCGCTCCGTACTACCTGCGTTCGGCCAGCGTGGTTTAACGGGGCGCCTAAGATCAAGATCAAAAGCAGATCAAGAACACAGCGGCCTACAGGCCGGCTTGAGTGGTGTGGAGCAAAAGCAAAATCAAAATCTAAAGCGGGCGCGGTCCCCTGTAGGAGCTGGCTTGCCGGCGATGGTCGTTAACGATGACGTTGGCGTCCTGAATGAACGCGGCGTTCTCAGGTTTTTCGCCGGCAAGCCGGCTCCTACAGAAAAGCAGCTCTGCTTTGGCTTTTGCTCTGGCTTCTACCACTCAAGCCGGCCTGTAGGCCGCTGTGCTCTTGCTTTTGATTTTGATCTGACTGCCCCAATAAGCCCGAGGCCGAACGCAGGTGGTGCGGAGCGGGTAAACCGGCAGGACGCCGGTTTAGCCGCGCTGGGCCAAGGATGGCCCATCGCGGCGGCCCGCGGAGCAGCGCCGGAGTGAGGGAACACCGAGCCTTAGCGAGGTGCCGACAGGCGGGGCAGAGCCCTTTGCTTACTTTGGGGCTTTTCCAAAGTGAGCCGCTGTAAGAGCGGAACCATAAGCCGCCGTTACCGCAACAACGGATATGTACACCCACCCCCACCCCCAATTTTCGATCAAAACATTGATCCAGAGCGGTACCCCCACCTACAAAACCAGTTAAAAGATCCGCTTTACCAACTAGCATCCCCCACACAAGTAACAGCAACTTCCCCCGTTAAACCCCGAACAGCTGTTTAAAACCCACGCAAACAATATTCATTATCATTTAGAGCATGAAAACTTCTTTACAGCTTAAACAAAACATAATTGGTGAAATGCCCGCTAATGCCCGCCCCGCAAGGGCTACAGCCCCAAGAAGGTGCACTATGTCCTTATTCCATCGAATAATTTCGCTATAGGAATTTTACTTGCCCGGTGTTTAGCCATAAAATCACCGCGATTGATTGCGCTGCGACATATCGTCACTGCATCGTTACTTTTTCGAGCTCAGAGACCTTTGCTCTCTGTTAAGGATTTCCAGCATGACCGAAGCGACAGGACTCATGGCCCACAACTGGGGCTTTGCCATTTTCCTCCTCGGTGTTGTCGGCCTTTGCGCCTTCATGCTCGGTGTCTCCAGCCTCCTCGGGTCAAAAGCCTGGGGCCGCAGCAAAAACGAACCGTTCGAGTCCGGCATGCTACCTACAGGTGGCGCCCGCTTGCGGCTCTCAGCCAAATTCTATCTGGTCGCGATGCTCTTCGTGATCTTCGACATCGAAGCCCTTTTTCTCTTTGCCTGGTCTGTGTCCGTCCGCGAAAGCGGCTGGACCGGATTCGTCGAAGCCCTCGTTTTCATAGCAATTCTGTTGGCAGGCCTTGTCTACCTATTTCGAGTGGGCGCCCTTGATTGGGCTCCGGAAGCTCGTCGCAAGCGGCAAGCGAAGCTGAAACAATGAGGCTTTGGCGATGCAATACAATCTCACCAGGATCGACCCGGATGCTCCTAACGAGCAGTACCCCATCGGCGAACGGGAAACCGTTTCCGACCCGTTAGAAGACCAAGTCCACAAAAACATCTACATGGGCAAGCTGGAAGACGTGCTGAGTGGCGCGGTCAACTGGGGGCGTAAAAACTCCCTGTGGCCGTACAACTTCGGTCTGTCCTGCTGCTATGTGGAAATGACCACCGCCTTCACGGCGCCCCACGACATCGCGCGCTTTGGCGCCGAAGTTATCCGGGCCTCGCCGCGTCAGGCGGATTTCATGGTTATCGCCGGTACCTGCTTTATCAAGATGGCGCCGATCATTCAGCGTCTCTACGAGCAAATGCTCGAGCCAAAGTGGGTTATCTCCATGGGTTCGTGCGCCAACTCCGGTGGCATGTACGACATCTACTCCGTGGTTCAGGGGGTGGACAAGTTCCTGCCCGTGGACGTCTACGTGCCTGGCTGCCCGCCCCGCCCTGAAGCATTTCTGCAAGGCTTGATGCTGTTGCAGGAATCGATTGGCAAGGAGCGTCGCCCACTTTCCTGGGTTGTCGGAGATCAAGGCGTATACCGCGCCGAGATGCCGTCACAAAAGGAACAGCGCCGCGAACAGCGTATTCAGGTCACCAACCTGCGCAGCCCCGACGAAGTCTGATCCAGCACCGCTTCTTTTATAGAACGAAAACCTGGCTTCATTCTTTACGTTGACCGAAAGCGATAAAAAACCATGACTACAGGCAGTGCTCTGTACATCCCGCCTTATAAGGCAGACGACCAGGATGTGGTCGTCGAACTCAATAACCGTTTTGGCCCTGACGCCTTCACCGCCCAGGCCACACGCACCGGTATGCCGGTGCTGTGGGTGGCGCGTGCCAGGCTCGTCGAAGTCCTGAGCTTCCTGCGCAACCTGCCCAAGCCGTACGTCATGCTCTATGACCTGCATGGCGTGGACGAGCGCCTGCGCACCAAGCGCCAGGGACTGCCGAGCGGCGCCGACTTCACCGTGTTCTACCACCTGATGTCGCTGGAACGTAACAGCGACGTGATGATCAAGGTTGCCCTCTCCGAGAGCGACCTGAGCGTTCCGACCGTGACCGGTATCTGGCCTAACGCCAACTGGTACGAGCGTGAAGTATGGGACATGTTCGGCATCGACTTCCCGGGCCACCCGCACCTGTCGCGCATCATGATGCCGCCAACGTGGGAAGGTCACCCGCTGCGCAAGGACTTCCCTGCCCGCGCCACCGAATTCGATCCATTCAGCCTGACCCTCGCCAAGCAGCAGCTTGAAGAAGAGGCTGCACGCTTCCGTCCGGAAGACTGGGGCATGAAGCGCTCCGGCACCAACGAGGACTACATGTTCCTCAACCTGGGCCCGAACCACCCTTCGGCTCACGGTGCCTTCCGTATCATCCTGCAGCTGGACGGCGAAGAAATCGTCGACTGCGTACCGGACATCGGCTACCACCACCGTGGCGCCGAGAAGATGGCCGAGCGTCAGTCGTGGCACAGCTTCATCCCGTACACCGACCGTATCGACTACCTCGGCGGCGTGATGAACAACCTGCCGTACGTGCTCTCGGTCGAGAAGCTGGCGGGCATCAAGGTGCCGGACAAGGTCGACACCATCCGCATCATGATGGCCGAGTTCTTCCGGATCACCAGCCACCTGCTGTTCCTGGGTACCTATATCCAGGACGTCGGCGCCATGACCCCGGTGTTCTTCACCTTCACCGACCGTCAGCGCGCCTACAAGGTCATCGAAGCCATCACCGGTTTCCGCCTGCACCCGGCCTGGTACCGCATCGGCGGTGTGGCGCACGACCTGCCGCGTGGCTGGGAGCGCCTGGTCAAGGAATTCATCGACTGGATGCCCAAGCGTCTGGACGAGTACCAGAAAGCCGCCCTGGACAACAGCATCCTCAAGGGCCGGACCATCGGCGTCGCCCAGTACAACACCAAAGAGGCCCTGGAATGGGGCGTCACCGGTGCTGGCCTGCGTTCCACCGGTTGCGACTTCGACCTGCGCAAGGCGCGCCCGTACTCCGGCTACCAGAACTTCGAATTCGAAGTCCCGCTGGCGGCCAACGGCGACGCCTACGACCGCTGCATCGTGCGCGTCGAAGAAATGCGCCAGAGCCTGAAGATCATCGAACAGTGCATGCGCAACATGCCGGAAGGCCCGTACAAGGCGGATCACCCGCTGACCACGCCGCCGCCGAAAGAGCGCACGCTGCAACACATCGAAACCCTGATCACGCACTTCCTGCAAGTTTCGTGGGGCCCGGTCATGCCGGCCAACGAATCCTTCCAGATGATCGAAGCGACCAAGGGTATCAACAGTTATTACCTGACGAGCGATGGCGGCACCATGAGCTACCGCACCCGGATTCGTACTCCAAGCTTCCCGCACCTGCAGCAGATCCCTTCGGTGATCAAAGGTGAAATGGTCGCGGACTTGATTGCGTACCTGGGTAGTATCGATTTCGTTATGGCCGACGTGGACCGCTAAGCATGAACAGCACGCTTATCCAGACAGACCGTTTCACCTTGAGTGAAACCGAGCGCTCGGCCATCGAGCACGAGCTGCATCACTACGAAGACCCGCGCGCGGCGTCGATCGAAGCCTTGAAGATCGTCCAGAAGGAACGTGGCTGGGTGCCGGACGGCGCCCTCTACGCCATCGGCGAGATCCTGGGCATCCCTGCCAGCGACGTTGAAGGCGTGGCGACGTTCTACAGCCAGATCTTCCGCCAGCCGGTTGGCCGCCACATCATTCGCGTGTGCGACAGCATGGTCTGCTACATCGGTGGCCACGAGTCCGTGGTCAGCGAGATCCAGAGCAAGCTGGGCATCGGCCTGGGCCAAACCACTCCGGACGGCCGCTTCACGCTGCTGCCGGTGTGCTGCCTGGGCAACTGTGACAAGGCGCCGGCGTTGATGATCGACGACGACACATTCGGTGACGTGCAGCCTGCTGGCGTCACCCAATTGCTCGAGGGCTACCCATGACCCTGACTTCCTTCGGTCCTGCCAACCGCATCAAGCGGTCGGCCGAGACTCACCCGCTGACCTGGCGCCTGCGTGATGACGGCGAGCCTGTATGGCTCGACGAGTACCAGGCCAAGAACGGTTACGCAGCCGCGCGCAAAGCCTTTGCCGACATGGCCCAGGACGACATCGTCCAGACCGTGAAGGACGCCGGCCTCAAAGGCCGCGGCGGTGCAGGCTTCCCCACGGGCGTTAAGTGGGGCCTGATGCCGAAAGACGAATCCATCAACATCCGCTACCTGCTGTGCAACGCGGATGAAATGGAGCCGAACACCTGGAAAGACCGCATGCTGATGGAGCAACTGCCCCATCTGTTGATCGAAGGCATGCTGATCAGTGCCCGCGCGCTGAAAACCTACCGTGGCTATATCTTCCTGCGTGGCGAATACACCACCGCCGCCAAGCACCTGAACCGTGCCGTGGAAGAAGCCAAGGCCGCAGGCCTGTTGGGCAAGAACATCCTCGGTTCGGGTTTCGACTTCGAACTGTTCGTGCACACCGGCGCCGGGCGTTACATCTGCGGTGAAGAAACCGCACTGATCAACTCCCTCGAAGGCCGCCGCGCCAACCCGCGTTCCAAGCCGCCCTTCCCTGCCGCCGTGGGCGTGTGGGGCAAGCCGACGTGCGTGAACAACGTTGAAACCCTGTGCAACGTGCCGGCGATCATCGGCGACGGCGTGGAGTGGTACAAATCGTTGGCCCGCGAAGGCAGCGAGGATATGGGCACCAAGCTCATGGGCTTCTCCGGCAAGGTCAAGAACCCGGGCCTGTGGGAACTGCCATTCGGCGTGACCGCGCGCGAGCTGTTCGAGGACTACGCCGGCGGCATGCGCGACGGCTACACCCTCAAGGCCTGGCAGCCAGGCGGTGCCGGTACCGGCTTCCTGTTGCCCGAGCATCTGGACGCACAAATGTACGCCGGCGGCATCGGCAAGGTGGGCACCCGTATGGGTACCGGCCTGGCCATGGCCGTGGACAACACCGTGAACATGGTGTCGTTGCTGCGCAACATGGAGCAGTTCTTCTCCCGCGAATCCTGTGGTTTCTGCACCCCGTGCCGCGATGGTTTGCCATGGAGCGTGAAGCTCTTGATGGCCCTCGAGAAAGGCGAAGGTCAGCCAGGCGATATCGAGACCCTGCTGGGTCTGGTGGGTTTCCTCGGCCCTGGCAAGACTTTCTGTGCTCACGCACCGGGCGCCGTGGAGCCATTGGGCAGCGCGATCAAATACTTCCGCTCGGAGTTCGAAGCCGGCATTGCGCCCAAAAGCGCCGCCGTCCCGCCTCTGGCAAGGCCGATTGTAGTCGGCGCGTAACGCTTAAAAAGGCGAAGGGTCCGTGCCCTTCGCTTTCTCATGTGCTGACGCCTTCAAGGCTGTGTTGATGCACATGAATAACAAGATTCCATTAGCCACGCCCGCTGACACCGGGCCAACGAAGAACTTTGAACCATGGCCACTATCCACGTAGACGGCAAAGAGCTCGAAGTCGATGGGGCAGACAACCTGTTACAGGCGTGTCTGTCGCTAGGCCTCGACATTCCATATTTCTGCTGGCACCCCGCCCTTGGCAGCGTTGGCGCTTGCCGCCAGTGCGCGGTCAAGCAGTACACCGACGAGAACGACACCCGTGGTCGTATCGTCATGTCCTGCATGACGCCCGCCACCGACGGCAGCTGGATCTCCATCGAAGACGAAGAAGCGAAAGTGTTTCGCGCCAGCGTCGTCGAATGGCTGATGACCAACCACCCGCACGACTGCCCTGTGTGTGAGGAAGGCGGTCACTGCCACCTGCAAGACATGACCGTGATGACCGGCCACAACGAGCGCCGGTATCGCTTCACCAAGCGTACCCACCAGAACCAGCAACTGGGCCCGTTCATTTCCCACGAGATGAACCGCTGCATCGCCTGCTACCGCTGCGTGCGCTTCTATAAGGACTACGCCGGCGGCACCGACCTCGGTGTGTTCGGCGCCCACGACAACGTGTACTTCGGTCGCGTTGAAGATGGCACCCTCGAAAGCGAATTCTCCGGCAACCTCACCGAGGTCTGCCCGACCGGTGTGTTCACCGACAAGACTCACTCCGAGCGCTACAACCGCAAGTGGGACATGCAGTTCTCGCCGAGCATCTGCCATGGCTGCTCCAGCGGTTGCAACATCTCGCCGGGCGAGCGTTACGGCGAACTGCGTCGGATCGAAAACCGCTTCAACGGTTCGGTCAACCAGTACTTCCTGTGCGACCGTGGCCGTTTCGGCTACGGCTACGTCAACCGCGAAGACCGCCCGCGTCAGCCATTGCTGGCCGACGGCGCCAAGCTGAGCCTGGACGAAGCGCTGGATAAAGCCGCCGACCTGCTGCGCGGTCGCAACATCGTCGGTATCGGTTCGCCCCGCGCCAGCCTCGAAAGCAACTACGCGTTGCGCGAGCTGGTGGGTGCCGAGCACTTCTACTCGGGTATCGAAGCCGGTGAACTGGAGCGTATCCGCCTGGTACTGCAAGTTCTGAACGACAGCCCGCTGCCGGTTCCGAACATGCGCGACATCGAAGACCACGACGCGATCTTCGTCCTCGGTGAAGACCTGACCCAGACCGCCGCCCGTGTCGCCCTGTCCCTGCGCCAGTCGGTGAAAGGCAAGGCCGAAGACATGGCCGACGCCATGCGCGTCCAGCCCTGGCTCGACGCTGCGGTGAAAAACATCGGCCAGCACGCGCTGAACCCGCTGTTCATCGCATCGCTGGCTGAAACCAAGCTCGACGACATCGCTGAAGAATGCGTGCACGCAGCACCGGACGACCTGGCCCGCATCGGTTTCGCCGTGGCCCACGCCCTCGACGCCAGCGCACCTGCCGTTGAAGGCCTGGACGCTGAAGCCGTTGAGCTGGCCAAGCGCATCGCCGACGCACTGCTGGCCGCCAAGCGTCCATTGATCATTGCCGGTACCTCGCTGGGTTCCAAGGCACTGATCGAAGCCGCCGCCAACATCGCCAAAGCCTTGAAGCTGCGCGAGAAGAACGGCTCCATCAGCCTGATCGTGCCGGAAGCCAACAGCCTCGGCCTGGCCATGCTCGGTGGCGAGTCCCTGGACGCGGCCCTGCAGGCCGTGACCGACGGTAGCGCCGATGCGATCGTGGTGCTGGAAAACGACCTGTACACCCGCACGGATTCGGCCAAGGTCGACGCAGCGCTGAACGCGGCCAAAGTGGTGATCGTTGCCGACCACCAGAAAACCGCCACCAGCGACCGCGCCCACCTGGTACTGCCCGCCGCCACCTTTGCTGAAGGCGACGGCACCCTGGTCAGCCAGGAAGGCCGCGCCCAGCGTTTCTTCCAGGTGTTCGATCCGAAGTACATGGACGCCAGCATCCTGGTTCACGAAGGCTGGCGCTGGCTGCATGCCCTGCGCGCCACCCTGCTGAACCAGCCGATCGACTGGACCCAGCTCGACCACGTGACAGCCGCCGCAGCCGCAGCCGCACCGCAACTGGCCCGTATCGTCGACGCCGCGCCGTCCGCCGCGTTCCGCATCAAGGGCATGAAACTCGCCCGCGAACCGCTGCGCTACTCCGGCCGTACCGCCATGCGTGCGGACATCAGCGTGCACGAGCCACGTACGCCGCAAGACAACGACACCGCGTTCGCCTTCTCCATGGAAGGTTACTCGGGTTCGGCCGAGCCACGTCAGCAGGTGCCTTTCGCCTGGTCGCCGGGCTGGAACTCGCCACAGGCCTGGAACAAGTTCCAGGACGAAGTCGGTGGTCACATCCGCGCTGGCGACCCGGGCACCCGCCTGATCGAAAGCACCGGTGACTCGCTGAACTGGTTCGCCAGCGTGCCGCGTCCGTTCAACCCGGCCCAGGGTACCTGGCAGGTTGTGCCGTTCTTCCACCTGTTCGGCAGCGAAGAGACCTCTTCCAAAGCCGCGCCGGTACAAGAGCGCATTCCGGCCGCCTACGTGTCCGTAGCCAAGTCCGAAGCCGACCGCCTGGGCGTCAACGACGGTGCCCTGCTCAGCTTGAACGTTGCCGGCAAGACCCTGCGTCTGCCGCTGCGCATCAACGAAGAGTTGGGTGCTGGCCTGGTTGCATTGCCAAAAGGCCTCGCGGGGATTCCTCCAGCGATCTTCGGCCTTACCGTTGACGGTCTGCAGGAGGCAGCTCAATGACCTGGTTCACCCCTGAAGTGATCGACGTGATCATCGCGGTGGTCAAGGCCATCGTGATCCTGTTGGCCGTGGTCGTGGCGGGCGCCTTGCTCAGCTTCGTCGAACGTCGCCTGCTGGGCTGGTGGCAGGACCGTTATGGTCCGAACCGCGTTGGCCCGTTTGGTATGTTCCAGATCGCCGCCGACATGCTGAAAATGTTCTTCAAGGAAGACTGGACCCCGCCGTTTGCCGACAAGGTGATCTTCACCCTGGCACCGGTCGTGGCCATGAGCGCCTTGCTGATTGCCTTCGCAATCATCCCGATCACCCCGACCTGGGGCGTGGCGGACCTGAACATCGGCTTGCTGTTCTTCTTCGCCATGGCCGGTTTGTCGGTCTACGCGGTGCTGTTCGCCGGTTGGTCGAGCAACAACAAGTTCGCCCTGCTGGGCAGCTTGCGGGCTTCGGCCCAGACCGTCTCCTACGAAGTGTTCATGGGCCTCGCGCTGATGGGCATCGTGGTGCAGGTGGGCTCGTTCAACATGCGCGACATCGTCGAGTACCAGGCGCAGAACCTGTGGTTCATCATTCCGCAGTTCTTCGGCTTCTGTACCTTCTTCATCGCTGGCGTCGCCGTGACTCACCGTCACCCGTTCGACCAGCCGGAAGCGGAACAGGAACTGGCCGACGGTTACCACATTGAATACGCCGGCATGAAGTGGGGCATGTTCTTCGTAGGTGAGTACATCGGCATCATCTTGATCTCGGCCCTGCTGGTCACGCTGTTCTTCGGCGGCTGGCACGGTCCATTCGGCATCCTGCCGCAGCTGGCGTTCTTCTGGTTCTTCCTGAAGACCGCGTTCTTCATCATGCTGTTCATCCTGCTGCGCGCTTCCATCCCGCGTCCACGGTATGACCAGGTGATGGATTTCAGCTGGCGATTCTGCCTGCCGCTGACCCTGATCAATTTGCTGGTGACTGCTGCCGTTGTGTTGTTGAACACGCCAGCGGGCGCGGTTCAGTGAGGATTTGACCCATGTTCAAATATATTGGCGACATCGTTAAGGGTACCGGTACCCAGTTGCGAAGCCTGGTGATGGTGTTCGGTCACGGCTTTCGCAAACGCGACACCCTGCAATACCCGGAAGAAGCGGTGTACCTGCCGCCGCGTTATCGCGGCCGCATTGTCCTGACCCGCGACCCCGACGGCGAAGAGCGCTGCGTGGCCTGTAACCTGTGCGCCGTGGCGTGCCCGGTGGGTTGCATCTCGCTGCAGAAAGCTGAAACCGAAGACGGTCGCTGGTACCCGGACTTCTTCCGCATCAACTTCTCGCGCTGCATTTTCTGCGGCCTCTGCGAGGAAGCTTGCCCGACCACCGCGATCCAGCTGACACCGGATTTCGAAATGGCCGAGTTCAAACGTCAGGACCTGGTGTACGAGAAAGAAGATCTGCTGATCTCTGGTCCCGGTAAAAACCCTGATTACAACTTCTATCGTGTTGCAGGTATGGCCGTTGCCGGTAAGCCGAAAGGCGCCGCACAAAACGAAGCCGAGCCGATCAACGTGAAGAGCTTGCTGCCTTAAGGAAGAAAGATGGAATTCGCTTTCTATTTCGCATCGGGTATTGCAGTGGTGTCCACGCTTCGCGTGATCACCAACACTAACCCCGTGCACGCCCTGCTCTACCTGATCATTTCGCTGATCGCCGTGGCCATGACCTTCTTCAGCCTCGGCGCACCGTTCGCCGGTGTGCTGGAAGTGATCGCCTACGCCGGCGCCATCATGGTGCTGTTCGTGTTTGTGGTGATGATGCTCAACCTGGGACCGGCTTCGGTCGCCCAGGAACGCGTCTGGCTCAAGCCCGGCATCTGGCTCGGCCCGGTGATCCTCGCAGCCCTGCTGCTGGGTGAGCTGCTGTATGTGCTGTTCGCTCACCAGAGCGGCCAGGCCATCGGCCACACCACCGTAGACGCGAAAGCCGTGGGCATCAGCCTGTTCGGCCCGTACCTGCTGGTGGTCGAACTGGCTTCGATGCTGCTGCTCGCTGCAGCCATCACCGCCTTCCACTTGGGCCGCAACGAAGCCAAGGAGCAATGACGATGCCTGCTATCCCTTTGGAGCATGGTCTGGCGGTTGCCGGCATCCTGTTCTGCCTAGGCCTGGTCGGCCTGATGGTTCGCCGCAACATTCTGTTCGTGTTGATGAGCCTGGAAATCATGATGAACGCCGCGGCACTCGCGTTCATCGTGGCCGGTAGCCGTTGGGGCCAGCCGGATGGACAAGTGATGTTCATCCTGGTGATCAGCCTGGCAGCCGCCGAGGCCAGTATTGGCCTGGCGATCCTGCTGCAACTGTATCGTCGCTTCCACACGCTTGATATCGACGCTGCCAGTGAGATGCGCGGATGAACATGATCTTTCTGACTTTCGTATTTCCCCTGATCGGTTTCCTGCTGCTGTCGTTCTCCCGTGGACGCTGGTCGGAAAACCTCTCGGCCCTGGTCGGTGTGGGGTCCATTGGCCTGTCGGCGATTGTCGCCGCCTACGTCATCTGGCAATTCAACGTCGCGCCGCCGGAAGGCGGCCACTACACCCTGGTGTTGTGGCAGTGGATGTCGGTGGAGGGCTTCAAGCCCAACTTCGCCCTCTACGTCGACGGCCTGTCGATCACCATGCTTGGCGTGGTCGTCGGTGTAGGCTTCCTGATCCACCTGTTCGCGTCCTGGTACATGCGCGGTGAAGCGGGTTACTCGCGCTTCTTCGCCTACACCAACCTGTTTATCGCCAGCATGCTGTTCCTGGTGCTGGGCGATAACCTGTTGTTCCTGTACTTCGGCTGGGAAGGCGTGGGCCTGTGCTCGTACCTGTTGATCGGTTTCTACTACAGCAACCGCAACAACGGTAACGCCGCACTCAAGGCCTTTATCGTGACCCGGATCGGCGACGTGTTCATGGCCATCGGCCTGTTCATCCTGTTCCAGCAAGTGGGCACGCTGAACATCCAGGAACTGCTGGTGCTGGCACCGCAGAAATTCCAGGTCGGCGACTTCTGGATCACCCTGGCGACCCTGATGCTGCTGGGTGGTGCTGTGGGTAAATCCGCACAACTGCCGCTGCAAACCTGGCTGGCGGATGCGATGGCCGGCCCTACCCCGGTTTCGGCACTGATCCACGCCGCAACCATGGTGACCGCCGGTGTCTACCTGATTGCCCGTACCCACGGCCTGTTCACCCTGGCGCCAGAGATTCTGCATCTGGTGGGCCTGGTGGGTGGCGTGACCCTGGTACTGGCCGGTTTTGCTGCACTGGTTCAGACCGACATCAAGCGTATCCTCGCCTACTCGACCATGAGCCAGATCGGCTACATGTTCCTGGCCCTGGGCGTGGGTGCCTGGGACGGCGCGATCTTCCACCTGATGACCCACGCCTTCTTCAAGGCCCTGCTGTTCCTTGCTTCCGGTGCGGTGATCGTTGCCTGCCACCACGAGCAGAACATCTTCAAGATGGGCGGCCTGTGGAAGAAACTGCCGTTGGCCTACGCCAGCTTCATCGTCGGCGGCGCGGCCTTGTCGGCCTTGCCACTGGTGACCGCAGGTTTCTACTCGAAAGACGAAATCCTCTGGGAAGCCTTTGCCAGCGGTAACCACGGCCTGCTGTACGCCGGCCTGGTGGGTGCGTTCATGACCTCGCTGTACACCTTCCGCCTGATCTTCATCACGTTCCACGGTGAAGCCAAGACTGAAGCCCACGCAGGCCACGGCATTTCCCACTGGCTGCCACTGTCGGTGCTGATCATCCTGTCGACCTTCGTCGGCGCCATGATCACCCCGCCTCTGGCCGGTGTACTGCCGGAGAGCGCTGGCCATGCCGGCGGCGCCGCCAAGCACAGCCTGGAAATCGCCTCGGGTGCCATCGCCATCGCCGGTATCCTGCTGGCGGCCCTGCTGTTCCTCGGCAAGCGCCGCTTCGTCACCGCCATCGCCAACAGTGGCATTGGCCGCTTCCTTTCGGCCTGGTGGTTCGCTGCCTGGGGCTTCGACTGGATCTACGACAAACTGTTCGTCAAGCCTTACCTTGCGATCAGCCACGTACTGCGCAAAGACCCGCTCGACCAGACCATCGGTTTGATCCCGCGTGCCGCCAAGGCCGGTCACACCGCCCTGAGCCGCAGCGAGACCGGCCAATTGCGTTGGTATGCAGCTTCCATGGCGGCCGGTGCCGTCCTGGTAATCGGCGCCATCATCGTGGTCGCGGTCTGACTATGCACATTGCGAACTTTGCGAACTTGCGAAAGGAAACGAGCCCGTCATGATTCTGCCCTGGCTAATCCTGATCCCCTTTATCGGCGGCCTGCTCTGCTGGATGGGTGAACGCTTCGGCGCCACCCTCCCCCGCTGGATTGCGTTGCTGACCATGTCCCTGGAACTCGCGCTCGGCCTCTGGCTGTGGGCCCATGGCGACTATTCATTTGCTCCGGCACCGGGTGTCGATCCCACCTTCGCGCTTGAATTCAAGCACGTGTGGATCCAGCGCTTCGGCATCAACGTGCACCTGGCCCTCGACGGCCTGTCGCTGTTGATGATCCTGCTGACCGGCCTGCTGGGTATCCTCTCGGTACTCTGCTCCTGGAAAGAAATTCAGCGTCACGTGGGCTTCTTCCACCTGAACCTGATGTGGATCCTGGGCGGCGTTGTCGGCGTGTTCCTCGCCCTCGACCTGTTCATGTTCTTCTTCTTCTGGGAAATGATGCTGGTGCCGATGTACTTCCTCATCGCGCTCTGGGGTCACAGTTCTTCGGACGGCAAGAAAACCCGGATCTACGCCGCGACCAAGTTCTTCATCTTCACCCAGGCTTCCGGCCTGATCATGTTGGTGGCGATCCTGGGCCTGGTACTGGTCAACTTCAACAGCACGGGCGTGATCACGTTCAACTACGCCGACCTGTTGAAAACCAAGATGTCCCTGACCACCGAGTACATCCTGATGCTGGGCTTCTTCATCGCGTTCGCGGTGAAGCTGCCGGTGGTGCCGTTCCACTCCTGGTTGCCTGACGCTCACGCCCAGGCGCCGACCGCAGGTTCCGTAGACCTCGCCGGCATCCTGTTGAAGACGGCGGCCTACGGCCTGCTGCGTTTCGCCCTGCCGCTGTTCCCGAATGCCTCGGCCGAGTTTGCGCCGATCGCCATGACCCTCGGTCTGATCGGGATCTTCTACGGTGCATTCCTGGCCTTCGCCCAAACCGACATCAAGCGTCTGATTGCCTTCTCGTCCGTTTCCCACATGGGTTTCGTACTGATCGGCATCTACTCCGGCAGCCAACTGGCGCTGCAAGGCGCCGTGATCCAGATGCTGGCTCACGGTGTGTCGGCCGCGGCACTGTTTATCCTCAGTGGCCAACTGTACGAGCGCCTGCACACCCGTGACATGCGCGAGATGGGTGGCGTGTGGTCGCGTATCGCCTACCTGCCGGCCATCAGCCTGTTCTTCGCCGCTGCCTCCCTGGGCTTGCCGGGTACCGGTAACTTCATCGGTGAGTTCCTGATCCTGATGGGTGCCTTCGTGCAAACCCCGTGGATCAGTGCAATCGCTACCTCCGGCCTGGTGTTCGGTTCGGTCTACTCGCTGATCATGATCCACCGCGCCTACTTCGGCCCGGCCAAGTCCGACACCGTCCTGCAAGGGATGGATGCTCGCGAACTGATCATGGTGCTCGGCCTTGCGGTACTGCTGGTGTTCATCGGCGTGTACCCGCAACCGTTCCTGGATACTTCTGCCGCAACGATGCATGGCGTGCAGCAGTGGTTCGGCACCGCCTTCTCTCAACTCGCTTCGGCCCGGTAAGAGCGCTATGGAATTCACGATCCAACACTTTATCGCGCTTGCGCCGCTGCTGATCACCAGCCTCACCATCGTGGTGGTGATGCTGGCGATCGCCTGGCGCCGCAATCACTCACAAACGTTCCTGCTGTCCTGTGCTGGTTTGAACCTGGCCCTGCTGTCGATTATCCCGGCACTCAAGGTCGCGCCACTGGCCGTGACCCCGCTGATGATGGTCGATGACTTCGCGCTGCTGTATATCGCGTTGATCCTGGTTGCCACCCTGGCCTGCGTCACCCTCGCCCACGCCTACCTCGGCGAAGGCGGCACCGGCTACCCGGGCAACCGCGAAGAGCTGTACCTGCTGATCCTGCTGGCTGCGGCCGGCGGTATCGTGCTGGTCAGCGCACAGCACCTGGCCGGCTTGTTCATCGGCCTGGAACTGCTGTCGATCCCGGTCTACGGCCTGGTGGCGTATGCCTTCTTCAACAAGCGCTCCCTGGAAGCCGGCATCAAGTACATGGTGCTGTCGGCCGCCGGTTCCGCGTTCCTGTTGTTCGGTATGGCCCTGCTCTACGCAGAAGCCGGCAGCCTGAGCTTCAGCGGTATCGGTCACGCCCTGGCGACCTCCGGCAGCCCTGCGCCCATCGCCCAGCTGGGCCTGGCCATGATGCTGATCGGCCTGGCGTTCAAGCTGTCGCTGGTGCCGTTCCACCTGTGGACCCCGGACGTGTACGAAGGCGCCCCGGCGCCGGTGGCTGCGTTCCTGGCTACCGCGTCGAAAGTCGCCGTGTTTGCGGTGATGGTGCGTCTGTTCCAGATCTCCCCTGCGGCCAACACCGGTGTACTCAGCAACGTGCTGACCATCATCGCGATCGCGTCGATCCTGTTCGGTAACCTGCTGGCGCTGACTCAGAACAACCTCAAGCGTCTGCTGGGTTATTCGTCCATCGCGCACTTCGGTTACCTGCTGATCGCCCTGGTGGCAAGCAAGGGCCTGGCGATGGAAGCCATCGGCGTGTACCTGGTCACCTACGTGATCACCAGCCTCGGTGCATTCGGTGTGATCACCCTGATGTCCTCGCCTTACAAAGGCCGTGACGCGGACGCTCTGTACGAGTATCGCGGCCTGTTCTGGCGCCGTCCGTACCTGACTGCCGTACTGACCGTGATGATGTTGTCCCTGGCCGGCATCCCGCTGACCGCCGGCTTCATCGGCAAGTTCTACATCGTGGCGACGGGTGTTGAAGCCCACGAATGGTGGTTGGTGGCCTCGCTGGTACTGGGCAGCGCCATCGGCGTGTTCTACTACCTGCGCGTGATGGTGACCCTGTATCTGATCGAGCCAAACCTGCGCCGTGTGGACGCCGAGTTGCACTGGGAACAGAAAGCGGGCGGCGTGATGCTGCTGGCAATCGCCCTGCTGGCGTTCTTCCTGGGTGTGTACCCACAACCGTTGCTCACCCTGGTGCAGCATGCGGTGATGGCGGGTTGATCACTTAGTTAAACGCAGCAAGCAAAACGGCGCCTTAGGGCGCCGTTTTGCTTTCCGCTTTAGGAGCAAGCTTGCTCGCGATGAAGGCTTCGACGCGCTGGCAGATGAACGACAAGGCCAGGTAACGCTGCGCAGCCACAAGGTGCAGTTGAGCAAGCTGGCACCGCTCACTGCCGACGAAGTAGTCGCTGTGCGTCAACAACTCAATCTGTCGCGCTCGGTATTTGCGATGTACCTGCGCACCAACACCCGGACCCTGGAAAATTGGGAGCAAGGCCGGGCCACACCCAATGCTCAGGCGGCAACCTTGATTCGGCTGGTGGCGCAGTTTCCGGAGACGGTAGAACGTTTGGCGCTGTTGACCTGATCGATCAATCCAGCCAAGCCCGTCGGCGACAGGACGTTGCCGACGGCTCAAGCCTGCAATCAAATCCTGAACTGCCCCACCAACTGCCCCAACCGCTGCCCCAGGTCCGCCAGGCTGCGGGAGGTCTGGGCGCCCTGTTGGGTTTCATCCGCCACGCTGTCCACCGCCACCGCAATCTGATGCACGCTGCGGTTGATCTCTTCGGCCACGGCGGTTTGTTCTTCGGCGGCGCTGGCGATCTGAGCGTTCATCGAGTTAATGGTGCCGATCAGTTGCGCCATGGTGTCCAGGGACGCACCCGCTTCGTTGGCCTGGGCCGAGGTGCCGTCTCCGGCGTCGCTGGAGCGGCGCATGGATTCCACGGCGGCTTCGGTGCCTTTTTGCAGGCGGTCGATCATGCCCTGGATTTCCTGGGTGCTTTGCTGGGTGCGGCTGGCCAGCGCCCGCACTTCGTCGGCGACCACGGCAAACCCACGACCGGCCTCCCCTGCCCGTGCGGCTTCAATGGCCGCGTTGAGGGCCAGCAAGTTGGTCTGCTCGGCAATCGAGCGGATCACCCCGAGCACGCTGACAATCGACGAAACGTCCTGCTGCAAGCTGTCCAGGGACACGCCGCTGCTGCGGATGTCGTTCACCAGCGCGTGAATCTGCGCGATGCTGCCGTCCACGACTTTTTTCGCAGCCTGGCCTTCGGCGTCGGTCTGTTGCGCCGCCACCGCCGCGCCTTGGGCACTGCGGGCCACTTCATGGGCGGCGGAGGACATTTCGTTGATGGCGGTGGCCACCTGGTCCGTCTCGTGACGCTGGCGCTCCATGGCTTTCTCCGAGCGGCTGGCTTGCTCGGCGACCTGGCTTACCAGGCCCGTAAGCTGGGAGGTCATCTCGGTGATCTGGCGCACCAGGCCGTGGATCTTGTCGACAAAGCGGTTGAACGAGCCGGCCAGTTCCCCCAGTTCGTCCTGACTGGTGATGGCCAGGCGGCGGGTCAGGTCGCCTTCACCGGCGGCGATGTCGTCGAGGTTGATCTTCATCAGGTGCAACGGCCGCAGGATGGTGTTGGCCACCAGCATGCCCACGGCGGCGATCACCAACAGCACTACCACGGCGATCCCGATGATGCTCAGCACCACGCCTTCCATGCGTTTCTCCACCTTGGCCTGAACCTCGGCGACCTGGGCGTCAATGCCGTCCAGGTTCACCGAGGTACCGATCACCATGTCCCACTTGGGCAGGTATTCGGTGTAGCCAAGCTTGGGCACCAACTCGGTCTGGCCAGGCTGCGTCGAGCTGTATTGCAGGTAGTGGGTGCCATCCTTGCCGACTTTCACCAGGTCGCGGTTGACGTAGACGCCATTCGGGTCGCGGTTGTCCTTGAAGCTTTTGCCGACGCCGTCGGGGCTGTTGCCCTTGAACAGGCGAATGGTCTCGGAGTCGTAGCCGAAGAAATAACCGTCCTTGCCATAGCTGGTGTTGGACAGCAGCTTGACCACCTGCGCCCGCGCCGTCGTATCGCCTTGGGCGGCCGCGTCATACAGTGGCTTGATGGTGGTCAGCGCCACCTCGACGTAGCCGCGCAAGGTGGTCTTGGCGTCGTTGAGCAGGTTCTGGCGGGTTTCTTCGACCTCCTTGCGGGCCTGCTCCTGAAGGATCCACACCGTGGTCAGGCTGATGATCACGGCAAACAACAACACGGGCAGGACAGCAAGGGACAGTACTTTGGCCTTTAGACTCAGACGCATGGCTCTTCTCTCTTAAGGGACACCTTAAGAGGTTAACGGCTAGTTACAATAAATCTGTAGGACAATCCCTCAGAGCGTCATCGCGGCAAACCAGCCAAACGCCAGCAGCGGAATGTTGTAGTGCAGGAACGTCGGGACCACGGTGTCCCAGATATGGTGATGCTGGCCGTCGATGTTCAAACCCGAGGTCGGCCCCAGGGTCGAGTCCGACGCGGGCGAGCCGGCATCGCCCAGTGCACCGGCCGTGCCGACGATGCACACGATGGCCAGCGGGCTGAAGCCCAACTGCACGCACAGCGGTACAAAGATCGCCGCCAGGATCGGCACCGTGGAAAACGACGAGCCGATGCCCATGGTCACCAGCAACCCCACCAGCAGCATCAGCAACGCCCCCACACCCCGGCTGTGGCCGATAAACGCCGCCGAGGCTTGCACGAGGGTCTGCACTTCGCCGGTGGCCTTGAGCACTTCGGCAAAGCCCGACGAGGCGATCATGATGAAGCCGATCATCGCCATCATCTTCATGCCTTCGGTGAACAGGTCATCGGTGTCGCGCCAGCGCACAATGCCCGACACCGAAAAGATCAGGAACCCGGCCAGGGCGCCGATGATCATCGAGTCCAGCCACAGCTGGATAATGAACGCCGCCGCAATCGCCAGGCCGGCCACCAGCAGGGTCAGCGGGTTGTATTGCACGGCCACCTGCTCGACCCGCTCAATCTTCTCCAGGTCGTACACGCGCTTCTTGCGGTAGCTGATAAACACCGCCACCAGCAAGCCGACCACCATGCCCAGCGCCGGAAGCCCCATGGCATGGGTGACATTGACCTGACTGATGTCGACGCCGCTCTTGGCCACGTTGGCCAGCAGGATCTGATTCAGGAAGATGTTGCCGAAACCCACCGGCAGAAACATATAGGGCGTGATCAGGCCGAAGGTCATGACGCAGGCGATCAGCCGACGGTCCAGTTGTAGCTTGGTCAGCACGTATAAAAGCGGCGGTACCAGCAGCGGGATAAACGCGATGTGGATTGGCAAGATGTTCTGCGAGGCGATGGCCACCACCCAGAGCAAGCCGATCAACAGCCATTTGACGTGGCTGCCGCCCGTGGCTTCCTGACGGTCGACCAGCAGCAAGGCTTTGTCTGCCAACGCGTGAGCCAGGCCGGACTTGGCAATCGCCACCGCGAAAGCGCCGAGCAGCGCGTAAGACAGCGCCACCGTCGCACCGCCACCCAGGCCACTGTTGAACGCCTTGAGCGTTGCATCGATGCCCAGGCCGCCGGTCAGGCCACCCACCAGTGCACCGACAATAATCGCGATCACCACATGCACGCGGGACAGGCTGAGCACCAGCATGGTGCCGACCGCGGCGATTACTGCATTAATCATCGTTACCTCAAGACAGAAAACATAAAAAAAGCACGCACCTGCCCGGGCTGCTGTCGGGGACAGCTGCCGCACATCAGGTTTTAAAGGAGTTTTATTAGAGGGCGCGCACTTTGCAGCAGGCAGGCAAGCATGTCAAAGCCCTCTCACCCCACAAACAGCTTTAAATTGAACGTTTGAATAAAGAAAAATCCTGACCGGCCGATACAGGCAGATCGTCTCTGTCGTATCAAAAGGTTAAGGAAGGCTCCATGTCGCTCAGACAGCTGTCCATTCAATGGAAAATTACCCTGCTGGCCGGTCTCTGCCTGTTGGGCATCGTGACCTTGCTGGTGGGTCTGTCGCTGTACCGCATGGCGCAGAGTTCCGATCTGGTGAAGGCCTCCAGCATGGAAATGCTCGACGAAGCCGCCCAGGCCCGTATCGAAGCCCAGGGTGAAGTCCAGGCCTTGGGGATTCGCCAGCAGTTCATGGACGCCTATCAATACGGCCACGGCTTTTCCCGGCAGGTGCTGTTCCTGCGCGAACAGGCCGAGAAACGCTTCCTGGATGCCTTCGACCTGCGCGAAGACCTGACTCGCCAGGTCAAAGCCGCGCTGCAAGCCAACCCGGACCTGCTGGGCCTGTCCCTGGTGTTCGAAGCCAACGCACTGGATGGCAAGGACGAGTTGTTCGCCAACCAGCCAGAGCTGGGCAGCAACGACAAGGGCCGCTTTGCGCTGTACTGGTCCCAGCCGACCGCAGGCAAACTGACCTCAATGTCACTGCCCGAAAGCGACATGTCCGACACCAGCATCGGACCCAGCGGCGAAAAAGCCAACGCTTGGTTCACGTGCCCGCGCACCACCCTCAGACCCTGCGTGATCGAGCCGTACTTCTATGTCATCGACGGGCAAAAGGTGCTGATGACCAGCATCGTGTTCCCGCTGATGGTCAACGGCAAAGTCATCGCGTCGCTGTCGGTGGACATCAACCTCAACAGCCTGCAGGCGGTCAGCCAGGGCGCCAGCCAGAAGCTCTACGACGGCCAGACCAGCGTCAGCATCATCAGCCCGGTGGGCCTGCTGGCCGGCTACAGCCCGGATGCCGGCAAACTCAGCCAGCGCCTGGACACCGTCGACACGGCCAACGGCCCACAGTTGATCAGCTCGCTGGCGAGCAGCACCCAGACCCGCAGTGTGCGCACCGACCATCAACTCAAGGTGCTGGCACCGTTCCAGCCAATCCCTGACGGCAAACCGTGGGGCGTTCTGCTGGATGTGCCGGAAAAAGTCCTGGTCGCGCCGGCCGAAGCCCTGAAGGTCAAACTGGACGCCGACAACGCCAAGGGCACCCTGCTGGAACTGAGCCTTGGCCTGTTGGCCGCGATCGTCGGCCTGTTGCTGGTGTGGCTGATGGCTCGCAGCGTGACGCGTCCGATCCTCGGCGTAGCGCGCATGCTGGAAGACATTGCCAGCGGCGAAGGCGACCTGACCCGCCGGCTGGCCTACGACAAGCACGACGAACTCGGTGAGCTGGCGGGCTGGTTCAACCGTTTCCTCGACAAGCTGCAACCGATCATTGCCCAGGTCAAACGCTCGGTGCAGGACGCCCGCGGCACCGCCGACCAGTCGGCCGCCATTGCCACCGAAACCAGCGCCGGCATGGAGCAGCAATACCGCCAGGTCGACCAGGTGGCCACCGCCTCCCACGAAATGAGCGCCACCGCCCAGGACGTCGCCCGCAGTGCAGCCCAAGCGGCCCAAGCCGCCCGCGATGCCGATCAGGCCACCCGCGAAGGCTTGACCGTGATCGACCGCACCACCACCAGCATCGGTCATCTGGCGGCCGATATGAGCACCGCGATGACCCAGGTTGAAGGGTTGGCGGCCAATAGCGAGAAGATCGGATCGGTGCTGGAAGTGATTCGTGCGATTGCCGAGCAGACCAACCTGCTGGCGTTGAACGCCGCCATCGAAGCCGCCCGCGCCGGTGAGGCCGGTCGCGGTTTTGCGGTGGTCGCCGACGAAGTGCGCAACCTGGCACGGCGTACCCAGGAGTCGGTGGAGGAAACCCGCCTGGTGATCGAGCAATTGCAAAGCGGCACCCAGGACGTGGTCGGTTCCATGAGCAACAGCCACCGACAGGCCCAGGGCAGCGTCGAACAGGTGGGCCAGGCGGTGACCGCTCTGCGCCAGATCGGCGATGCAGTGACGGTGATCAGCGACATGAACCTGCAGATCGCCAGCGCCGCCGAAGAGCAAAGCGCGGTGGCCGAGGAGATCAACAACAACGTGGCGACGATCCGGGATGTGACGGAGTCGTTGTCCGAGCAGGCGAATGAGTCGGCGCGGGTCAGTCAGGCGTTGAACAGCCTGGCGAACCAGCAGCAGGGCCTGATGGATCAGTTCAGGGTTTGATGATACGCCGGAGGTGAAGGAACCCGCTCCTTCACCTCCCGTTTAGTGGCGGCGTGGCAGATCGATTACTACCTTCAGCCCGCCCAGCTCGCTTTCCTGCAACAGCAGCACCCCGCCCCACACGTCGACAATGTCCCGCACGATCCCCAGCCCCAGGCCATGGCCGTCAGTCTGCTCATCCAGCCGAGTGCCTCGGCTGAACACCTGGTCACGCTGGCTTTCGGGAATCCCCGGCCCGTCATCCTCCACGGCCAACCGAAAGCCTTCCGGGGTTTCGCTGATGCTCAACACAATCTCGGCATCCGCCCATTTGCAGGCGTTGTCCAGCAGGTTGCCCAACAGTTCCAGCAAGTCCTCGCGGTCCCACGGCAACTGCAAGCCTGGGCGTGCGCGGTAACTCAAATCCAGATGCTCGCCATGGATCATGTTCAAGGTCGCCAGCAACCCCGGCAATTCCCCATCGCAGTCAAACAAGGCACCGGGCAGCGTCTCGCCGGCCAAACGGGCACGATTGAGTTCGCGGTTAAGTCGTTGCTGCACCTGCTCCAACTGTTCGCGCAGCAGCTTGCTGAGCTGTGGATGGTCCTTGAGCTGCTCGCTGGACGCCACGCTCAGCAATACCGCCAATGGGGTTTTCAAGGCATGGCCGAGGTTGCCCAGGGCGTTGCGTGAGCGTTTGAGGCTGTCTTCGGTGTGGGCCAGCAAATGGTTGATCTGCGCCACCAGCGGTTCCAGTTCCACCGGTACCTGGGTGTCCAGTTGCGAGCGCTGGCCTTGTTGCAGTTGGGCGATCTGGTTGCGCGCGGTCTCCAGCGGGCGTAACGCGCGGCGCACGGTGACGCGTTGCAGAATCAGGATCAGCAACAGCGCTGCCAGCCCGAGCACCAGGCCAATCTGGCGCATCAGGCGAAAGCTTTCCCTGACCGGGGTGTAGTCCTGGGCCACGCTGATGGAAATCGATTGGCCGAAGCGCTTGTAGTCCGAACGCAACACCAGCAGTTGCTGGCCTTCCGGGCCCAATTGCAGGTTGCCCTTGAGCCCGGCCTGGGGCAGTTGCGGCAGTTCCTGGTCCCATAACGAGCGCGAACGCCAGTGAGTGCCGCCAAAATCGATCCGGAAATAGTGCCCGGAAAACGGCCGCTGATAGGCCGGTGACAGCCGCTGCTCATCCAGTTGAACACCTGTGGGCCCGCGCACCAGCGCCACCAGCAGGTTCTCGCTGTCGTTGCGCAAGCCGGATTCCAGGTACCGTTGCAGGCCCACTTCAAACAGCCACAGGCTGGTCTGCGCCAACACCAGGCCGACGATCACCATCACGCTGATCAATCCCAGGCTCAGGCGCCGCTGGATCGACCTCATGCCGGGCTGGCGCCAAACCGGTAACCCTGGCCGCGCCGGGTCTCGATCACACTGCGGCCCAACTTGCGACGCAGGTGATTGACGTGGACTTCCAGCACATTGGAATCACGCTCGGTCTCGCCGTCGTACAAGTGTTCGGCCAAGTGGCTTTTTGAAAGGATTTGCTCGGGGTGCAGCATGAAGTAACGCAACAACCGAAACTCGGCGGCGGTCAGCTGGATCTCCTCGCCGTCACGCATCACGCACTGGCGCCCTTCATCCAGGTGCAAGCCGGCGGCCTGCAAGGTGGGCTGATTGGCCTGGCCATGGGAACGGCGCAGCAAGGCCTGGATACGCAGGTGCAGCTCTTCGGGATGAAACGGTTTGCTCAGGTAATCGTCGGCCCCGGCCTTGAGCCCTTCGATGCGCTCGGCCCAGGAGTCGCGGGCCGTGAGGATCAGCACTGGCGTGGCCAGGCCAGCGGCACGCCATTGCGTCAACACCTCAAGCCCGGGCAAACCCGGCAGGCCGAGGTCGAGAATGATCAGGTCGTAGGGTTCGCTGCGCCCCTGATACACCGCATCGCGCCCGTCCGCCAGCCAGTCCACGGCATAGCCCTGGCGATTGAGCCCGGCCATCAGCTCATCGGCCAGGGGTACGTGGTCTTCCACCAGGAGCAGGCGCATCAGTCGTCTTCCTTGTCTTTGAGCAACTGGCCGGTGTTGGCGTCGAGTTCGATCTCGCGCACCACGCCTTCCACCGTCAACAGTTCGATTTCATAGATATAGCGCACAGGACGATCCTTGTGCTCTTCAAGCTCGGCGTCGAGCAACTTGGCGCCCGGGTAACGCTCGAACGCGGGCCCCAGCAGGTGCTCGAGCGGCGCGATCACGCCCTTCTGGCGCAGGCGCAACGCTTCGTCCTGGCCCAGGTCCCGAGCGGCCAGGCTTGAGCAAAATGCCAGGAGCACCAGCGCCACTTGAACGCTGGTGCGTAGATTTACCTTCATTACGTATCCTGATGATCCTTGAGGACGGCCCCGGTGACAGCGTCCAATTCCAGGTCCCACTCAACGCCCTGGGCGTCGCGCAGTTCAACCTGATACAGGTACTTGCCGTATTCCTCTTCAAGCTCGGTTTCATGCACGGTAGCGCCGGGATGTTTGGCCAGTGCAATGGCATTGAGCTTCTCGAAAGACACAATGGTACCAGCGTCGCGCAACTTCAGTGCCTCGTCCGGCCCCAGGTCGCGAGCCTGGGCGACGCCTGCGGTGAGGGCGATGATACTGCTGGCGATCAAGGCTGTGAGGGTTTTCATGGTGAGTCTCCGTTTCAGGATATTTTGCCTACGGGGCTCACCGTACTGGATCCAACTTAACTGAAACTGAATTGCCACCATGGCAATTCTCTGCGAGACCGTTGCCTGCAACCGGGCAGGATTTTCTATACTGCCCTGCTCGCTGTCGATGAGACTGGTATGACTGCTATCCATATGAAGTTCCCCGCCTTGACCCTCAAGGCCGGTAAACGCGCTTTCGCACGCATTCGCGAACAGGGGCTTGCGCCTGCGGACGTGGGCATCCTGCCCGGCGCCGCCGGTGGTCCAAAAGCCCTGGGCATCCAGGGCCTGGACCTGGCGCTGTTCGGTGACTGGCTGCCCCGCGCGCCCCGGGAACGCGCACTGATCGGCGCCTCGATCGGCTCCTGGCGGTTTGCCAGTGCCTGCCTGCCCGACCCGGTGCAAGGCCTGCTCGACCTGGGCCGGCTGTACAACGAACAAACTTTCGCCAAAGGCGTGACCATGGCCGAAGTCAGCCAGAGCTGCGTGCGCATGCTCGATGACCTGCTGGCCGGCCGTGATGCCCGCGTGCTCGACAACCCGAACTATCGGCTGAACATCATGGTGGTCAAAAGCCACGGCCTGCTCGCCGACGATCATCGCGGCCGTCTTGGTTTGGGACTGTCCTCGGTGATCGCCGACAACCTGCGGGGCCGCGCGCGATTGTCCCGGCACTTCGAACGGCTGATCGTCCACGACCCACGCCAGGCGCCACCGCTGCATGCCCTCAAGGATTTCCCCTCGCGCTTCCTCAATCTGGAATTGGGCAACCTGCGCCAGGCGCTGCTGGCGTCCGGCTCGATCCCCATGGTGATGCAAGGCGTGCGTGACCTGCCGGGCGCCGGTGCAGGCACTTACCGCGATGGCGGCCTGCTGGACTACCACCTCGACCTGCCCTATCACGGCGATGACATTGTGCTGTACCCGCACTTCACCGACCGGGTCATCCCCGGCTGGTTCGACAAAGGCTTGCCGTGGCGCCGTGCCAATCAACAGGGCCTGCAGGATGTACTGCTGCTGGCGCCGTCGAAGGAATACCTGGCCCGCCTGCCCCACGGCAAACTGCCAGACCGCAGTGACTTCAAGCGCTTCATGGGCGATGACCCGGGCCGCAACAAGTACTGGCAAACCGCAATGAGCGAAAGCCAGCGGCTGGGGGATGAATTCCTGCAGTTGGCGGATAACGGGCAATTGGGCGAGCGCCTGCTGGCTCTCTGATCAAGCGGTATGCGCGGCAAGGGATCAAGCTGTTAAACTCGCCGCCTGCCAGACACCTGACCGAGCTGAAAAATACTGTGGAAATCTTCAAGGAATTTACATTCGAATCCGCCCACCGCCTGCCCCACGTTCCGGAAGGCCACAAATGCGGGCGCCTGCATGGCCATTCGTTCAAGGTGGCGATCCACCTCAGCGGCGACCTCGACCCGCATACCGGCTGGATCCGTGACTTCTCGGAGATCAAGGCGATTTTCAAGCCGCTCTACGAACGCCTCGACCACAACTACCTCAACGACATCCCGGGCCTTGAGAACCCGACCAGCGAAGTGCTGGCCAAGTGGATCTGGAATGAATTGAAACCGTTGTTGCCGGAACTCAGCGCGATTCGCATCCATGAGACCTGCACCAGTGGCTGCATTTATCGCGGCGAATGAGCCGGTGATGTAGAAAAACCACTGTGGTGAGGGGCTTGTCCCCTCGCCACAAGTGATTTCTGGAGGCCCACAGCGATGCCACCCCTTATCCGCCCCGCCACCGTTGACGATATCACCGCCATCGAGGCCATCGTCCGCGCCGCCTACTCCCCTTATATCGAACGCATCGGGCGCAAGCCTGGGCCGATGCTGGATGATTATCGCCAACAGGTCGCTGCTGCACGGGTGCACGTACTGGAAAATGCGGGCCAGGTGCACGGCTTTGTCGTACTGATCCATAACGACGAGTACCTGCTGCTGGATAACCTCGCCGTCGACCCCGGCGCCCAGGGTCTGGGTTACGGGCGCCTATTGCTGGAGTTCACGGAACGCCAGGCCAGGCAAGGTTCCATCCGCCTCTATACCAACGAAGCGATGACTGAAAACATCGTGCTGTACACCCGCAAAGGGTATGTGGAAACCCACCGCGCCGAGGAAAGCGGCCTGTGTCGGGTTTACATGCAAAAAGACCTCACTGCCTCTCGCTGAAGGAGTTCCCATGGAAAACACCTGGCTGGCCCAGGCCAAGCGCCTGCAAGCATTGGCCTCCACGGGGCTGCACTTCTGCACCGATGACTTCGAGCGCGAGCGCCTTGAGGAAATCGCCCAGATCGCCCACAGCATGCTGGCGCAGTTGGGCGACGTGCCGCTGGAGCGCATCACCGGGCTGGTGCCGGACTTTGCCAAGCGCTATTCGACACCGATGATTGATGTACGGGGTGCGGTGATTGACGGTGACCGGATCCTGTTGGTGCGTGAGTTGACGGATGGTTGCTGGGCGTTGCCCGGGGGCTATGCGGACATTGGTCTGTCGGCGGCTGAAAACATCATCAAGGAAATCCGCGAAGAGGCCGGGCTGACGGTCACTGCGCGGGCGCTGTACAGCGTCACCCACAAGGCCAAGGGCTTGTACCGGCCCGATATCCGGGACTTCTACAAACTCTATTTTCTGTGCGCGCGGGTTGATCAAGTGGCGCCGGCAGCCGGTTTCGAAACCACGGAAGTCGGCTTCTTCAGGCTCGATGACCTGCCGCCGCTCTCCCGTGGCCGCACCATTGAAAGCGACCTTGAGGCCGCCTTTGCGTTTCATCGCGGCGAGACCCCCTACACCCTCTTCGATTGAATAACGGGTGATCCAATTTGTATCACCCCTGCACCGCTTTCGCGCCTGATTGGGCAGAAAGACCAATCCCGCCTGCGCGTTCTCCCTGTTTGGCTATAAATACTGTGCAACCTGCACAGTGCTGACCGTGCGCCCGTCACTGCCTGGCAGTTGGCACGACGGGTGCAGTAGGCCTGCGTCACTCATTCAGGGAGAAAGGCACATGACGCAGAACGAACCGGGCAATGACTACCCTCTCAGCGAGGTGCCCATGCATGCCCGCAAAGGCCTGGCGTCCACCGCCATGGTGCTGCTGGGCTTTACCTTTTTTACCGCAACCATGTTCGCCGGCGGCAAATTGGGAGTGGCCTTCAGCTTCACCCAAATGCTCGGCGTCGTGGCCCTGGGTAACCTGTTGTTGGGTATCTACGCCGCAGGGCTGGGTTACATCGCGTTCAAGAGCGGTTTGAATTCAGTACTCATGGGGCGCTTCTGCTTTGGCGAAGTGGGCAGCAAGCTGAGCGACTTGATCCTCGGCTTCACCCAGATCGGCTGGTACGCCTGGGGCACGGCCACCGCAGCGGTGGTGCTGGGCAAGTACTTCGAATTGAGCCAAGGCAGCGTCCTGGGGTTGATGGTGCTGTTCGGCATGGTGTTCTGCGCGACGGCCTACGTGGGGTATCGCGGGTTGGAGATCCTGTCCTATATCGCCGTGCCGGCCATGGGCATTTTGCTGTTTCTGTCGATGTGGGTGGCCACCGTCAAGGTCGGCGGGCTCGATGGACTGCTGGCGGTGGTGCCGACCGGTGAGCTGGATCTGTCCACCGCCATCACCCTGGTGTTCGGCACCTTCGTCAGCGGCGCGACCCAGGCCACCAACTGGACGCGGTTCTCACGCTCGGCCAAGGTCGCGGTGCTGGCCAGCCTGATCGGCTTCTTTATCGGCAACGGCCTGATGGTACTGATCGGGGCCTACGGCGCCATCGTCTACCAGCAACCGGACGTAGTCGAAGTGTTGCTGCTGCAAGGTTTTGCCATGGCCGCCATGGCCATGCTGCTCCTGAACATCTGGAGCACCCAGGACAATACCATCTATAACTTCGCCGTCGCCGGCTGCAACCTGCTGCGCACCAAACGCCGCAAAACGGTGACCCTGGCCGGCGCGGTGATCGGTACGCTGCTGGCATTGCTGGGCATGTACGACATGCTCGTGCCCTACCTGATCCTGCTGGGCACGGTGATTCCGCCGATTGGCGGGGTGATCATGGCAGACTTCTTCTATCGCTATCGCGGCCACTACCCGCGCCTGGCCGAGACACGCCTGACGGCATTCAACTGGCCTGGGCTGATCGCCTACGCCGTGGGTACGGTTCTGGCCTTTCACTCCCCATGGGTGGCGCCGTTGGTGGGGATTGTGGCTGCGTCGCTGACTTACATCGTATTGACCAGCGTGCTACGGGTACGGGCACCTTTGGCTGACGTGCGGGCATGAGCCTGACCATCGCCGATGTGCTGGCCTTGCCCGGGCTGGAGTCGATGTGCCTGCGGGCCGGGGAAGCCGGCCTCGAAAATGTGGTGCGTTGGCCCTATGTCGCAGAAAACAGCGGCATCGCCGAATGGGTGTTGGGCGGCGAACTGGTGTTCGTCACCGGCATCAATCACCCACGGGATGAGGCCAACCTGCTGGTGTTGCTGGACGAAGCCTGTCAGCGCCAGGTCGCCGGCCTGGTGATCCTCACGGGGCCGGACTATATCCAGGCAATTCCCCAGCGTTTGCTGGAAGCCGCGCAAGAGGCGGGTATGCCGCTGATCGAGCAGCCGTACTCGTTGAAGATGGTGCTGGTGACCCAGGCTATCGGCTCGGCGTTGATCCAGTCGCAACAGCTGGGGCGTTCGCGGCATGATGTATTGGAACGCCTGCTGGCCGGTGATTATCAATCCCTGGATTTGCTGCTGCACCGTGCCGCACAGCTGGGCATGCCGTTGGCCGGGCCGTGGCAGCTTGTCCAACTGCAGTTGGACGGCAGCGATGCATTGTTTGCCCAAGGTGAAGCGCCGGTGGTCGAGGCGCAGCTTGCGCGTCAACACGATGGGATTACCCGTCGTTTGCGCCAGTTTTCTGCACAGCATCCGTCGCGTTTGCCCGTGCTGGGGCGTGCCGGGCAGTGGACAATGCTGATGCCCGCGATGGACGCGAGTGCGGCATTGGCCAACCGCCAGTTGTTGGCGGGCTGGTTGAAAGCGCTGAACCTGCGCCTGGCACCGTTGAAACTGTTTGTCGGCCTGAGTGCCGCCGCGCATCCGCCCGCTCGCCTGGCCCAGGCCGTGGATGAAGCGCGCCAGGCACTGGCGGCTGCGCGACGGTTCAGTGAGCGTGCCGGGCTGTGTGTCTACGATGAGCTGGGCGTGCTCAAGTTGCTCAGCGGCGTACGTGATCGCGCCCTGCTCGACCAGTTTCTCAACGAACGCCTCGGGCCGCTGTTGCGCCACGACCAGCACCATGGCCCAAGCCTGATGCCAACCCTGGAGGCCTGGTTCCACGAGAATGGTAACCTTGTGGCCGCCGCCCAGCGGCTGGCGGTTCACCGCAACACCCTGACGCACCGCGTCCAGCGCATCGAAGCCCTGTGCGGACTGACGCTGGATAATTCTTATGATCGCCTGGACATCGGCATCGCGCTGATGATCTGGCGGCTGTCTGCCTGATTGTTTTTTGCCAACAGGAACTTGCCCATGCACATCATCAACGCCCGCCTGCGCAACCGTGAAGGCCTGCATGATCTGCACCTGGAACACGGCCGGATCGCCAGCATCACCCCACAAGCCACCGCCCCCGTAGCGGGGCCCGACGATCTGGATGCCGCCGGCAACCTGGTGGTGCCGCCCTTCGTTGAACCACACATTCACCTCGACGCCACCCTGACTGCCGGCGAACCGCGCTGGAACATGAGCGGCACTTTGTTTGAAGGCATCGAGTGCTGGGGCGAACGCAAGGCCACCATCACCCTGGAAGACACCAAGACCCGCGCCAGGAAAACCATCCAGACCCTGGCGGCCCATGGCATCCAGCACGTACGCACCCATGTCGACGTCACCGACCCGGACCTCACCGCGCTCAAGGCCATGCTCGAAGTACGCGAGGAAAGCACCCACCTGATCGACCTGCAAATCGTCGCGTTCCCCCAGGAAGGCATCGAGTCCTACCGCAATGGCCGCGAGCTGATGGAAGAAGCCATCCGTTTGGGCGCCGACGTGATCGGCGGTATCCCGCACTTTGAATACACCCGCGACCAAGGGGTGAGTTCGGTGAAATTCCTGATGGACCTGGCCGAGCGCACCGGTTGCCTGGTGGACGTGCACTGCGACGAAACCGACGACCCCCATTCGCGCTTTCTCGAAGTGCTGGCCGAAGAAGCCCGCAGCCGCGACATGGGCACCCGCGTGACCGCCAGCCACACCACGGCCATGGGCTCTTACGACAATGCCTACTGCGCCAAACTCTTCCGCCTGCTGGGGCATTCGGGCATCAGCTTTGTCTCCTGCCCCACCGAAAGCATTCACTTGCAGGGCCGCTTCGACACCTTTCCGAAACGCCGGGGCGTGACCCGGGTGAACGAACTGCTGGAGGCCGGCATGAACGTGTGCTTCGGCCAGGACTCCATCGTCGACCCTTGGTACCCCCTGGGTAACGGCAACATCCTGCGGGTGCTGGAAGCCGGGTTGCATATCTGCCACATGCTTGGCTATCGCAACCTGCAAAGCGCACTGGACCTGGTCACCGACAACAGCGCCAAGGCCATGGCCCTGGGGGATCGTTACGGCCTGGAACCGGGACGTCCGGCGAACCTGTTGATCCTGTCGGCGGACAGTGACTATGAAGTGATTCGCAGCCAGGGATTGCCGTTGTATTCGATTCGGGGAGGCAAGGTACTGATGAAGCGCCGGCCTGCGCAGGTGGAGTTTTTGTAGGCTCATGTGATTGAGTCGATATCAAGGGTCTGCGGCTTTCCCCAGCCGTCATCCGGTGGTGGCGGGATGCTCGCCACCTGGTTGAGTTCGCGGTTTTTCGGGTGGGTGAACCAGCGTTTCAGGCTGGTTTGCAGGGTTGGGGATAAGGCGTGGCTGCCGTAGACGTCGCGGGCCTGGAGGCGGCGCCAGCGGAGGGTTTCCAAACGGTCGCGACTGTCTTTCAGCCGATCGACTTCCTGACTCAAGGGCTCGTGGTGTTCGTAGCCACGCTGGTTGGCTGGACGGTGCAGATCCAGTTTTTTTCGTTGTTCCCGCAACTGATGCTGCATGGTGAACAGGGCTTTGTCGATCAGTTCAAATTCACGGGAAGTCACGAGGGTGCCATGGGTATCGAGGGTTTGCTGCCAACGGCGCAACGTGGCCCAAGCAGCGGGGATGTAGCCGACGACCATGGAGTGATGACCATTCTGAACAAGCTGTTTGATCAGGTTGGCGCGATCCGGCATATCGCCATTGAGCCGCAATGCGCGTTTGCAAGCCGCGTCCTCAATGGATTCACAGCCGGGGGTCCACAAGACGGAGGACTGTGTACCGTCCGGTAGCAGGATCGGCATGAAGTGCTGCTGCGCGCCGTGGTGCTGGTAAGGGTTGCTGGTCAGGCGTACCAGCCCCAGGGCAAACAGCAGGCCCCCGGGTGCAGGGTTGCTGAACAGCACCACGGCGCCAGGTATCCAGATTTTGGCGGTGGTGTTCATCCAGGGTGCAGGGACACTCGGGACAGGGTCGTTGTGGTTGACTATGCGGTGATGCACCAGAGCCGATGCCCCGTCGGTGAATTCGGAGTCGCCCGCTCGGGGGGCGCCGTAGGTGTAGAGAAGGATGTTGTAGTCACGATCGGGAGTTCGCCGCAGTCCTTCAGCCAACAGCAGTGCTATGGCTCCGCCCAGGCTGTGGCCACAGATTAAGACGCGCTGCCCCACATAAAACTGATCGAGGTAAAGCAGAACAAAATCACGCATAGCTCTATAAGCCTTATAGAACCCTTCATGAGCCTTGCCAAAACCATCACCAAAAGCTACCTGGTGCGCGTTTGCATCCCGCAGTGCATCAGCGCCACCAGCCGTGCCCCGCACGGAAATCAGAATCACCTCATCGTGATGGCTGATAAATGCCTGAGTATCAGTGCCGTGCTTCTGATCATCGAAAAAATGCAGACGCGCCGGGTGTTCCTGAGCCTCCCCCTGTGCCGGGCGATTCTGTTCATACAACTCCGGATCAAAGGGCAAAACCTCAAACCGTTTCGAATAGGGCACGTCTTCGTACAGTGGATAAAAGCGTTGCACTTGCTCAGCGTCAACTTTCCAAGCCTCTTGGTAACCCGAAAGTTCTTCGGAAAAGAAGCGCCCCACACTGGGACCCAAGGGGAAGCAGACCTGATCTACTGGCTGTGTGCGTGGCTCCTGTCCAAAGTCGCAGTAACTCAAGGTAGCCATCAAGGCCAACTGATACAGATTCAAGGCACAGAACTGGTCGTCGATAGACAACACCGGCCGCAGCGCTCGCAACGGCCGTATCTCCAGCACGGTATGTTGATTGGGAAACAACACAACTCCTGCCAAGGTCGACTGGGACGGCCCAAATCCAAGATCAGCCATCATTTTTAGCGCATGTCGCTGGGGACGAAATATCCTGGGCGCCAAGGGTGGTAAGTGAGCGGCATGCCTGACCAAATCACGCACTTCGACTTGGTAAAACCTGCCGGCCTTTTGCTGAGCGGGGTTTCGCTCGGTACGCTCACCATCAGCCCGGACAAAGCGCGTTTGTTCCGCTCGAACTTGAAGTTCGGTGATGGGTAATGGATAACGGCTGCGTCTCTGTAACGTAGAGTAATAATCGTCGCGCCTTCCATAGGCTGCTTCGAAGATCAGCACCGTAGGACCGCGGTATTGATTCTCCAGCTTTGCAAATCCGTCGCCGTTCAAACGCCCCTTGTATTGCTGGCCTGCACTGTCAAAAACCTCGTATGCAAGACCTCCATAGGCTTTACCATCGCCTGACTCATCCACGAGACAAAAACTCAACCAACATCCGCGTAATGCACAAACTGGCATTTTTTCGCTAAAAAAAGGTTGCTTCCATTCTTCAAGAGGCATGTCTGAATATCCTTATTCGGCACAAGTGGGATATATGTCGCATTCACGCCCATCAGGCATCTTGATGGATTTGAAATCGGTAGTATTCCCGCGACAGAACGCGTATTGATCCTCCAGGCTCTTGCCCATACAGCGTTTCCAACCTTGAGGGAATCGAACCCAGTTATCTCCCATGTAAGGCCATTCCTCCGTCGTCACTTCCAGGGCCATCCTCAACGTCTTATCTTTCAACTCATCCCGTTGCACCGCTCCACCTGCTCTTGCTTTTCGCAGATTCCCTACTGCGTCCAGCGAGTTACACTTGAGTACCTTGCTAATGGCCCGTTTGGGGCCGACTGTTCGGAATAACCACTGACATCGTCCGGGCAGTTTTTGAACACCCGACTCAGGCATCCCGGCCATACCTTCTTCCAACCGATCCAGCACATTGATGAACGCGAAATCCCCCCCAACATCCGCCGACCGCTCTCCCCACTTCGCGTACAGATCAAACGTAATGCTGCGCAACACTAACGGACACCCATCCACCGTCTCCGTCAGTGGCACTTCAAAGCTCACCCGATTGGCCACCGGCTTGCCCACCGTGTCAAAAACCTTGTCCTCCGGCCGCTTGCCCCGGCGCTTGGGTAAGGTGCAGATCTCACCCGTTGCCGGTCGATAAGCTGCATCACTCTTGAAGCGAAAATTCGCCGGCAGGTCGACTTCCAGGGTGAAACTATCCACTGGTTTCATCGCACAACCGGAACCAGCCAGCACGCTGCAAACGAATACCCCTCGACACACGCTCAACATAAATCCCCTACGCATCCTGCTGCTCCCGCTCCACCCGACGCCATTCTTCAACCACCCGCTGAAAATGGTCCTCCGCCGCTTCCCCCCGTATCGGTTGCCAGCGAATCAGCACGTCCCCAGTGGCTTCCACCAACCGCCGCACCACCAAGAACTCCAGCTGTTCCGGCCTTTCCCATTGCCAGGCCCGCGCCTGCTCCAGCACCTGTTCCAGCCAGATTCTAGGGTCCTGAAATTCAGCCAGTTGACTGAGCGCCTCACTGTACTCAGCCAACAGATAACGCAGGATATTGGCCTGCAGAATCGCTCCCGCCTGTGGATTCGGCACCTCTAGCCACGGTGCAGGATCGGGTACCGGATACACCCCCGGAGCCGGATTATCGACGCAACACCAACGCTCGCCCTGCCAGTAGCACACGCTGATCAGCGGCCCGAGAAAAACAGGCCAGTCCTGAGCAGGCAGGTGAACCAAGGCCCGCGCCAAGGTGCGGTTATCGTGGAAGCGGTACAGCGCCTGGCTGGCCGCCACCCCCACCACCAACCTGTCGCGCCAATGCCGGGTAACACCCGATAAGTCATCATCAGGCAAGCTGCCCAACCAGCCCCAATTACGCTGAGGGTTTTGCAATAAGCTCACCAGCCCGGGTTCGTTGACATGGTCGAGCAACAGGAGCATCGGCCCATCCGCCGCCATTTCCGATGCGACGGTTTCAACGTAGAGGCTGCGATACTCAGCCACCGAGCGTGTCGCCAGCAGTGCCCCGCGTGCGTCGTTTTCATCCTGTAGAACCAGGCACAGGCGACGCCCCGCCTGCTGCTGTTGAGCCATCCACTGGCCAGGCGAGATCTCCATCAGGCCGCCCTCCCCGTGGAATCGCACATGCCTTCGCGGCAGCGCTCGCACACCGGGCAGAAGTCCGCATCCAGTCGTCTGGCCAGCTCCATGATTGCGCCTTGGGTAACCGAAACCTTTGGCCCCTCCGCTACAAATGCGGGCGAGGCAGTCACGTCACCCGGCCCAACAGGACTTGCTGTACGGGTCCCAGCAGGCACACCGCCCAACGTGATCGGCCGACTGCTGAAAATCCCTCCGGCCTGAATCAGCAAATGCTCACCACCCGCCTTGAAGCTCAACTGCGCACCGGCATCGATCACCAGGTTGGCGCCCGCTTTGAGATGGACCTGTTGCCCTGCTTCGATCACCAGGGTCTGGCCGACATGCGTCTGGCTGTTGCCCTGCACGTGCAAGTGATCATCAGCCCCAAGCCGAACCTTGCGGTCGCCGGCGATGCTGCGGTGTTCCTCGTCTCCCAGGGTGGTCGTACTCAAGCCGTGGATGGTTTCCCGACGTTCGCCCACGACCTCCAGCCGGCTGTCGTGGCCGACCTGCTGCTCCAGGTCGCGTTGGGCGCGCAGGTAGATGAGTTCCTGGCCGGCGCGGTCCTCAAGATGCAGCTCGTTAGCCCCCGTGCCACCCGGCGTGCTGCGGCTACGCAAAACACTGCGGGTCTTGTGTTGTGGCAAGGGGTAAGCCGGCGTTTGCACAGCGTTAGGCAGACAACCATTGATCACGGGTCGGTCCGGATCACCTTCCAGGAACGTCACCAATACCTCCATGCCCACACGCGGAATCATCACCGCGCCAAAGCGCTCACCTGCCCAACCGGACGTCACCCGCACCCAGCAGCTGCTCTTGTCGTCGGTCTTGTCGAGCCGGTCCCAGTGAAAGCGGATTTTCACCCGCCCGTGGGCGTCGCAATGCACGTCCTCACCCACCGGGCCGGTGACCGTGGCGGTCTGGCTGCCGCTGATGCGCGGTTTGGGATGCTTGAGCGGCGGGCGGTGAATCGCGCGCCAGGGCGTTGCAGTAAATCGATTGCGATAGCCCTGGAACGCTTCGCCATCCACCACGGCCTCCTCCAGCACCTGCGGCTGATAGCCTTCGTGACGCACACTGGTGATCAACCACAAGTCATTGCAAGACAGGTCGGGGTGGCCCCGCAGCGTCAGGAAATGCCCGCTGCGCAAGGCCGGCTGATCACTGCGGCCCAACGCCCGGTGACGGTTTCGCTGATGACGCTCCAGGCCACGCCGGGCCAACTGCGAGCCGCGCAGATGGCCGGTGAATCCCGCAGGGTATTGATAGTCCTCAAGCGCCGGGCAAGCGCCGGCCTGCTCCTGCAGCCGCAGCGACGGGTGTTCAAAGTCATAGTCCCGCCGCACAACCTGAGCACTGCGTGTGGCCAGGCGCACATCAAAACGCTGGATCACCCGTGCGTCGGCAGCAGGGTCAGCGGCCGCACAATAGTGCTGCGCCGGCAAACGTCGAAACACCGTCTGGTCATCGCCAAACACCAGCACGTGAGCATCCGTACTGTGGCGAAAGTGATAATGGATGCCCTCTTCTTCGCACAAACGCTGGATAAAATGCAGATCGCTTTCTGCATATTGCACACAGAACCTGCGGGGCGGGTACACCACCGGCCCCAGCTCAAAGGCATAAGCATCGGCAAGAATGCCGTGCTGCTCCAGCACCGCCGCGATGATTTGCGGCACGCTGCGCTGCTGGAAAATCCGCTGGTCGCAACGATGGGCCAGATACGCAAGGCGCGGCGCAAGTGTGAGGCGATAGCGGGTCAGTCGCCGGCCAGGGTCTTCCCGGCCAATGGCATGGATTTGCCCGTGAAGGCCTTCCCCCGCCTCACCAAAATCCAGATAGGCCGGTTGGTGAAGCAGCGCCTCAAGATCCAGGCCGGGGTTTTCACTGACCCACTGCACTTCAATGAAAAAAGGTTGATCAATCGTTTCGCTGCCTTTAAAAGCCAGCACCTGAAACGTCTGGTTTATGCCTGCAACAATCAGTTTAAAGCGTGACGAAACAAGCGTATCGAACATCCGTTGTTACCCGCCATTCATTGTCGAACTGAAATAATTCCCCGCGTAAAACGAAGATAAAGCCACTCAATTCGAAGCCGATAAAAAGTGCCTGAACCCCAGGAATACTAGCGATTTCAGGCGACATTCGGCCGCTTCAAAATAAAAAAGAAGATTCGTACATCGATACTGGAAGGGTCTTTTATCAATTACGGAAATGTAGTTAAACAGCCAGTATTCGCTAACAGGAATACTCTTACACGGCTATTCGCCAACGACACTTACTTATAAAGAAACGACTGACAAAAACAAATACGCCAGCCACTCCTTACTTCAAAGCGATTGCAGCCGCGCAGTCCCGAAGAGGCTGACGCTCAGCAACTCGCCCGCCTCCGCTCGCAACCGCACCGGTGCCGTACCGCCCGGCATTACCACCGCCACCTCACCCGCGGTCACCCATCCTACAGACCAGGCGGCGCATGCCACGGCACTGGCGCTGGTCCCGGAAGACGCCGTCGGCCCCTCGCCGCGCTCAAATACGCGTGCGATAACACGGTTGCCTGAATCCCGGGCGACCCATTGCAGGTTGACTCCGGAAATACAGGGCTGACCCGCCCCGGCAGGCGGCGCAAAAGCGACTGCCCTCAGCGGATCGAACAACGCGGGCCGATGCATCTGCGCGTTGTCCGGCAACGCCAACGCGTCCTGCACCAGCGTCACGCAATGAGGGTTGCCCACACGTACAAACCGGCTGTGATTCCACTCGGGGTTGAGTGCAGCCAGTTGCGCGACATGGCTCACCTCGGTCCCCTCAAGCGATACCAGGCCAACGCCAACCGCCCCTACCGCCAAGGGCCCGAATTCGGGCCGCCCCAGCGCCAGCCAAAAGCCCTGGACCTGTTCGTACACCGCAGGCTCAACCCGCGTGATCACCGGAGACAGTGCATCGGGCTTGTCGTGATGCACCCGCAGGTCACAGCCTTGCGCCATCAATCCCTGGTCGGTCAACGACTGGGCAAAAATCGTCAGGCCATTGCCACTGCGCTCGGCCAATGACCCATCCGTGTTAACAATCAACACGTCAAAGGGCGGCTCGGCCTGAAACGGCCCCACCAACAAACCGTCACAGCGATGCTCCTTGGCCTCTGCCGGGCGCGGCAAATCACCCCAGCCACATTCAGAGGCAATGGCCGCCAGCGCCCAACCCTCGCGGGTGGCAGCGGCCAAGTCGGCACGACCAGGCAGCTCAACACCCTGGCTGCGTAACAACTCCGGGCTGACCACCCCGTAGATATTCCCGCGGGCGTCGTAGAACACGGTCATTGCGCAGTCCGCATAAAGATTCGTACCACCTCTTCAAGGTGCTTGCGCATGGCCTGTCGTGCACCTTCCACGTCCCGTTGCTCCAGTGCGTCGAGGATCTTGCGGTGCTCGTCTTCCGAGCGATGCGGCATGTCATCCGAGGTGTAATGCGCCTGCAACCGCTGGAACATGCTGCCGTAACGATGCCCCAGCAAGTGCGCAATCATCAGCGCATACGCCGGGTTGCCCGAGGCCTGGGCGATGCGGATGTGAAACAGGCGATCGCCCGGGTGGGTATGGGAGCCTTCGCGGTTGTCCTGCACGTTACGCTCGAAGGCCTCGCGGATTCCCGCCAGCTCTTCGTCGGTGGCGTGTTTGGCGGCCAGGGCGGCGGCTTCCGGTTCAATCAGGCGACGGGCCTGGAGCAGGGAAAACGGTGGAATCTCGGCGTTGAAGTCGACGTGCAGGTTGAGTTCCGGATCGAATTCTTTCCATTGATCCCGGGTGGCCTGGGCCATCACCGGTTCCTGGCTGACAGTCGGTTGCACCGGTTCGCAGACCAGCACGCCGTTGCCCACACGCACGTCCACCAGGCCGATCACCTCCAGGGCAATCATTGCTTCACGTACGGAGGCGCGACTCACGCCCAGCAGTTTGGCCAGCTCGCGCTCCGCCGGGAGGCGGCTGCCCGGCGGAAATTCTCCACTGTCGATCAACGCCCGCAACTGGTCGGCAATCTGTCGATAAAGACGTTGGTTATCAATCACTTGAAATGGCATCTAGGCTCAGCTCGATTCATGCATGGCACGGTCAAAGGGGTCAACTGGCGAAAAAGCTGCTTGTTGACCGGGAAGACCCATGCTAAAAATTGGATCAATGGCCTGACCATTGGATCGTTTGCAGTGTGCTGATCATAGCAAACCCACCACGGTTCGCTATGCCACAGATGCAGGCGTTTTACGCCCTCAATGGCCTGACCATTGAGCCAATAATAACAATCTAGGGAGTCTGTCATGGACCTCACCGGTAAACGCGTGCTGATCACCGCCGCCGCCCAGGGCATTGGCCGCGCCAGCGTCGAAGCCTACCTGGCGGCTGGCGCCGAAGTGATCGCAGCCGACATCAATCAACAGGCGCTCGCTGACCTGCCAGGCGCGCAAACGGTGTTGCTGGATGTCACCGACGCCAGCGCCATACAACGCCTCGCCGCCGAGATCGGCCCGCTGGATGTGCTGTTCAACTGCGCGGGCGTGGTGCACGCCGGCAATATCCTCGAATGCCCGGAAAGCGACTGGGCATTTGCTCTGGACCTCAACGTCACCGCCATGTACCGCATGATCCGCGCGTTTCTGCCGGGAATGCTGGCGGCCGGCGGCGGCTCGATTATCAACATGTCGTCGGTGGCCTCCAGCCTCAAGGGCGTGCCCAATCGCTTTGCCTACTGCGCCAGCAAGGCTGCGGTCATCGGCCTGACCAAATCCGTGGCCGCCGATTTTGTCACCCAACGCATTCGCTGCAACGCCATCTGCCCAGGCACCGTGGAGTCCCCTTCGCTGCAGCAACGCATCATCGAACAAGCCAGCCGTGAAGGCCGCCAGCAGGATGAGGTGTACGCCGCCTTCACCGCGCGCCAACCGATGGGGCGCCTGGGCACGCCCCAGGAAATCGCCCAACTGGCGTTGTACCTTGGCTCTGACGCCAGCGCATTTACGACCGGCACCACCCAGATCATTGACGGCGGCTGGAGCAACTGACCGCCTACTTCCCAATAAGAGGATTGCTCATGAAATTGCTGCGCTACGGTGAAAAAGGCCAGGAACGCCCGGCCCTTCTGGACGCTGACGGTCGTCTGCGCGACTTGTCCGCTCACATCAGTGATGTCGCAGGCGAAGCCCTGCTCCCGCAAAACCTTGCACGCCTGCAAGACCTCGACCCCGCGAGCCTGCCCTTGGTACCGGGCAATCCGCGCTTGGGCGCCTGTGTCGGCCAAGTGGGAAAATTCATCTGCATCGGCCTGAACTACGCCGATCACGCCGCCGAAACAGGCGCGCCGATACCCGACGAACCGATCATCTTCAACAAATGGACCAGCGCCATCGTCGGCCCCAACGACAACATCGAAATCCCCCGCCACTCCACCAAGACCGACTGGGAAGTGGAGCTCGGTGTGGTGATCGGCCAGGGCGGACGTTACATCGAAGAAAGCCAGGCCATGCAGCACGTGGCCGGCTACTGCGTGATCAACGACGTCTCCGAACGTGAGTTCCAACTGGAACGCGGCGGCACCTGGGACAAGGGCAAAGGCTGCGACACCTTTGGCCCGCTGGGCCCGTGGCTGGTCAGCCGGGATGAAATCGCCGACCCGCATCAACTGTCGATCTGGCTCGAAGTCGATGGCCACCGCTACCAGAACGGCAATACCCGCACGATGATTTTCCAGATTCCCAAACTGATCAGCTACCTCAGCCAGTTCATGAGCCTGCAACCGGGGGATGTGATTTCCACCGGCACTCCGCCCGGTGTCGGCCTGGGGATCAAGCCCGTGCCGGTCTACCTCAAGCCTGGGCAAAAGATCCGCCTGGGCATCGAAGGCCTGGGTCAACAGAACCAGACCACGGTCGACGCCTGACAAGAGCCAAGGAGCCGTTCATGACCACCATTACCGCGATTCGCGTCGAAGATATCCGCTTTCCCACGTCCCAGTCCCTGGACGGTTCCGACGCCATGAACCCGGACCCGGACTACTCGGCCGCCTATGTGATTGTGCAGACCGACAACCCGGCCCTTGAAGGCCACGGCCTGACCTTTACCATCGGCCGTGGCAACGAGATTTGCTGCGCGGCGATCCAGGCCATGCAGCCGTTGCTGGTGGGCTTGACCCTGGAATGGATCGCCGAAGACATGGGCCGCTTCTGGCGCCATGTCACCAGCGACAGCCAGTTGCGCTGGATCGGCCCCGACAAGGGCGCCATTCACCTGGCCACCGGCGCGATCGTCAACGCCGCGTGGGATTTGTGGGCCAAGGCCGAAGGAAAACCCTTGTGGCGCCTGGTGGCCGACATGAGTCCGGAACAACTGGTGCGCTGCATCGACTTCCGCTACATCACCGACTGCATCACCTCCAGCGAAGCCCTGGCCTTGCTTCGCCAACGCGCCGAAGGCAAGGCTGAACGCATGGCCGACCTGCAAGCCAATGGCTATCCCTGCTACACCACCTCGGCCGGCTGGCTCGGTTACGGTGACGAAAAGCTGCGCCGGCTGTGCCAGGAAGCGGTGGATGCCGGGTTCAACCACGTCAAGCTCAAGGTCGGCCACGACTTGCAGGATGACCTGCGCCGCGTGCGCATCGCCCGCGAAGTGCTGGGGCCGGATCGCCAATTGATGATCGATGCCAACCAGGTGTGGGAAGTCGACACCGCCATCGACTGGGTGCGCGAGTTGGCGTTTGCCAAGCCATGGTTTATCGAAGAACCCACCAGCCCCGACGACATCGAAGGCCATCGCAAGATTCGCCTGGGTGTGGCGCCGGTCAAGGTCGCTACCGGGGAGATGTGCCAGAACCGGATTATCTTCAAGCAATTGATCATGCGGGAAGCCATCGATGTGGTGCAGATTGACGCCTGCCGCCTGGGAGGGGTCAACGAAGTACTGGCGGTGATGCTGATGGCGGCCAAATACGGCCTGCCGGTATGCCCCCATGCCGGCGGCGTCGGGCTTTGCGAGTATGTGCAGCACCTGTCGATGATCGACTACCTGTGCATCGCCGGCACCCACGAAGGCCGGGTGATCGAGTATGTCGACCACCTGCACGAGCATTTCGAGGAACCTTGCGTGGTACGCGGCGCTGCCTATCTGCCGCCGACGGCACCGGGGTTTTCGATCCAGATGAAAGCCGCGTCCCGGGAGCAATACCGCCACCGGCCGTGAGCTGAAACACAATTTGAATGGACGGAGCACAATAATAATGTCGTCCCCATCACCCCTGAGGCTCGATGCGCACCAGCATTTCTGGCGCTACCGGGCCGCTGATTATCCGTGGATCGGTGCGGCTGAGGCTGACCTGCGGCGGGACTTTCTCCCACAGGATTTGCGGCCATTGCTCGACGCTGCCGGCCTGGATGGCTGCATTGCCGTGCAGGCCCGCGCCGGCGAGCAGGAAACCGATGCGCTGCTGGAAATGGCGCGCCAGCACCCGTGGATACTCGGTGTCGTCGGCTGGGTCGACCTGTGCGATCCAACGCTTGAACGGCATCTGGACCAGTGGCGCGACGCACCAGGACTCAAGGGCTTTCGGCATCAGATTCAGGACGAACCCACGCCCGCGCGCTTTATGGCAGATCCAGGATTCTCCCGTGGCCTGCGGCACCTGCAACAACAAGGCTACGTCTACGAGGTGCTGATCCGCTGCGCCGACCTCGACGCCGCAACAGCCATGTGCCAGCGCCACGACCAACATCACCTGGTGCTGGACCACCTGGGCAAGCCAGATATCGCCAACGGCCCGGCCGGCTGGGCCGAACACCTGGCACCGCTGGCCGCCCTGCCCCACGTCCGCTGCAAGCTGTCGGGCCTGCTCACCGAAGCCGGGCCCGATCAGCGCAACGCCCGTACCCTGCGCCCCTACATAGAACTGGCGCTGGAGCTGTTTGGCGCCGACCGCCTGATGTTCGGCTCGGACTGGCCAGTATGCCTGCTGGCCGGGGAATACCAGGGCACCTGCCAATTGCTGCAACAGACCCTCGGCCAATTGTCGCCCCATGAACAGCAGGCGATCTGGGGCGGCACTGCCCAGCGGGTCTATCACCTTGAAGGAAACTGCCCATGAATCTGCATTTGCAGGACCGCGTGATTATCGTCACCGGCGGCGGATCCGGGATTGGCGCCGCCATCTCCCTGGGGCTGATCGCCGAAGGCGCGATCCCGGTGATTTTCGGACATCAACCGCTGTCGGCGGCCTTCGCGGCCGAGCTTGAACAACAGGGTCAAAGCCACTTCATCCGTGTCGAGTTGCGCGATGAGGACGCCTGCCGCGCGGCGGTCAACGAAGTGTTACAACGCTTCGGGCGCATCGACGGCCTGGTGAACAACGCCGGGGTCAACGATGGCGTGGGCCTGGAAGCAGGCCGTGCAGCCTTCGTCGAGTCCCTGGAAAAGAACCTGATTCATTACTACCTGATGACCCACCTGTGCCTCGATGCTCTCAAGGCCAGTCGCGGGGCGATCGTGAATATCAGCTCCAAGACGGCCCTTACCGGCCAGGGCGGCACCAGCGGTTATACCGCGGCCAAAGGTGCGCAGTTGTCGCTGACCCGGGAGTGGGCGGCCTCCTTGCTGGAATTCGGCATCCGGGTCAACGCGGTGGTGCCCGCCGAGGTGCTGACGCCGCTGTACCAGCGCTGGATCGATGGCTTCGATAACCCCGAGGCCAAGCTCGCCGCCATCGTCGAGAAAATCCCCTTGGGCAAACGGATGACCACCCCCGAGGAAATTGCCGACAGTGTGCTGTTCCTGCTGTCACCCCGCGCCTCCCACACCACCGGGCAATGGCTGGTGGTGGACGGCGGCTACACCCACCTCGACCGGGCGCTGACATGAGCGGCCAACGGTACTGCCTGGCCCTGGACCTGATCGACGATGAGGCACTGATCGCCGAGTACCAGCAGTTGCATCAACGCATCTGGCCCGCCGTGGCCGCGCATCTGCGCGGCCAGCACATCCTGCAGATGCAGATCTGGCGCCTGGGCACGCGGCTGTTCATGGTCATGGACACCACCGCCGGGTTCAGCTTCGAAGCACTCGACCAGGCCGCCCGTGCCAACCCCGACGTGCAAGCCTGGGAAACCCTGATGTGGCGTTTCCAGGCGCCCACGCCGTGGACCGATCCCGGCGGCAAATGGCAGCCGTTGACACAGATTTTCAGCCTCACCGACCAACCCTGATAACCGCTGCATCGCACGCCTTGATCCCATAAAAACAACAGGAGAAGCGTCATGTTAAGCAAAGACACACCTGTGGCAGCCGGCACACCCGCCGTGCCGACCTACCGCTGGGCACTGATGCTGGTGACCAGTCTGTTCTTCCTCTGGGGCTTGTCCTACGGCTTGCTGGACGTCCTGAACAAGCATTTCCAGGAAGTCCTGCACGTCAGTAAGGCCCAGTCCGGGCTTTTGCAAGGCGCGTATTTCGGCGCGTACTTCCTGATCGCCCTGCCGGCGGGGCTGTTGATGGACCGCCACGGCTACAAGGCGGGGATCCTGCTGGGCTTGTGCCTGTATGCGGTGGGCGCATTGCTGTTCATGCCGGCGGCAGCGGCGGCGAGCTTTGCATTTTTCCTGTTCGCGCTGTTCGTCATCGCCTGCGGGCTGGGTTGCCTGGAGACCGCGGCCAACCCTTATGCCACGGTGCTGGGTGACCCCCAGGGCGCCGAGCGACGGTTGAACCTGGCGCAATCCTTCAACGGCCTGGGTCAGTTCTTCGGCCCGCTGATTGGCGGCGCGATGTTCTTCAGCGCCGGCAGCACACCGGCTTCGGACATGAGTTCGTTGCAGACCACCTATGTCGTCATTGCCGTTCTGGTATTGCTGGTGGCGCTGTTGATCGCCCGTACGCCGCTGCCGGATCTACGCGCCCAGGAGCAGGCACTGCAACCCATGGCCGGCAAGGGGCTGTGGCAGTATCCGGAATTCGTCGGCGGGGTGATCACGCAGTTTTTCTACGTGGCGGCCCAGGTCGGGGTCGGTGCATTTTTCATCAACTACGTCACCGAACACTGGGCGCAGATGGGCAGCCAGCACGCGGCCTACCTGCTGTCGATCGCGATGCTGGCCTTCATGTTCGGGCGTTTTTTCAGTACCTGGTTGATGGGCCGCGTCAGCGCGCAGAAGCTGTTGCTGATTTATGCGCTGATCAACATCGCGTTGTGCGCGCTGGTGGTGATTGGGTTTGAGGGCATCTCGGTGATCGCGCTGATTGCGGTGTTCTTCTTCATGTCGATCATGTTCCCGACGCTGTTCGCCATGGGCGTGAAAAACCTCGGCCCCCATACCAAGCGCGGCAGTTCGTTCATGATCATGGCGATTGTCGGCGGTGCGCTGATGCCTTACCTGATGGGCAAGGTGGCGGACAACAGCACGGTTGCGCTGGCGTACCTGTTGCCGATGGGATGTTTCGTGATTGTGGCGGTGTATGCCCGTAGTCGCCTGCGCCATCAATGAAGACGTTGGAGGGTCGGCCTGGAAGGTGGTAATCCGCCGCAAGAAGCCCGGGGTTCGCCAGTTCTCGCGGGGATTACGCACCTTCCAGGCCACCTCGCACATCAAACGATTACTCGTCCTACACGCTGATAGTGGCTGGAAAGGCCAATCGCGTTCCATGCTTCTGAAAAAATGGTTGGCTCGCTGTTCAGGCACGCCAAGGGAACCCCGGCTCGCTCGATACGGCCTGATGTGCAAGGATGTTGCGCTGCACATCGTTCGTTGAACGCAAAACCAAGGATTTTTCATGACTGCCATCAGCACCCCAGCGCCCGTGGTACCCGGGCGGCTGGAGCAAATGTCGACCCGCATCGCCTTTTTTATCGCAGGTTTCGGCATCGCCGCCTGGGCCCCGCTGGTGCCGTACGCCAAGGCCCGCGCCCAACTCAATGAGGGCACCCTTGGCCTGTTGCTGCTGTGCCTGGGGGTGGGTTCGATGATCGCCATGCCCGTCGCGGGGGCCCTGGCATCGCGCTACGGTATCCGGCGCGTGGCCACCGGCGGGACCATTCTGATCTGCCTCGGCCTGCCGATGCTGGCCACCGTCTCTTCAATTCCGTTGCTGATGGCCGCACTGTTTGTATTTGGTGCCGGGCTGGGCATGGTGGATTCCACCGTCAACCTGCAGGCGGTGATCGTCGAACGGGCCAGCGGCAAGACCATGATGTCGGGCTTCCATGGGTTGTTCAGCCTGGGCGGGATCGTCGGTGCGGCAGGTGTCAGCGGGCTGCTGGGGCTGGGCTGGTCGCCGTTCCAGGCCACCCTCGCCGTCATCGTCGTGATGGCCGTGGCCTTGCTCAAGGCCGGGCCGCACTTGCTGCCCTACGGCAGTGAAAGCTCCGGGCCGGCCTTTGCCGTGCCCCACGGGGTGGTGCTGTTTATTGGTTGCCTGTGTTGCATCGTGTTTCTCGCCGAAGGCGCCGTGCTGGACTGGAGCGCGGTGTTCCTGAGTGCCGAGCGCGGCCTGGATGAAGCCTATGCGGGCCTGGGCTACGCAGCCTTTGCCTTGACCATGACCGTCGGGCGCCTGACCGGCGACAGGATTGTTCGCCGACTGGGCGCCACCCGGGTGATTGTCTTCGGCGGCGCCCTCGCCGCGGCCGGCATGCTGTTGGCCACGCTGTTCCCGGCGTGGGAAACCGCCCTGCTGGGGTATGCGCTGGTAGGAGCCGGGTGTTCGAACATCGTCCCGGTGCTGTACACCGCCGTCGGCAAGCAGACCGTCATGCCGGAACACATTGCGGTGCCCGCCATCACCACCCTGGGTTATGCCGGCATTCTTGCCGGCCCTGCGGTCATCGGCTTTATCGCCCACGGCAGCAGTCTGAGTACGGCCTTTGTGCTGATTGCGGTGTTGCTGATCGGTGTGGCAATCAGCGGAAAGATACTGCGGGTATAACCGGCATTCCCCTACCGCCTCCTACCGTGAGGCGCCACCCGGGGCTTATCGGTTTTTGTGGTGCTCAAGCCAGCGATCAAGGGTTTTGTTGCTGAGCCAGCCCGCCTGATGATGACCGCCAAACATCCGCAGACCGCTGCCATGGGCGCTTTCCAGTGACTGGAGCAACCCGGGGCGGTCGACAATATTCTTCGCCATATACACCTGCTGTTCATCGTATTTCTTCCGCGCCAGCCCTGTGACGGGGTCCAGAACGGGTTCACCGTGACCATCGAGCTCGTCAGGGTCCTTGCTCATGGCAACCAGCAACTCGATGTTGACGTAGACGATGTGTTCAAAGAGCCCCTTGCGGTCCCGGGACCTGTCACGCAACTCGGTAAACATCGCCTTGAACACCCGCACGAGCTCGGCGTTGCTCTTGGCGTGGAAAGGGTCCGGGCTGAAGGCACTCGGATCGCTGTTGCCGAACACCACACTTTCGGCCTGCGCCAGGCTTTGCGTGGTGATGTAGCCGTCCTGATCGGTGATCGCATCGATCAGGCGCGGGCGCTGGACAAGCGCCTTGGCCAATAAAATCGCGCGGTCGAACTTCTGATTGTCGCCGACTCTTTTGGCGGCGATTCGCTGCAACGAAGACAGCCTCAGTCCGTCACGTTTCATGGAGTTCTTTCAGCGTGGCAAAACTGATTTTCAACGCTTTCACCAACTCGCTGTCCGGCAGGTGAAGGTTGGGATTGGGCTGGCCGGCGCGCGGGGCAACACCGTTCTGCAGCGTTCGATGATGCGGCACGACTTCGTAGGGCTTGGCCGACCGCAACGGTGGCCGGTACCCGGAAGAACGAACAGACGTGGCGCCGGGTGAGTGACTGGCTTGTCGGCCAGCATCCGTGGCTTCACTTGCAGCGGCGTGGGCAGTGCGCAGTCCCTCATCCGGTGTTGCGTCAAATCGGCCTGTACCGCCAGGCTGCAGGTAGCCTGACCCGCCATCAATTCTCATGTTTTATCTCCACCAATTTTAGATCCACGCTTGCCGGTTCATCACACCCGGTGACAGCCGTATCGCGCGCGCGACCAACCAGCCAAAGGTGTGTGGTGCGCGGGCGGCAATGGTTCCGCAGTCGCGAAGTGTTCCAATGACAGCATGTAAAAACCGAAAACTCAGTCAGCTTTTCGTACCTGCGGCGGCGCCGGTTTCACCGCCTGCCAAAGGCCTTTGATCGCATCGACCAGAGTCGCCATCACCGAGCACAACGGGCTTGGCACAGACGTTTGGGTGGCCGGCAACTGCCCCTGGGGCAACATGCCTTTGATGAAGTCATCAGCAGCCGGGGCCTGAAACTTGCGCTGCCCCGTGAAGTTCTTCACGCGCCGGGCTTCGGCACCCTCTTCATGTGTGTTGCCCGGCGGCAAGGCCGCTGTGCCCGCCGGCGGATTACAGGCTGGCCGGGAGCCGGGATTGCGCGATCCAAACGACGTTGAATTCATGTCTGAGCCCTGGCGGGGAGTTTAAACACAGTGGAATGATCAACGCGGGAAATCGCGCCACGAAGGGTTCGTGGCGTGATCGGGTTAAAACGGGTTTAGCGCGACAACCAGCGCAGGGCGTCCTTGACGATCTTGCCGTCGTTATCCCGGCTGCCGATATTGTCCATTTGCTTCAACAGGCTGGAGCGTTGGGTAACTTCCCGGGCCAACTGGATGAGCGAGTCCTGCCTTGGGTTCCCGGTCAAAGGCGATGCGGCCATGCGTTGCAGGTCTTTGATACTGATGGAGCTGCTCCAGAAACCGCCCTTCAGGGCATTGAAGTCCTTCAACATCTGCTCGGCGATCTGTTTGTCGCTCTGGTACTTCAACGGGTTGTCAGAGTTGAGCACGGCGTCGAGGTCTTGCCGGGTGATTCGACCATCCGGATTGCCGGTCCCGCCACTTCGATCAAAGGCCTGCATCACCTCGGGACGGCGCAGCAGTTCCCGGGCCAAAAGGATGTTCTGGTCACTGGCCTCGTTACCGGTCAACCGTTTGCCCGCCATGCTCTCCAGGCTTTCCCGAGTGACGTAGGACTTGCCCGGCGCCCTGAACGCGTTGAAGTTGTCCTTGAGCAACTCCCCCAGTTGATCGTTGCTGCGCCTCGAATAGTGGGGGTCCGGGCGACCGAAGCCAGGCTCGGGCTTGCCAGGGGTTGGACGGCAACACGCGGGATCTGGCCGGTGTGGATTGAAAGGGTCAGGGCGGCCATAACCGGGGCCGGGACGGAAGGGGTTGAACATCGACGTCAGGCTATTCAGAAGCCCCTGCAACTGTCCGATCAGCCCGCCCAGGAAGCTGTTGGGATTTGATGCCGGGAATGAGCCGGGGGCGAAGCCCCGGGGATCCACAGTGCTCTGCGCCTGCGGGCCGGCGAACATCGGGCCGGCTTTATTATCCGGGGTGCCGAAACTGACGGCGACCGACTCTTGGCCGGAAGGTAAGCGTGCCAGCGTCAAGGTGACGGTATCGGCCTTGGGCTGCTCGGGTGTATTGGAGGAACTGGTAAGGGATTGATTGAGTGAGGGTACCGACATAAGCATCTCCGGTTCGGCGTATTGACACGATTCACTCTCGGATCAAAGGCACCTCGACGATGCAAGGTATCCCATGGAAAGTGGCACCTCCTTGTGTGGCAGACCTGTCGGATTCAGTTCCTGCGGACGCAGAAAATCGTTCGCAAAAGAGTAGGAAGAAAGGCTGTGGCGAGGAAGCTTGTCCCCTCGCCACAAAGAACTACCGATACCAGGGATCAGAACCCTACGCTGGCCTGCACAAAGAATGTGCGCGGTTCGCCCAGGTAAATCCCCGAGTTGTTGTCGCTGGAGCGGGTGTAGTGCTCCTGGTTGAAGACGTTCTTGACCCCGACGCCCAGCTTCAGGTTCGACAGCTGCGCACCGAAGTCATAACCGCTGCGCACGTTGACCGAAACATAGCCGGGAATATCCCCGTACTGGCCGTCGGCAGTCGGCTGGGTGATATAGGTGGTACCGGTGCCCGGCGCACGCTGGCCGGACTGCGCGTAGACGTCCAGGTTGTGGGTCCAGTGGTTGACGTCGTAGCGCAGCCCAACGGTGGCCACTTCACGGGAGTACAGCGGCAAGTCGCGGCCCTTGAAGGCAACGTCGCCTTCGGAGGTAGCCTTGGTGTAAGTAAAGCCGGCGTTGGCGGTCAGGCCGTCGAGGCGCGGGTCCAGGTTCGACAGGTCGTAGTGGGCCGACGCCTCGATACCTTCGTGCTTGGTGGCGCCGAGGTTGGTCCAGCCCACATCGTTGCTGACGTATTGCAACTCGTCCGAGAAGTCGATGTAGAACAACGTCACTTCGCCGCCCCAGACGTTGTCGTTGTAGCGGGTACCGATTTCGTAGGTCTTGGCTTTTTCCGGGTTCAGGCCGTTCGCGGTCTGGTTGCCGTTACCACCCTGGCCCAGCTGGAAATACTGCAGGCTGCCGAAGGACGTTTCGTAGTTGGCGAACAGTTTCCAGGCATCGGAGACGTGGTACATCACGCTCAGGGCCGGCAGCGGTTCGTTGTTGTGGATCTCGCGGCGCTTCTCCTGAACCATCGCGCCGTTCAGGCCCACCACCGGGCGGTCGTGCCATTCGGTGCGGATCTGCTCAAAGCGAATGCCCGGGGTGACGGTCCATTTGCCGATATCAATCTTGTTATCGATATAGAACGAGTTGGCCTCGGTGCCACCGGTACGGTCCTGGTAAACGTGGCCGTCACTCTGGCCCACGGGCGTCGGCACGTTGTTGACCAGCGCCAGGCTGGTGGCCTGCTCGTGCATGCCTTCCTTGAGGTAACGATACCCGACGCTGACTTCCTGGGTGCTCGGCCCCACGTCAAACACATGGGACACCCGCGGCTCGATGCCGAAGGTGTAGTAGGTGCGCGGGTAGGAACCCAGGGTCTTCAGGTCGCGGTTGGCGATGTTACTGCCGCGGAAACTGTCGGAGTAGTAGGTCAGCACTTCAGCCTGGGTGCGGTCGTCGATCTGCCGGATGTACTTGAACGACATATCCTTGCGCCGGCCATTGAAGTTGTCCCAGTCACGCACCGATTGATACGGGTTGGCGTCGTACTGCTTCTGGGTCAGGCCACCGGGCATGTCAGCGCTGGCGTCGTAATAGTGGAAGTTCAGCGAGAAATCGTCTTGATCGGTCGGCGCCCAGTGGGTCTTGAAGATCACGTCGTCGATGTCGTTGGAGTTGTTGCGGTCGCGGTAGCCGTCACCCTTGGTCCCGGAATACAGCAACGCAGCACCGATACCGTTGTCGGCGGTGCCGCCGATGAAGGCGTTTTCAATGTGTTTCCAGCCGCCGTGCGCTGCGGTTTCCAGCGTGGTGCCGACTTCACCGGAGAATTTTTCCGGGATGGCGCGGGTCACGAAGTTGATCACGCCGCCGACGTTCTGTGGCCCATAACGCACGGAACCCGCGCCGCGAACCACGTCGATGCTGTCGAGGTTGCCCGAGGAGATCGGTGCCATCGACAACTGCGGCTGACCGTACGGGGCAAATGCCGCCGGTACGCCATCGATCAAAACAGTGGAGCGCGGAGACAGGCGCGACGTCAGCCCGCGTACGCCGACGTTAAGGGAAATATCGCTGCCGCCGGTGCCGTTGGCTTCCTGCACCTGCACACCGGGGATACGCCGCAGCACGTCACCGACGTTCATCGCGCCCTGCTCCACCATGGCCTCACGGCGCACGACGGTACGCGCGCCGGGGTGGTTCTGCACCACTTCGGCATTCGCGTCGCCCAGCCAGTCGCCGACCACCTTGATGTCGGTGGCGCCCAGCTCCAGCGGCGAACCCGCCTCACCGGTGCCCTTGGCGAGCGGGCGCAAGGTCACGGAGCCGGCATCGATCTGGTAATCCAGGCCGCTGCCTTGCAGCAATTGGCGCAGGGCTTGCTCCGGCGACAGGTTGCCGTCCACGGCCGGGGCTTGTTTGCCGGCCACCATGTCGGGGCTGAAAAACACTTGCAGGGACGTTTGCTGGCCCAACTGGCTCAAGGCCGAGCCCAGGGACTGGGCCTGGATATGAATCGCGTCGTCAGCATAGGCCGCCGGCAGTGCGGCGCTGACGGCCAGGGCGAGGGCAAGGGGTGCCCAGCGGGATGATTTATTGTTTTTCACGGCGAGTTTTTTCACGTCGAACGGAGTCCTGTGATCGCAAGAGAGTGCGGCTGTTAATGCAAACCAGTTGCAGTTGCACAAGAAGACGAAGAACTCGGAAAAAACCTGAATCTATCGTGAAATTATTTCCTGGCTACCGTCAGGCAAGGTGCGCAGGGCCACCGGAAGAATGTGCGGCAAGGCCTTGAGCAAGGCGTCGGTGTCGGTGGATTTGAACACGCTGGTCAACCGCAGGTTGCTCACCGCAGGCGCACTGACCCGCAACGGTTGCTCGCGGTAACGCGAGACTTCCCGGGCCACTTCACCGAGGGTGGCGTTGTTGAACACCAGTTTGCCAGTGCGCCAGGCCGTCAGTTCTTCGGGGTTGACCGCGTAGGCAGTCGCCACCTGACCCTGGGCATCCACATGGGTGCCCCGACCGGCCGTGAGCATCACGATTTCATCGGGTGAGCGCCCTTGCACCTTGACCGTGCCGGCCTCGACCACCACGCGGGTCTGGTCGTCATCGCGGCGCACGTCGAAACGCGTACCGGTGACCGTCACCTGCCCTGCCCCGGCCGCCACCACAAAGGGCCGGCTGGTGTCGTGCTCGACGCTGAACATCGCCTCGCCCTGCTTGAGTTCGATGCCACGCTGGCCTTTTACATAGTGCACCGCCACCACGCTGCGGCTGTTCAAATCCATCAGCGACCCGTCGGGCAACGCCACCTGCCGGCGCTCCCCCAATGCGGTGCGGAACTCGGCGTTGTACGTCGCCGGATGATCCAGGCCACTGAACAACCCAAGGCCCAGGGCCACCGCCAGCACACTGGCCGCCACTGCATAACGCAGCACGGGCCGGCGCTTTGCACGCGGTTCCGGGGCATCGCACAACGCCTGCAAGCGCGCCTTGGGCAACAGGTCGGTGGCGCTCCACAAGCCTTGCAGCACATCAAATTCATACTGGTGTTCGGCATGCTCCGCACGCCAGGCATCAAAACGCTCGCGTTCTTCGACGCTCAGTTGGCTGTCCTGCACACGCACAAACCACTGCGCCGCCTCGTCGCGGGCCGTCGCACTGCCGCAGGCACACTCACGGGTATCCATCATGGAAGATCCTGTTTCAAAGCGGGCATTGGTCATGGTGCCATCGCATCCAGGCGGTCACGTAGATGCCGCAGGGTGCGGATCATATACTTTTCCACCATGTTTTTAGACAGGCCCAGGCGTTCGGCGATTTCCTGCTGGGTCAGGCCCTCGATTTTCTGCCAGATGAAAATCTTGCGGCAATTGAGCGGCAGCTCGGCCAGCGCCCGCTCGATGGAGTCCGCCAGCTGGATCGCGTGCATGAAATGCTCCGGGTCGCCACTGTGGGGCGAACTCTGATCAAAGGCTTCCAGGGCCATCGCCTCCCGACGGTCCTCGCGGCGATAAGCGTCAACGGCGATATTGCGCGCCGTTTGATGCAGATAGGCGCGAGGTTGCGTAACCTCGGTGGACCTGGACTCAAGCACCCGCACAAAGGTGTCGTGGGCCAGGTCTTCGGCCTGCTGACGGTTTCTCAGGCGGCGCGTCCAGGTCCCGATCAACTCTTCGTAGTGCTCGAAAAAGCCTGGTCTGCGGGGCGGCTGAGGAATCATCAAGGGAGCACTGGGGAGGCGGGACGTGAATAGTAATGCTTCCTATTAAGTGGAGCAATGCTACCCGTCAGCTATCAATCACCCGCTGCAAATGAATCGCCAACTCCGTGGCAAACCGTCGTTCCGGCGTTTCCACATCAATCCCGAACAACTCCTGGATCCGCGCCAGCCGGTAGCGCAGCGTCGTCACATGCACCCCCATCGCGTCCGCGCAGGCCTGGCTGCGGCAGCTTTCCCGCAGGTACGCGGTCAGGGTTTCCAGGTACGGCGTCTGGTGCTTGCGGTCATGGGCGAGCATCGCGCCGACGCTGTCGTTGACGAAGGTGCGAATATCCTCGCCGCCCACGGCCGCGACGAAGATCGGGATCGGCCCGAAATCCTGATCGGAGATCGGCCCGCTGCGGCCGAACGAACGGGCAATCTCGATCAAGCGCCGGCAGCGCTCCCACGCAGCCGGATAATCCGCCAACACCCGGCACACGCCGCTGGCCAGCAGGATCGGCTCGGCACCCAGGTAGTGCGCCAGGTCATCCGCAATCTGGCGTTTGATTTTGCTCAAGCGCTCGCCTTCCGCCGGCACCAGGCACACCAGCCCGTTGTCGACGATGATCACCGTGGCCTGCATCCCCGCCCGTTGCAGGATGCGGGCGACGTTGTGGTGCAGGTTCTTCGCCTCCCGGGCCTTGGCGCCGTAGTCGATGATGATCATCTGCTGTGGCGTGCTGAAGCTGATGCCCAGGCGTCGGGCGCGTTGCTGGATGTCATCGGCATCGCGCCAGCGGCCTTCGAGCACTTCGAACAGCAACTCGGTCTGGGTCCGGGTTTCAAACCGAAAGCGGATAAAGCTGCGCATCATCTGCACGCTCAAGGCGAACTTGGCGCTTTCCAGCATCAGCAAATCCAGCTCGTTGACCGCCACCGCTACCGGGAACAGCACCAGCGCGCCCACCAGTTCGTGGTCGACCATCAACGGTTCGATCTGCGCCCGCAACGTAAACTGGCGCTGGCCATCGTCAAGGAACAGGTTGACCGTGTTGCGCAGGGCGCTGCGCAAGCTTTCCTGGGCCGCCTTGGTGATCTGCACGCTGAGCACCCCGGCGACCGCGGCCTGCCAGGCGTTATCGTCGAACAAGGCGGTATCCGGCGAGCGTCCCGCCACCACCTGGTTGGCGGTGAAGTCCACGGCGATCACCGGGTTGGGCAACTGGTCGCCCACCATCAGCGACAACGACGTCACCGAGCCGCCGCCCAACACGTGCTCCAGCATCGTGGTGTGCACATGCAACGCCTGCTGCAGGCGCTCGGCGGCGCGACGCTCGGCTTCCAGCTGGCGCTGGCGCTCCACGGCAATCGCGCCCAGGTGGATGATCATGCCAAGGAACACCCGGTCTTCTTCCGACACGTCCATCAGCGTGCGGGAAATCACGCTGAGCACCATGGGCCGGCCGTCGAAGTCGGTGCAGTTCATCGGCATCACCATCACCGTGCGGTAATCACGCTCCAGGGATTCACGGCGGTAGCCGGGGTACTCGCATTCGCGCACGTCGCGGATGAATACCGCCTCGTTGCGTTGCAGGGCGGTCATCACCGGGCTGGACGACAGCTCCCAGCAATCCACCAGCGGGCGCTGCACCAGGGTCGGGTCGTGGCGGGCGATGACGTGGCCGAAGCCGGCGTCCATGTCGATGGCCATGATCGAGCTCATGGTCCAGTGGGTGTGGCGGCAACTGGCGTACACCAACTGGTGCAGCATCGACTGCAGATCACCGCCGGAGTTGATCTGACTGGCCACATCGCGCAACGACAGTATCTGCATTTCTCGATTCAAGGCACTCACCCGAACAAGGAGGTCACGGCAGCCACGTTGCCTGCCAGGCCCGCCCGATACTTGCGCCGGTTCAGAGCAATGTCCAGCGTATTTGTACTCGCAAACCATGGAAGACGCTGTTGGCGGATGCTCCTAGCCTAAGGCCACAACCAACAGCCACAAGGGCGACGAGTCATCATGAATCTGGAAAATCTGGGCGTCAGGAAGTACTGCACCTTTATCGAAGAAACCTTTATCGAAGGCGGCAAGGACGCCGGCAAACCCATCACCCTGATCGTGGTCGCCGCCGTGTTGAAAAACCCTTGGGCCGGCCAGGGTTTCGTCGAAAACCTGCGCCCCGAGATCCTGCGCCTGGCTCCGGGGCTGGGCTACGAGATGACCCGCCGCCTGATCGCCCTGATGCCCGGCGGCAAGGTCGAAGCCTTCGGCAAGGCAGCCGCTGTGGGGGTCAACGGTGAAATCGAACATGCCTCGGGCCTGATCCACACCCTGCGCTTCGGCAACCTGTTCCGCGAAGCCGTGGAAGGCACCGCCTACCTGAGCTTCACCAACACCCGCAACGCCCCGGGCGCCCTGCTCTCGCTGCCGATGGTGCACAAGAGCGAAACCGGCAAGCGCTCGCACTTTCTCACCGCCAACTTCCAGGTCGCCGATGCGCCGGGCCCCGACGAAGTGCTGATCGCCATCGGCGCCAGCGACGGCTCCCGTGCCCACCCACGGATTGCCGACCGCTACCAGGACATGGCGGAGATGGAAGCGGAACAGCCGAAGGACTGATACGTCCCTGCCAACCCGAGCAAAACTTTCAATCTTCTTCCTCCTGATCGACGCAAGCCCACGGTTTCCCTTCCTCGTAGGCTTGCTTCACACCACAAGAACAAAGGAGTACCCCGATGCCGAGCACCGTGATCAGCGCCAACGTTGCAGCCGTCGATCCGGGCGCCTTGCGCCAGGCCTTCGGCACCTTCGTCACCGGCGTCACCGTCATCACCACCCATGACGCCGACGGCAACCCTCGTGGCATGACCGCCAATTCGTTCACCTCGGTGTCCCTCGACCCGCCGCTGCTGCTGGTGTGCGTGGGCAAGTCCGCCGCCAGCTACGCCGCGTTTGCCGGTACCGAACAGTTTGCCGTGAACCTGCTGCATGAAGGCCAGGTCGACGTCTCCGGCACCTTTGCCTCCAAGTCGCCGGACAAGTTCCACACCGTCAACCACGACACCGTGCACACCGGCGCGCCGATCCTCACCGACAGCCTGACCTGGTTCGACTGCAGCGTGCACCAGCGCATCGAAGCCGGCGACCACCTGGTGCTGATCGGCCAGGTGCGCGCCTTCGGCACCAGCCCCAAGCTGCCGCTGTGTTTCTGCCGGGGCCGCTACGCCAACATCCAGGACCCGCTGCCCGCCAGCTGGCTGGACTCCCACAAGATGATCATCGGCTACCTGATCGAAGCCGGCGGCGGGATCCTGTTCCGCGCCGATGGCCAAGGCGGCTGGACGCTGCCGGTGGCCGGCAAGCGCAAAGGCTTTATCGACGCAGGTCACAGCTCGCTGCCGGTGGAGCAGGAATCGACCTTCCTGTACTCGGCCTTCGATGTCGACGACACCGACCCCGGCTACCTGATCTACCGCGCCCAGCTCGGCCCGTTCGACGCCGAGCTGCCCGACACCCTGCGTTTCTTCCCGCTGGACGACTTGCCCATCGAACAGATGCCGGTCAATGAACTGCGCTCGGTGGTGCGCCGTTATGCCCGCGAGCGCCAGAACCAGCAGTTCGGCATCTACACCGGCTCCGCCGCCAGCGGCCGCATCGCGATGCTCGAAAACGCGCCCCTTTGACACGCACCTACAGGACTCCTGCATGAAAACCACGGTCAGCGCCCTTGAGGGCAACCGCCTCAACCTGTTTATCGACGGCCGCTTCGTTGCGCCCGCCAGCGAAACCTACGTCGACAGTTTCGACCCTACCACCGGCCAGCCCTGGTACCAGTTCGCCCAGGCCGATTCGGGCGACGTGGCCCGCGCCGTCGATTCCGCCCACAAGACCTTCAACGACCCGCACTGGCGCAACATGACGCCTACCGCACGAGGCAAATTGTTGTACCGCCTGGCCCAACTGGTGGCCGAGCACGCCGAAGAACTGGCCCTGCTGGAAACCCGCGACAACGGCAAGCTGCTGCGGGAAATGCGCGCCCAGATGAGCGCCCTGCCCGATGCCTACATCTACTTCGCCGGCATGGCCGACAAGCTGCAAGGCGAGGTGATTCCGGTCAACAAGCTCAACCAGCTCAACTACAGCAGCCGCGAGCCGTTGGGCGTGGTCGGCATGATTACCCCGTGGAACTCGCCGCTGATGCTGCTCACCGGCACCCTCGCGCCGTGCCTGGCCATCGGCAACACCGTGGTGATCAAACCGTCGGAACACGCCAGCGCCTCCACCCTGGCCCTGGCCGAACTGATCATCGAAGCCGGCTTCCCGGCAGGTGTGGTCAACGTGGTCACCGGCAACGGCGCCGTCACCGGCGATGCATTGACCCGCCACCCGGACATCGCCAAATACGTGTTCACCGGCAGCACCGAGACCGGTCGGCGCATCGCCGGCAACGCCGCCAACAACCTGGTGCCCTGCCAGATGGAATTGGGCGGCAAATCCCCTCACGTGGTGTTTGCCGATGTCGATATCGACACCGCCGTGAACGGCGTGGTCTCCGGGATATTCGCCGCCGCCGGGCAAAGCTGCGTGGCCGGTTCGCGCTGTTTTGTCGAGGCGCCGATCTACGACAGATTCGTCGAAGCCCTGGTCGCCCGCACTCAACAGATCACCGTCGGCCACCCGATGGAGGAACACACCGACATCGGTCCGCTGGCCCTGCAAGCCCAACTGCAAAAGCTCGAAGGCTACATCGCCAGCGGTGCCAACCTGGGCGCGCAGATCGCCGTCGGCGGCAAGCGCCCCAACGCCGCGAACCTGTCCGAAGGCTGGTACTTCGAACCGACGGTGATGGCCAACGCCAGCAACGACATGCCGTTCATGCGCGACGAATTGTTCGGCCCGGTAGTGGGCGTGATGCCCTTCACCACCGAAGAGCAAATGCTCAGCCTGGCCAACGACACCCACTATGGCCTGGCCTCCGGCATCTGGACCCAGAACATCGACCGCGCAATGCGTTTTGCCAACCGCATCGACGCCGGCACGGTGTGGATCAACACCTACCGCAGCTCGGCCTACATGTCCGCCAATGGCGGTTTCAAACACAGCGGTTATGGCCGTCGCGGCGGCTTTGACGTGATGCGCGAGTTTTCCCGGGCCAAGAACGTGGTCATCGATTACTCCGGCGAAATGCAGGACCCCTTCGTCATTCGCCTGCGCTGATTATTCAAGGAGCACCTTATGAAATTCGCCGTATCCCTGAGCATGGAACGCTTCTCGCCGGACGTGCCGATGCAGACCGTCATGGCCAACCTGCTGGAGCTGGCAAAGATCGCCGATGCCGGCGGCTTTGAAACCCTGTGGACCTCCGAGCACCACACCCTGGAATGCACCATCGCGCCCAACCCGTTCCAGACCCTGACCTGGCTCGGCCAGCACACCGAGCACATCCGCCTGGGCACCGCGACCCTCGCCGCGGCCTACTGGCATCCGATCCGCCTGGCGGGCGAAGCCGCGCTGTGTGATCACCTGACCCAAGGCCGGCTGGAGTTCGGGATTGCCCGGGGCTCCTACCAGTACGAATTCGACCGCATGACCCCCGGCCTGCAACAGCAGGAAGGCGTGGGCTACATGAAGGAACTGGTACCGGCGGTGCAAAAGCTCTGGACCGGTGACTACGCCCACGACGGCCACTACTGGAAATTCCCGCAGACCGCCGCCGTGCCCAAGCCCTTGCAAAAAGGCCACCCACCGATCTGGGTTGCCGCACGGGACCCGGGCACCTTTGATTGGGCGGTGAGCATCGGCGCGAACATCCTGTCCACCCCGCTCTCGCTGCCGGCAGCCGAAATCGCTGTGCTCGGCGAGAAGTTCAACAAGGCGGTGGCCGACAACCCCCACGTGCCGCGCCCGCGCTTCATGATGCAGCGCCGCACCTGCGTGTACGCCAATGCCAACGACTGGGAACTGCCGGTCAAGCACAGCATGGACTTTGGCCGCGCCTTCGAAAACCTGATGCAGAACATCGGCACCGTGCACAACGGTTTCCCCGAGCCGGTGCCGTTTGAAAGCGTGCGCGGCAAAGACAACTACAACCCGCAAAACCTGCGCCGCAACCTGATGTTCGGCACCCCCGAGGAGATCATCGAAAAACTGCTCGACTACGAAGCCGCCGGTGTCGACCAGTATTGCCTGGGCCTGACCTTCAACCTGCCGTTCGAACTGCAGAAGCAGACCCTGCGCCTGTTCATCGATGAAGTGATGCCGTTCTTCGCCGAGCGCGAACGCGCCAAACAACGCGACAAGGCCAGCGCGTGATGGGCCAGGCACAACGTTTCAGTGTGGCCAACGTCACGCTCAACTACCGCCTGGACGGGCATGGGCCGCGCCCGCTGGTGTGCATCCATGGCGTGGGCTCCAGCCTTGAGGCGTGGGCCGAGACGGTGGCCGGCTTGCAAGAGCAATTCACCGTGCTGACCTTCGACCTGCGCGGCCACGGCCAGTCGTCCCGTACACCCGGGCGTTACGAGATTGATCACTTGGTAGGTGAGGCGCTGGCCCTGGCGGATCACGTGGGTTTCAAGCAGTTCGACCTGGCAGGGTTCTCGTTGGGCGGGTTGATCGCCCAGCGCATGGCCCTGACGCACCCGGCGCGGGTGCGCCGGTTGGTGCTGCTGTCCACCGTGGCCGGGCGTAACGCCGAGGAGCGCAAGCGGGTGCAGGCGCGGCTCGCCGCCTTGCAGGCCGGGGAGCCCGTGGCCCACTACGAGGCGTCGTTGTCGCGCTGGCTGACCGAGGACTTTCAGGCACGCCATCCCGAGGCCGTCACCCGCCTGCGCCAACTGAATGCCGAGAATGACCCCGGCTGTTATGCCGCGGCGTATCGCATCCTCGCCGAGTCGGATTTCGGCGAGCAACTGTCACGGATCCACTGCCCCACCCTGATTGCCACCGGTGCCGACGATGCCGGCTCCAACCCGCGCATGGCCGCGTTCATGCATGCGCGCATCGAGGGCTCGCAATTGCGGATTCTGCCGGGGCTGCGCCATTGCATTCTGATCGAGGCGCCGCAACGGGTGGCCGCCCTGATACGCGATTTTCTAACCGATTCGGAGACCCATCATGGATAAATCATTGCAGGCCCAAGGCGAAAGCGTTCGCCGCCAGGTCCTCGGCGATCGCTACGTCGACCAGGCCTTGGGCCGCGCCGACGACTTTTCCCGGCCCTTCCAGGCGGTGCTCAACGAGTACTGCTGGGGCATGGTCTGGACCGACGACAGCCTGGACCTCAAGCAACGCAGCCTGCTCAACCTCGGCATGCTCGCGGCACTGGGGCGCATGGACGAATTCGGCACGCATTTTTGCGGCGCCATTCGCAACGGCCTGACGGACGACGAACTGCGCGCCGCCCTGGTGCAGATCGCGGTGTACTGCGGTGTGCCGGCGGGTGTCGAGGCGTTTCGCGTGGCCCGCAAAGCCCGGGAAAGCATGACTCCATCGGATACCACGACCGGTTGACGCCCAACCCTTGCACTCGCCACACCGCTCATGCTGTAAGTGCCTTGGCACCCCAACAAGAAATTTTTGCGACTGCACCTTGCGTCGTCATAGCACGAAGATTTTTAACTGCCAGTAGCCCAAAAATTTCTATTGATGAAGTTTTCCGCAGATTGCAAAACAACAATTGGAGGCAATTGGTGAGCGAACGACTAAAGATTGAGAACCTCTACAAGGTCTTCTCATCAACCCCGGACAGAGCCATGCAGCTCCTGACCGCCGGGGCCAGCAAAGACCGGATCCTGGCCGAGACCGCCACCGTGGTCGGCCTCAACAACGTCTCGCTGTCGATTCCAAGCGGCGCGATCTACATGATCATGGGCCTCTCGGGTTCGGGCAAATCCACCCTGGCGCGTTGCATCAACCGCCTGAACGAACCGACTGCGGGCAAGATCCTGCTGGACGGCGAAGACCTGGTGACCCTCGACGAAAACCAGCTGCGGGAAGTGCGGCGCACGCGTATCTCCATGGTGTTCCAGCACTTCGCCCTACTGCCGAATAAAACCGTGATCGAGAACACCGAGTTCGGCCTCAAGTTGCGGGGCGTCTCGGCGGCCGAGCGGCGCACGCGGGCCCTGGAAGTGCTGGCGATTGTCGGCCTGGCCAAATGGGCCGATCACCATCCCCACGAGCTCTCGGGCGGCATGCGCCAACGGGTCGGCCTGGCCCGCGCGCTGGCCACCGACGCCGATGTGCTGATCATGGACGAAGCCTTCAGCGCCCTCGACCCGTTGATCCGCACCGAGATGCAGGACGAGTTGCTGCGCCTGCAACGCACCCTGAAAAAAACCATCCTGTTCATCACCCACGACTTCCAGGAAGCCCTGAAGCTGGGCACGCGCATCGCGATCATGGCCGACGGCCAAGTGGTGCGCGAGGGCACGCCCCAGGAAATCGTGATGGACCCAGGCAGCGATTACGTCGCGGCGTTCACCCGGGAGGTGGACCGTTCGCGGTTGTTCGACGCGCGCTCGATCATGGAGCAGGCACACACGCTGCTGGTACAGGGCGACACCCGGGTGGTGGGCAATGACAGCGCGGCAGCCTTTGTGCTCAACACCAGTGGCAAGGCCGTCGGCGTGCTCGACTCGGCGGCGCTGCTGGCCGTGGGCGGCGGTGCCGATGCGCTGCAACGGCTGTCGAGCCAGTTTGTGTGCGTGCCGGCCAGCGCCAAACTGGTGGAAGTCGCACGCCTGCTCAAACCGGGTTTGCCGGTGGCGGTAGTGGACGGCGACGGGCTGTTCGTCGGCACCCTCAACAGCGCGCACATTCTTGATTGCATAGCCAGCGTCCCGGCCCCGCGCCCTGCCGCTGCGGAGGTTGCACAGCATGCTTAGTTCAGAAGACCTCGCGGTTTTACCCGTAGACCAATGGATCAGCCAGGGCGTGGAGTGGCTGGGGATTCATCTGCGCCCGATGTTCCAGGCGATCCGCTGGCCGGTAGAGCATTTACTGGGGCTGAGTGACACGGTGATCCATGCGATCCCGTTCCCGATCATGGTGCTGCTGATGTTCCTGATCGCCTATCGCGCCGCGAGCCTGGGGGTGGCGGTGTTCAGCGCCGTGGCCCTGGTGGTGATCGCAGCCCTGGGGGTGTGGGACGAGGCCATGACCACCTTGTCGCTGATCACCACGGCAATCGTGATCTGCATGGTGGTGGGCATTCCGGTGGGCATCTGGTGCGCCCGCAGCGAGCGGGTGTGGGGCGTGATGCGGCCGATCCTCGACATCATGCAAACCACGCCGACCTTCGTGTACCTGGTGCCGGTGGTGATGCTGTTTGGCGTCGGCACCGTGTCGGGTGAAGTGGCGGTGGTGATCTCCGCCTGCCCGCCGCTGATTCGCTTTACCTACCTGGGCATCCGCATGGTCGACAGCGAACTGGTGGAAGCCGGCCACGCCTTTGGTGCGGACAAACGCCAATTGCTGTGGGAGATCCAGTTGCCCCTGGCGATCCCGACCATCCTCGGCGGGCTCAACCAGACCGTGCTCACGGCCATGGTGATGTCGGTGGTGGTGGCAATGATCGGCGCCGAAGGCCTGGGCCTGGTAGTGCTGCAAGGCCTGGGGCGGATGGACGTGGGCCGCGCGGCCGTGGGCGGGATTGCCATTGTGCTGCTGGCAATGATGCTCGACCGCATCACCCAGAACCTGGCGCAGCCGACGGTGCGCAAGCGCAAATCGCTGTTCAAGCGCCTGCTGAATCCGAACCCGATAAACGCTTAAAACTACAAGAAATCATGAATGCCCGTTGTTGACTGCCAACCCTGACCATCACGAGAAAAAAAAGAGGAAATCATGATGCATCCATTCAAAGCCTTGCTTGGAATTGCAGCAGTGTTGTGCCTGGCAAGTACGCAGGCGTGGGCCGAGGATTTGCCGGGCACCGGCAAGACCATCCGCTTTGTGCAATCGGAAAGCACCGGCGGCAACTACGTACTGACCAAAATCGCGATCGAGGCCACCAAGCGCCTGGGCTACGCGAGCAAGTTGAGCACCGTCAACACCACGTTGTTCTTCCCCGCCGCCGCCCAGGGTGACCTGGACCTGTCGATGGACGTGACCTTGCCGATGCTGCAACCCAGCTTTGACAAGGTGAAGGACCGTACCGAAGTGGTGGGCTCGGGCTTCATTACCGGCGCGGGCTACAACGGCTACATGATCGACAAGAAAACCGCCGACGCGTATGGCATTACCAGCCTGGAACAAATGAAAGACCCGAAAATCGCCGGGCTGTTTGGCAAGGACGGCAAGGCCAACCTGATCAGCTGTGACCCGGGTTGGGGCTGTGGCGACGTGGTGGATTACCAGCTCGACAAGTTCGGCCTCAAGGACACGGTGAATCCGGTGCGCGGCAAGTACGAAGCGCTGATGTTCGAAAACGTCGCCCGCCTGAAACGTGGCGAGCCGGTGTTTTTCTATGCGTGGGCGCCGTCGTGGATGACCAACACCATGGTGCCGGGCAAGGACGTGGTATGGCTGCCGACGCCGTTTGATGCATTGCCGGGGAATGTGCCGAGCACCACGTCGGCACTCACGCCCGGGGTTGCCGGGTGTGCCGGTGGGGCTGATCCGTGCCGCATGGCCATGGCAGCGTGGAACTGGTACGCGATCGGCAACAAGCAGTTCATCGCGGCGAACCCGGCGATCAAGAAGCTGGTGGAGCAGATGACGTTCTCCCAGGCCACCTGGAGTTACTGGGAAAAAACCATCAGCGCCGACGGCTCCAGCGAACGCCATATTCGCAAACTGGCGGAGGACTGGATGAAGGACAACCAGGCGACGTTTGACGGCTGGGTAGCCAGCGCAAAAACCGCGAAGTAACACCGATTCAACGTGGGAGCTGGCTTGCCTGCGATAGCGATGTTGAATTCACCGTCGCCATCGCAGGCAAGCCAGCTCCCACAGTTGATTTTCACCCGCCGCAAAAAAAACTGTTTTGGCGGGCGCAATCAGAAAGAACCCGCTGCCCCACCCCCACCAAACCACCAATCCCACCCGCGCCCCTGCCCTAGCATTACACCCACTCAGACGAACCGGAGTGAACCCCATGACCTACAACCACCCGCTGCTGTTCAAGGCCCTGTGCTACGTCGACGGCCATTGGGTCCACAGCGCCAGTGCCAGCACCGTGGCCGTGCATAACCCGGCGAACCAACAGTTGATCGGCCATGTGCCGCTGCTGGAAAAACCCCAGATCATCGCCGCCATCGACGCCGCCCACCGCGCGTTTGCCGCGTGGCGCGAACAGAGCCTTGATACCCGCGCCACTCTCCTGCGGCGCTGGGCAGCACTGATCCTCGAACACCAGGAAGACCTCGCCTGCATCCTCAGCCAGGAGCAAGGCAAACCGCTTGCCGAAGCCCGGGGCGAAATCGCCTATGCCGCAAGCTTCATCCCGTGGTTCGCCGAAGAAGCCCGGCGCCTCTACGGCCAGAACATTCCCAGCCACATCCCCGGCGCGCACCTGGGCACGGTCAAGGAACCCGTGGGCGTCTGCGCCCTGCTCACGCCGTGGAATTTCCCCTCGGCGATGATCACCCGCAAGGCCGCCGCCGCCCTCGCCGCCGGTTGCACGGTGGTGGTCAAGCCTGCCCATGAAACCCCCTACTCGGCCCTGGCCCTGGCGCAACTGGCCGAAGAAGCCGGCTTTCCGCCGGGGGTGTTCAACGTGGTGCTGGGCGAACCGCAGATGGCCATGCAAACCCTGGTGCAGGACAGCCGCGTGCGCTCGGTGAGCTTCACCGGCTCGACCCGGGTCGGCAAGCTCGTGCTGCAAGCAGCGGCCCGGGACGTGAAAAAAGTCGCGCTGGAACTGGGCGGCAATGCGCCGTTCATTGTGTGCGCCGACGCCGACTTGGGGCAGGCGGTGAAGGTCGCGGTCGAAGCCAAGTTCCAGACTTCCGGCCAGGACTGCTGCGCCGCCAACCGGATCATGGTCGATCGCTCGATCTACCCCGAATTCCTCAGCCGTTTTGCTGCCGCCGTGCGTGAGTTGCGGGTCGGCCCGGCCGTGATCGACGGCCAAGAGCAACACGTCGACATCGGTCCCCTGATGCACCAGGCCGCCTTCGACGTCACCGCCGAGCGCGTGGCCGACGCCCTGGAGTTGGGCGCACAACGCCTGGCAGGCGGCGAAGCCCACGCCTTGGGCGGGCTGTTTTACCAGCCCACGGTGCTCGCCGACGTGACCCCGCAGATGCGCATTTACCGTGAAGAAAACTTCGCGCCGATTGCCGGGGTGATGCCGTTCGACTCGATTGAACACGCCATCGAGATGGCCAACGACACCGAATACGGCCTGGCCGCCTACATTTGTTCCAACCGCCTGGACCTGATCTACCCGCTGATCCGCCGCCTCGACCACGCCATGATCGCGGTCAACGGGGTGAAATTCACCGGTCACCCGATTCCCTTTGGCGGCATGAAAGCCTCGGGCCTGGGCCGTGAAGGCGGCGCCGAGGGCTTCGAAGCCTTTGTCGAAACCAAATACTTTTGCCTGCACCACCAAGGCCAATTCCAAGGAGAGCAACCATGAGCCAAGCACTCGAAAGCCTGTTCGAACAAGACCGTGCGCACTTCATGCACCCGTCCACCCACGCCCATGATCACGCCAGCGGCGCACTCAAGGGCCGCATCATCCAGAGCGCCTCGGGCATCCGCATTCGCGACCACGAGGGCCGTGAATTCATCGATGCGTTCGCCGGCCTGTACTGCGTGAACATCGGCTATGGCCGCACCGAAGTCGCCGACGCCATCTACAAGCAAGCCAAGGAACTGGCCTACTACCACACCTACGTCGGCCACTCGACCGAGGCGATCATCGAGCTGTCGAGGCGCATCATGGACTGGGCGCCCGAAGGCATGAAGAAGGTCTACTACGGCCTGTCCGGCTCCGACGCCAACGAAACCCAGATCAAGCTGGTGCGTTACTACAACAACGTGCTGGGCCGCCCGCAGAAGAAGAAAATCATCTCCCGTGATCGCGGCTACCACGGCTCGGGCATCATGACCGGCAGCCTCACGGGTCTCGCGGCGTTCCACCAGCATTTCGACCTGCCGGAACAAGGCATCCAGCACACCGTTTGCCCCCATTGGTACCGCAAGGCGCCGGCGGGCATGGACGAGGCGGCGTTCGTGCGTTACTGCGCCGATGAGCTGGAAAAAATGATCCTCGCCGAAGGCCCCGACACCGTCGCCGCCTTCATTGGCGAACCGGTGATGGGCACCGGTGGCATCGTGGTGCCGCCGGCCGGTTACTGGGCAGCGATTCAGGCGGTGTTGAACAAATACGACGTGCTGTTGATCGCCGACGAAGTGGTCTGCGCCTTCGGCCGCCTGGGTTCGAAAATGGGCAGCCAGCGCTACGGCATGCGCCCGGACCTGATCACCACCGCCAAGGGCCTGACCAGCGCCTATGCGCCGCTGTCGGCGGTGATCATCGGTGAGAAGGTATGGGACGTGATTGAAAAGGCCTCCACTCATGAAGGCGCCATGGGCCACGGCTGGACCTACTCCGGGCACCCGATCTGCGCGGCGGCGGCATTGGCCAACCTGGATATCCTGGAGCGGGAAAACCTCACCGCCAATGCGGATGAAGTTGGCAGCTACCTGAACCGTCGCCTGCGCGAAACCCTCGAAGGCCACCCGCTGGTGGGCGAAGTGCGCGGTGACGGCATGCTCGCCGCCGTGGAGTTCATGGCCGACCGGGAGCAACGCACGCCGTTCGATGCAGCCTTGAAAGTCGGCCCCAGGGTATCGGCCGCCTGCCTTGAACGCGGCATGATCGCCCGGGCCATGCCCCATGGCGACATCCTCGGCTTTGCACCACCGCTGATCCTGACCAAAGCCGAGGCCGACCTGATTGTCGACATCACCAAGGGCGCGATCGACCAGGTGGCCGGCGAAGTGTTGGGCTGATGAGGTAGCCTGTGGGAGCTGTCGAGCTTTAGCGAGGCTGCGATGGCGTCGGGACGGCAAACATTGATGTTGCCTGACCCACCGCCATCACAGCCTCGCTAAAGCTCGACAGCTCCCACCCTTTAGTGGCCTGATATTTACCCGCCCGCTTCAGAGTCTGTTCGCAATGCACAAGCTTGACCGCTATGACCTGAAAATCCTGCGCATCCTCTCCGAGGACGGGCGCATCACCAAGTCGAGCCTGGCCGAGGCCATCAACCTCTCGGTAACGCCCGCCTGGGAGCGCGTACGCAAGCTGGAAAGCGCCGGCCTGGTCAAAGGCTATCGCGCCGTGATCGACTGGAACCAGGTGTTCAAGAGCCAGCAACTGCTGGTGGAAATCACCCTCGCCCGGCACACCGCCCAGGACATGCGTCGCTTCGAACAACGCATGAGCGACGCCCCCGAAGTGGAGTTCTGCTACGCCACCGGCGGCGGCGTGGACTACATCGCGATGATCCGCGCTGCCGACATCGACCAGTACCAACGCTTCATCGACCAGCTACTGATGGAAGACCTGGCCATCGAACGCTACTTCACCTACATCGTCACCAAAACCATCAAGACCACCGGTGCATTGCCGGCCCAGGCGCTGGACGACCCGGCCTTCTCCTGACCCTTGTACAACCCCCGCAATCCCGGCAGGATTGCGCCCGTGACTTTCACGGACGAGCACCTTATGACCCTGCCTTTCTTCGCCCCTGTTCTCCTCACCACCGAGCGCCTGGGCCTGCGCCCTCCCCATCAGGATGATTGGCGCGCGCTGTTCGCGATCTGGTCCGACCCCGAGACCATGCGCTACTTCTCCTTCCCCACCATGACCCGTACCGAGCAGGCCGTCGAACGCTTCGGCCAACTGATGGAAGCGTCGGTTGCCGGTGAAGACCTGGTGTGCATGGTGGAGTTGCTGGCCACCGGCGAGGTGATCGGCAGCTGCGACCTGTTCAATGTCGACGAGCAATGCCGCCGCGCCGAAATCGGCTTCACCCTGAACCGCCAGCACTGGGGCCAGGGCTACATGAGCGAAGCCGCCCACGCCGTGATCGACCACGGGTTCACTACCGCCGGGCTGCGTCGCCTGGAAGCCGACATCGACCCGCGCAACCTGGGCTCGGCAAAACTGCTTGAGCGCCTGGGGTTTGTTCGCGAAGGCCTGTTGCGCGAGCGCTGGGTGGTGGGCGATGAGGTCTCGGACAGCGCACTGTATGGCCTGCTCAAGCGTGACCGCCCTGCCTGACCCACAACGGGCGCCCCTTTTTCAGGCCCACAAACAAGGCCAGCAGAATCAGGCCCATGGCCTGCCACTGCGAAACCCCGGGGCGCTCGCCCAGAATCAGCATCGAGCTGACGATGCCGAACACCGGGATCAGCAGCGACAGAGGCGCCACCCGGGACACCGGGTACTCGCGCAGCAGCAAGTTCCAGCCCCAGTAACAGAAGTGCGTCGCGCCATACACCTGGAACGCCAGCGAGAACAACGCCACACCGTTCAACTGGGCCGGCAACGCGATAAAGGCTTGCGGGCCGTCCAGCCACCCCGTCAACAGCACCAGCGGCAGCGGTGCAAACAGGCTGGCCCAGACCACGAATGCAAAGATCTCCCGCACACCGGAAACCTTGATGATGATATTGCCGATGCTCCAGGCCAGCGCGCTGAACAGCACCAGGGCAAACCCCAGCATCGTGGCCGCCCCCTGTACGCCCACCAGCATGCCCACCAAGCCCATGGCCGCCAGCAGCACGCTGATCAATTGCGGCAGGGAAAGGCTTTCGCGGAACAGCAGCACACCCCAGCCCATCGTGAAAAATGCGCTGAACTGAATCAGCAGCGACGCGCTGCCGGGCGGCACGCCCATGGCGATCCCAAGGTTGATCAGGGCCCACATCGCCACCCCGAATATCAAGCCGTAGGCAGCCAGCCACTTCAGCGCAACCTGGGGTCGTTTCACCAGAAACACCCAGGGCAACGCCGCCAGGGTGAAACGCAGGGCCGTCAGCAACAGCGGGTTGATCTCGGCCAGGCCCAGCTTGGTGATGGGGAAGTTGAGTCCCCACACAGCCGTCACCAGGACGGCCAGTAACAGGTGTTTGTGCTTCATGGTGACGGGGTCCGTTTGCTCGGTGGCACGGCGAGAGGCCATGCATTCGGGCAATTTTTTCGCAAACTGTCATGGCCCGCCTGCGATTGTGGGTCAACAAAGGCTAGAATCAGGCCATGCCCGATATTCATCCCTACGAAAACACCCCCCGCGACGTGGTCGTGACCGCGATCGACTATGCCGACGGCGAGCTGTTCCCCACCCACGCCCACCCGCGTGGACAGTTTGCCTATGCCAGCCGGGGTGTCATCACCGTCTACACCGCCACCGGCAACTGGGTCGTGCCGCCGCACCGGGCCATCTGGGTACCGCCCCATGTGTCACACGCCATGCTGATGCGCGGGCCAGTGACGATGCTCAATACCTATATTCGCCCGCGGGCGGCGAGGCGGCTGGCGCTGCCCCAGGCGTGTCAGGTGCTGGACGTATCACCGTTGCTTGGGCAGTTGCTGGAGAAGGCGGTTGAGGTGCCTGCGCGTTATGCGGCGGGGGGACGCGACAGTTACCTGATGGGTTTGCTGCTGCACGAAATCGCGCAAATGCCGGTGCTGCCACTCTGCGCGCCGTTGCCCGCCGAGCCGCGATTGGCAAAGGCTTGTGAGACGTTTCTGGCCGAGCCCTCACTGGAAGTCAGCATTGATGCCATGGCCCTCGGCGCGGGGATGAGTCGCCGGACCTTTACCCGGCAGTTCCGCCAGGCCACGGGCATCAGCTACCTGCAATGGCGCCAGCAAGCCTGCCTGCTGGCGGCGATTGTGCGCCTGGGCAAGGGTGAACCGGTGACAAGGGTGGCGCTGGACCTGGGCTATAGCAGCCCGAGCGCGTTTGCGACGGTTTTCAAGCGCCTGTTGGGTGAGGTGCCCAGTCGTTATTTCGCCGGGACGCGTGCTTAGGCAACCCGCCGTATCGGTGTTGATCCTTCGCCCACGTCGAGCTCCCGCACGGCGTGCGGGAGCGATCAACCTGGGCATTGCCTGTCAACGTACTCAGGCAGTTTTTTGCTCGGGCGAATATTTCTTGAGCAAATGATTGATGTTATCCATGTCAAACCTGTTGTCTTGGTAACCAGGTCCGGTGCCAGAGCCATTAATCCCGATATCCAACTCCCGAAGAAGCTGTGTCCGTGCAAGAAGCTCCCTGGCCAGAGCCGTCACCTCAGACGTATAGGTTTTAGGGGATTCCTTTATACCCGCCGCCTGCTCCAGCTCACCGACGTTGAGATAGTTTGGATCACCGCCCTCCCCGAGGATGTCTCCAAAGTGATCTTTTATGCCGTTGAGCAACTCGTCGGGCTTCATGGATTTATACTTGAACGCCCCAAGGTCATCCCTGGATATTTTCCCGTCAAACTTCCCGCTCTTATCGCCATCAAGCCCACTGAAAAGACCCGGCTGGTCCAATAGCGCATTGGCCAGGTTGATCTCGGCCGTGGACGCTGGAGTACCATCCGAGCGCGTTCCGGACGCGACCGAGGCAAGGGATTTATCGGTTAAGGCGCCGTCAGCGTCTGCCAGTGAACTGAAGCGGGCCAGCGCAGAATCGGCAAGTTGCGCATTACTTTTACCCGCATACGGATTTGCCTGCTCCGTACCCTTGCCAGAGTTCTCAACCCTTTGACGTTGCAGGCCATCGCCCTTTCCAGCAACCGGCAAGTTCTTTTTGGGGTCAGGCTCTTTAGGTTTTTCGCTTCTACCACCGGTCCTAAGGAATTCTTCGCTCCTGTCGATCAAGTCACCATCAAACAGGTTACGTTGGAGAACGGCCAGGGCCAGCGCCGTGATGTTGTCGGACGCAGCATTTCCGGTGTTCTTGCGGTCACCAACCTGCATTAGTTTTTCCAGGCTGACTTTGCCGGTTTTTTTATCCACGAACTGGGAGCTGTTCTTTACAAAAGCATCGGCAATGTCGTCGACCGTGGTGGTGTCATAGGCCGTCGATCGCATTGGCGCTGGCGTGGCCTGAGGGGGTGGAGGCGGGGCGAAAGTTTGATAGGTCTGGCCAACAGTACTCATGGGTTAACTCTCCAATAGATTAGACGTTGTCTCGCCCATCCGAGGCTGATGCCTACCGAACGGGATGGGCAAAACCTGTGTGGCGATCAACCAAAAAGAGTTCCGAAACTGTACAGCGCCCCGCAAGAAAACACTTCATCCCCCAGTAGGAAGCACCCCCCTCACACCAGCCGTTTTATCTGTTTATGCCGCCAGACCAACCGGTAATACGCCGTCTGCAACCCCAGCATCGCCAGGTACGTCACCGGAAACGCCATCCACACCCCTTCCAGCCCGAACCGCGCATTGAGCAGGTACGCCACCGGCAACTCCACCCCCAACACACAAAAGATCGAAATCCCCACCGGCACCAGCACCACCCCGCTGGCCCGCATGATCCCGCCCACTACCGCCTGAAAGCCAAACACCAGGATGCTCCAGAGCATGATGTGCAGCAGGTGCTCGGCCTTGACCCGCGCATCCACGTCAGTAATGAACAACCCCAGCAACCAGTGCGACAACACATACCCCAGCACAATCAAGCCGCCGGTCAGGCACAGGTTAATCAGGATCCCGGTGCGCAGGATCGGCCCGATCCGCTCCAGTCGCCCGGCCCCGATCGCCTGCGCCCCGAGAATCGACGCGGTGATGGCGATCGACAGCGCCGGAAACTGCACATAGTTGACGATCTGCGTCACCGCCCCATACGCCGCTGTCGCCTGGGAACCATGGCTGTTGACCAGCGCCAGAATCACCAGCTCCGACAACGACAACACCACCATCTGCAACCCGGTGGGCAGGCCGATACGCAGGACCTTGCCGAGGATCACCCGGTCCAGCCGCAACGCCGCCATCAACTCGCGATCCGGCGCCATCACGTGGTTTTTATGGCGCAGGCGCAGTACCAGAAAAGTCATCGCCAGGGCATTGCCCACCAGCCCTGCCAGCACCGCGCTCTGGATGCCCATCGGCGGCAAACCCAGCCAGCCCTTGATCAACGCCGGGGTCAGCACCAGGCCCACGGTGGTCGACACCACCAGCGCCAGCAACGGCGACACGGTGTCACTGACGCCCCGCAGCAGTTGGGTGAACAGGATGAACACCAGCAGCAGCGGCATGATCAGCATCATCATCTGCGCATAACCCACCGCGTCGTCCAGCACGTCCACCGGTGTACCCAGCGCGAGCATGGCCGGGCGGGCGAACACGCTGCCCAGCACCGCTGCGATCACCCCGATCAGGGCGCCAAGGGTCAGGGTGGCGCCGGTGATCGACTTGACCATCGAGGTTTCCTGGGCGCCCCAGGCCTGGCCGATCAGCACCGAAGCACCGGCCCCCAGGCCAATCACCAGGGCGATAAAGAAAAACACGATGGGGAACATCCCCGACACCGCCGCCAACGCCTGGGTGCCGAGCATCTGCCCGACATAGATGCCGTTGAGCGTGCCGGAAAAGCTCTGGAGGAAATTGGACAGCACCATGGGTGCCAGAAAGATCAGGTAGATCTGCCACAACGGTCGTTGCTGGGTGACTTCCATGAAGGTTCGGATCTCGATGCAATTAGGCAGGGAAAGCGTTGCGTGACAACCAGGCCAGGTACAGCTGCACATCCACCGGCCAGTGCGCAATCTTGTTGGAAAAATCAGCGCAGTCCTGGGCAAACAGGGCCCGCGAGGCTTCTTCAAACCCCGGCAGGTCGCCGCCGATGGCGCTCATGAAACGATAGCTGGATTCCTTCGCCTGGCGTCGCTGATCGTGCTCGGCATGGGCATTGCGCGCTTCATCCACCAGCCGGCGCAAGGCCGCCGAGGCGCCGCCGCGTTGTTGCCCCAGCCACTCCCAATGCCGGGGCAGCAGGGTCACTTCACGCGCGACCACGCCAAGCTTTGGTCGGCCTACGGAAGGTGACGCTGGCACTTCAGGCTCCGTCACCGCGACCGCCGGCTGCTGGGGTGCGTAACCGGCTGGCCAGGGATAGTCGACCTGTACACCGCTGGCGTCATCGAACACCAGCAAACTGCGCGCCGACAGATCGACGTTTTTCAGGTTTTTGGCGACGTCGGCATAAGAGCYGGCGGCCACGCGTTGGTGGCCAAGGAAGGCAGTGCAGTGTGATGCGCTCATGACTTTTACCCGGAATATATTATTTTACCCGGGTTATATTAGCCCGAAATTCAGGGGATGCAAGTCGCCTGTTGCGAAACTACCAAACGATCGCTGCCGACCGTCGCACACATCGGCCCCACACCCGGTTCGCGCAAAACGCATTCGGCAATCGCCGGTTCCAGTTCGACCCGCAGCCGACGGCCCAGGGCGCGCGCACCAAAGCGCGTGTCATGGTCGCGGCACAGCCAGGCCCGCGCCGAGTCATCCAGCACCAGCGAGCGTTGCTGCGCCGCCAGGCGTTGATTGAGCTTGCCGAGTTCCACCTCAAGCAGCGCTTCAAGCCATTGATGGTCGATGGGCTCGAACATCAGGATGCGGTCGATGCGGTTGAGAAATTCCGGCTCGAAATGGCGGTGCAAGGCGTCCTCCAGCACCGCCGCTTCACCACGGCCCCACCAGCGCAGCGGAGCAAAACGCTGCCGATGCCGACGCGCCTGCTGTGCGCCGATATTACTGGTCATGAAGATCAGACTGTTGCGAAAGTCCAGGGTGCGAGCGCCGCCCGCCAATGTCAGCTGGCCGTTTTCAAGAATGCCCAGCAGGCTGCGCACCACTTCCTGGCTGGCCTTTTCCAGTTCGTCGAACAGCACGATGCCGGGGCGGCTGTAGCTGCCCTGGATCAGTTCGCTGTTGAACAGGCTGATGCCCTCCTTGCTGCCGACATAACCCGGCGGTGCGCCGGTCAGGGCGGCGGCGTAATGCTCCTGGGCCAGGGTGTGCATGTCGATACGGCAGAACCCGTCGGCCCGCCCGTGCAATGCCTGGGCCAGCAGCCGGACGATTTCCGTCTTGCCGACCCCGGTCGGCCCCATGAACAGGTTGACGCTCAACGGCCGCTCCCGTTCGCCGATGTCGGCCTTGACCACCTTGAGCAAGCCTTCCACCTGGGCCAGGGCTGCGTCCTGGCCGACAATCCGGCTGCGCAGCAAGGCCATGACCTGGGCCGGTTCAAAGGTAAACCGCATGCCTTAACCCGCCGTTTTTTCTTGACCGTCATGGGGCAGTTGCCCCACCGGGCATTCGGCGACACCGACCGTACTGCGGGTGAATGCCTCGACATTCTCCCGGGCCTTTTGCGCGTCCAGCACCCAGGTGCGGTAGAACTCGAACGGACAATCCGCCACGCCCTTGTCCCCGTCGCCCGAGGCGTGCATGCCGGTGTAGCCACGGTGCAGCAGCTTGAACAGATGGTTCTGCGACTGGTCGTTGGCCCGCGCATCGCGGATCTGCGAGACCGAGAGCTGGGCGTACTGAATGCCCATTTCTTCCTCGCCGCACTCCCCCAGGGTACGGCCATCGAAACCAATAATCGCCGAGTGCCCGAAGTACGAATACACCCCGTCGAACCCCGCCGCATTCGCCACCGCCACATAGCAGTTGTTCGCCCAGGCCATGCTCTTGGACATCTGCACCTGCTGATCCTTGGCCGGGTACATATAGCCCTGGCAGCGCACGATCAGCTCGGCGCCTTTCATTGCGCAGTCACGCCAGATCTCCGGGTAATTGCCGTCGTCGCAGATGATCAGGCTGATCTTCATGCCCTTGGGCCCGTCGCACACGTAGGTGCGGTCGCCCGGGTACCAACCCTCGATCGGGCACCACGGAATGCACTTGCGATAACGCTGGACGATCTCCCCCAGGTTATTGATCAGCACCAGCGTGTTGTACGGGGCCTTGTGCGGGTGTTCTTCGTGGCGCTCACCGGTCAGGGAAAACACGCCCCAGGTGTTGGCCTGGCGACAGGCCGCCGAGAAAATCGCCGTTTCCTCGCCGGGAATGCTCGCCGCGGTGGCCATCATCTCGTCGTGGTCATACATGATGCCCATGGTGCTGTATTCGGGGAACACCACCAGGTCCATGCCGGGCAAACCCTGCTTCATGCCGACAATGATGTCGGCAATCTTCTTCGCGTTATCGATGACCTCGGCCTTGCTGTGCAGGCGCGGCATCTTGTAGTTCACGACAGCAACGCCGACCGTGTCCGGGCTGCTGGAAATGTCGCCATGGCGCATCGCAAATCTCCTCGGTCAGTGACTGATCATCCAGGGCCGCGGCCCGGTCTTGGTCTTGAGCCCCAGCGGGTTGGCCTTGCTCGGCACCACCGGTTTGCTGGTGCCACAGCAACTGCAACCTGCCGGGTGCTTGCGCGCCTCCTGATATTCGCCGACGGTTTGTGGCGCATGGGCGCTGCGCTCGTTACCGGCAATGGCCTTGCGCTGGTTGGCCGACAGCGTGGTCAGCGCCGGCGCCGACAGCAGCAACTGCCCGCCCGGGCCGTCGCAATACGGGCACTGGCTGGGTTCGTGACGCTGGGCCATGGGCCGCAGCATCGTGAAGGTGCCGCAGGACTCACAGGCATATTCGTAGGTCGGCATGGCTACAGGTCCGGGGCGATGGGCAGGTCGATACTGCCGTCGAGGAATTTGGTCGGGCCGCTGGCGTTGGGGTTGATGTCGAACTCGAAGATCTCGGTCGGCAGCCACAACGTCGCGCAGGCGTTGGGAATGTCCACCACGCCGCTGATATGCCCCTGCACCGGTGCCGAGCCAAGCAACGCATACCCCTGGGCTGGCGAGTAGCCGAACTTGGTCAGGTAGTTGATCGCATTGAGGCAGGCCTGGCGGTAGGCGACGTTGACGTCCAGGTAGTGCTGCTGGCCCTGTTCGTCGACGGAGATGCCTTCGAAGATCAGGTAATTCTTGTAGTTGGGAGTGATCGGGCTTGGCTTGAACACCGGGTTCTTGATCCCGTACTTGGCCATGCCGCCCTTGATCAGCTCGACTTTCATGTGCACCCAGCCGGCCATTTCGATAGCGCCGCAGAAGGTGATTTCGCCGTCGCCCTGGCTGAAGTGCAAGTCACCCACCGACAGGCCGGCGCCGTTGACGTACACCGGGAAATAGATCTTCGAACCGCGGGATAAATCCTTGATATCGCAGTTGCCGCCATGCTCACGGGGCGGCACGGTGCGGGCACCGGTGGCGGCGGCATCGTCACGGGCCGAGCCCTTGAGCTTGCCCATGTGTGCAGTGGCCGCCAGCGGCGCGTTGGCCAGGGGCGGTACGCGGGTCGGGTTGGTGTCGATCAGTTCCTGCTCGCGGCGGTTCCAGTCGGCGAGCATCACCGGGTCGGGCAGGCAGCCGATCAGGCCGGGGTGGATCAGGCCGGCGAAGTTCACGCCCGGGATGTGCCGGGAGCTGGTGAACATGCCCTTGAAATCCCAGATGGCTTTTTGTGCGCTGGGGAAGTGGTCGGTGAGGAAGCCGCCGCCGTTCTGGCGGGAGAAGAAACCGTTGAAGCCCCACTGGGAATCGGCCTTGGCGCCGATGTCGAGCAGGTCGACCACCAGCAGGTCGCCGGGTTCGGCGCCGTGTACGCCCACCGGGCCGGACAGGTAATGCACGGTGGACAGGTCGACGTCGCGCACGTCGCTGGCGTCGTCGTTGTTCTTGATGGCGCCGGCGGTCCAGTCGTAGGTTTCGAGGATGAAGTCATCGCCGGGTTTGACCCAGCAGGCCATCGGGATGTCCGGGTGCCAACGGTTGTGGATTTGCTCGTTTTCGGTGACGGGTTGGTTGAGGTCGACTTTGATCAGGGTGTCGGTCATCGAGGTGCTCCCGGAGGGTGGGTTGGCTGTCGGGAGCAGTCTCGCGGGATGGGGTTGGGCGGGGAATACGTTGGATGACGTATGCGTCTTTGGGGTGGGGGGCATATCCGTTTTTTGGGTGATGGCTGATATGGGTTCCGCTCTTACAGCGGGTCACTTTTGAAAGGAGCCCAAAAGTAACCAAAAGGCTCTTGCCCCACCACTCGGCACCTCGCTCAGGCTCGGTGTGCCCTCACTCCGGCTTTGGACCGTGGGCCGCCGCGATGGGCCATCCTTGGCCCAGCGCGGCTAACCCGGCGTCCTGCCGGGTTACCCACGCTCCAAAGCCTGCGTTCGGCCAGCGTGGTTTAACGGGGCGCCTAAGATCAAGATCAAAAGCAGATCAACAGCACAGCGGCCTACAGGCCGGCTTGATTGGTGTGAAGCAAAGGCAACATCAAAATCCAAAGCCAGAGCGGGCACGGTCAAATGTGGGAGCTGGCTTGCCTGCGATGGCCTCGCCTCGGTGTACCTGAAAAACCGAGTTGTCTGCATCGCAGGCAAGCCAGCTCCCACAGAAAAGCAGAGCTGCATCAGTTTCAGATTTGGCTTTCGCTTTTGATCTGGCTTCTACCACTCAAGCCGGCCTGTAGGCCGCTGTGCTCTTGCTTTTGATTTTGATCTGGCTCTGACTGCCCCAATAAGCCCGAGGCCGAACGCAGGGATTGAGGAGCGGGTAAACCGGCAGGACGCCGGTTTAGCCGCGACGGGGCAGGGACGCCCCGTCGCGGCGGCCCGCGGAGCAATGCCGGAGTGAGGGAACACCGAGCCTAGGCGAGGTGCCGACAGGCGGGGCAGAGCCCTTTGGTTACTTTGGGGCTTTTCCAAAGTGACCCGCTGTAAGAGCGGAACCCATATCAGCCGTTACCGCAGAAATGGATATGTACACCATCACTCCGGTAAAGGAATCACCCGCAACGGCCTCACCGACTTATAAGAAAAACTCGAATAAATCTCTTTAACACACGGCAAGCTCTGCAACACCTCCCGCGCAAACTCCCCAAACGACTCCAGATCCTTCGCCACCACTTCCAGCAAAAAATCATACCGCCCGGAAACGTTATGGCACGCCACAACCTCGGGAATCTCCAGCAACCGCTGCTCAAACGCCCGGGCAACCTCGCGGGTGTGCGTGTCCATCATGATGCTGACAAACGCCGTCACCCCATACCCCAGCGCCTTGGGCGACAGGATCGCCTGATAACCACCGATCACCCCGCTGTCTTCAAGGTTCTTCACCCGCCGCCAACACGGCGAAGTGGTCAGCGACACCCGCTCCGCCAACTCCGCCACGGTCAACCGCGCATTACCCTGCAAAGCGTTTAAAAGCGCCTTGTCAGTCCGATCCAGATGAACAGGCATATCTTGCCTCGAAACGTCATTTTTATTGTTTTTCATCCCAATCTACCGGGTTTTCCCAGCAAACTATGGAACGTTCGGCCGCAGTTATAAGCATAGCATTGTAGGAAATAAGGAGCGTCCGACCATGAAAAATAAACACAATACGTTCGGCTTTTCCACACGTGCCATCCACCACGGCTACGACCCCCAGGATCACCACGGCGCCCTCGTGCCGCCGATCTACCTGTCGGCAACCTTCGCCTTCCCCACTGCCGAATACGGCGCCGCCTGCTTTGCCGGTGAAGAGAGCGGGCACTTCTACACCCGCATCTCCAACCCCACCCTGGCCCTGCTGGAAGCGCGCATGGCCACCCTGGAAAACGGCGAAGCGGCCGTGGCCTTCAGCTCCGGCATGGGCGCGATTGCCGCGACGTTCTGGACCCTGCTGCGCCCCGGTGACGAGATCATCGTCAGCCAGACGCTCTACGGCTGCACCTTCGCCCTGCTGCACCACGGCATCGGCGAATTCGGCATCAAGGTGCGCCACGTCGACCTCACCGACCTGAACGCCCTGCGCGAGGCCATCAACCCCGCCACCCGGATGATCTACTTCGAAACCCCCGCCAACCCCAACCTGCAACTGGTGGACATCGCCGCCGTCGCCGAGATCGCCCACCAGCAACCCGGCATCACCGTGGTGGTGGACAACACCTACTGCACGCCCTATCTGCAGCGCCCGTTGGAAATGGGCGCCGACGTGGTGGTGCACTCGGCCACCAAATACCTCAGCGGCCATGGCGACATCACTGCCGGGATCGCGGTCAGCAGCCAGGCCCTGGCACAGCGCATTCGCCTGCAAGGGCTCAAGGACCTGACCGGCGCGGTGATGTCGCCCCAGGACGCCGCCCTGCTGATGCGCGGCCTCAAGACCCTGGCCCTGCGCATGGACCGCCATTGCAGCAACGCCCTGGCCATCGCCGAAGCCTTGCAGGCCCATCCCCTGGTGGAATGGGTGACCTACCCCGGCCTGCGTTCCTTCCCGCAGTACGAATTGGCCGCGCGGCAGATGAAGCAGTCCGGCGGCATGATCGCGTTTGAACTCAAGGGCGGCATCGACATGGGCCGACGCTTCATGAACGCCCTGAAGCTGTTCACCCGGGCGGTAAGCCTCGGGGACGCCGAGTCACTGGCCCAGCACCCGGCCAGCATGACCCACTCCACCTACACCCCGGAACAACGCGCCCACCACGGGATTTCCGAAGGGCTGGTGCGGCTTTCCGCCGGCCTGGAAGATGTCGCCGACTTGCTCGCCGACGTTGCCCAGGCACTGAACGCCTGCGCCGTGAAGCCCAAATCCCGGGCGATGCAACAAAACGTTCATCACGCTTGAAGTAAATTCACCAGCAGGCGCGACGTTTATCAATAGCCCGGCCTGAAAAGGTCGGGCTTTTCCCGTTGCGCCCTGCACCGCAAAAAATTTGATCCATTCATTGGCCCGTTTGCGACAGCCTGTACTAGCATACGAGGCGGCAGTCATGGATATCACTGCCCTGTACGCCGCCCTCCTTGAAACTCATGGATGAAATGATGAACTCACACCTGTTCCCTCACATTGGCAAAGTCATCGCCAGCACCGGCAGCCGGCACTTCCCGCGCATGCTGCACGACCTGATCCTCACCCAACTGGCGGTCGACGCCACGCACATCACCCAGATGCCCGTGAGTTCAAAGGCACACGCCCCGCGCAAGGCCGGCAGTGCGCGCGTGCAGGGCATCAGCCCGGTGTACACCGACCCGGTGCTCGAACTGGACGAGGCCCAGGCCGCCGCACAACTGCACCTGACCCGGCGCAAGGATGACGTCAGCTACGTGCTGTCGGTGTATCGCGCCAACCCGTCACAGAGTTTTTCCCAGCAGGAACGGATCATCCTGCAAGACTTCTCCTCCCTGCTGCTGCCCATGGTTGAAAAGCATATCAGTGCCCTGCAACCCACTGGCCCGGACAGCGAAGCACCGCAGCAACAAGGCATCCACACCTTGCGCCGGCGCTTTGAAGAACGCCTTGCGCAATCGGGGCTGGCCCTTTCCAGCCGCGAGCTTGAGGTGTGCGTAGGGCTGCTGGCCGGGCGTACCGCACCGGAACTGGCGGAGCAACTGGCATTGAAGGTCAACACCATCGAGAGCTACCTCAAGCGAGCGGCGATCAAGATGGGCATCAGCGGCCGGCATTCGTTGATGCGATGGATGTATTCCGCAGAAGAAAACACAGCTCTCTAGAACACCGAGGAACAAATGTGGGAGCAAGCCCGCTCCCACATTTTTTGATCTCTGCCCGGCCTAATCCCGCGCCAAGGCCTCGATTGGATCCAGCCGCGCCGCATTCCTCGCCGGTACAAACCCGAACACAATCCCGATCAGCGTCGAGCATGCAAACGCGGTCACCACCGAGCCCAGGGAAAACACCATTTCCCACTCTTTCACAAACAACGAAAACAGATAGCCAATGGCGAATGACAGCGAGATGCCGATCATCCCGCCAATCAGGCAGACCATCACCGCTTCCACCAGAAACTGCTGGCGAATGTCCGATTGCCGTGCGCCCACCGCCATGCGAATCCCGATCTCGCGGGTGCGCTCGGTCACCGACACCAGCATGATGTTCATCACCCCGATGCCGCCCACCAGCAATGAAATCACCGCAATCAACGACAGCAGCAACGCCAGGGAACGGCTGGTTTTCTGCACCGTCTGCATGATGCTGTCGAGGTTGTTGGTAAAGAAATCCTTGGTGCCGTGGCGCTGCAACATCAGCTTGGTGACGTTCTCTTCCACCACCTTGCTGGGCTGGCCGTCCTTGATGCGCACGGTGATGCTGTCCAGATGGCGCTGGCCCAACAGCCGCCCCGCCGCCGTCTCATACGGCACCCACACGTTCAGCGCCTTGCTGGCGGCGAACATGTTTTTGTTGTCCGCCGTCACCCCGATCACCGTGCACGGCAGGCTGCCCACCAGGATCACCTGGCCCAACGGATCCACGCCAGGGCCGAACAGACGATGGCGCGTGTTGTGGTCAATCACCACCACCTGGGCCTGGCGCCGGGCGTCGCTTTCACTGAAGGTAATCCCGGCCTCGAGCTTCAGGCCCTTGACCTGGAAATAGCGGTCGCTGACGCCGTTGACCTGGGCGTCCAGGTCGATGTTGCCGTAGCGCAGCAACAGGTTGCGCCCCACCACCGGCGTGGCGCTGTCGACGTAATACAGCTGGTTCAGCGCGTCCACATCCGACGGCAACAGCGTCTCGATGGCCGAGGCACGGCTGTCACCGAAACTCTTGCCGGGAAAGATATCGATGGTGTTGCTGCCAATGGCCTGGATGTCCTTGAGCACATAACGCTTGGCGCCTTCGCCGATGGCCGAGATCGACACCACCGACGTGATGCCGATGACAATACCGAGCATGGTCAACAAGGTGCGCATGCGATGGGAAATCAGCGCGACCCAGGCCATGTTGAAGGCCTCCTTGAACAGCCCGAGGCTCGCCACCAACTTGCGCGCACCGCTGCGCTTGGGCTCGATGGGCGCCTCGGTGGGCAGGTCCAGGCCGACACTGTCATTGGCGCGGTCACTGACAATCTCCCCATCGCGCACCTCAATGATCCGCTGGGCATTGGCCGCGACTTTCGGGTCGTGGGTGACGATGATCACCGTGTGCCCGGCGGCGTGCAGCTCGGCCAGGATGCGCATCACTTCCTTGCCGCTGTGGGTATCGAGAGCGCCGGTGGGTTCGTCGGCGAGGATCACCTCCCCGCCGTTCATCAAGGCCCGGGCGATACTCACCCGCTGTTGCTGGCCGCCGGACAGCTGACTCGGGCGATGGGTCAGATGCCCCGACAAACCCAGTCGCGTCAGCAGCTCCCCTGCCCGGCTATGCCGCGCGGTTTCCGGCGTACCGGCATAAATCGCCGGCATCTCCACGTTGTGCAACGCGCTCAGATGCGCCAGCAAGTGGTAACGCTGAAAGATAAAACCGAAGTAGTCGCGGCGCAGCTCCGCCAGTTGCTCATCACCCAGGGTGCGGGTTTCGATGCCATTGATCTTGTAGCTGCCGGCCGTGGCGTAGTCGAGGCCACCGAGGATGTTCATCAGGGTGGATTTACCCGAACCCGAGGCCCCGGTGATCGCGACCATTTCCCCGGCATGGATGGTCAGGTCGATACCCTTGAGGGCAATGAATTCGCGGTCACCGGCCATGAAACTGCGGACGATGCCTTTAAGCTCCAACAGTGGCTGAGTCATCAATCAGCCCCCCGCCACGGCGGGCGACGGGTCGCCGATCACCACCTTGTCGCCTTCGGCCAGGCCATCGAGGATCTGCACCTTGACGTTGTTGTTGATGCCGGTCTGCACCTGCCGCGTGCTGGCCTTGCCCTTGGCGTCCACCACCCGCACCGGGAAACTGCCGTCGGCATTACGCGGGCCAAGTGCGGCCACCGGCACCGTCAGCGCCGCCTTGGCAGTGTCTAGCACGATGCGCACCTGGGCGGTCATGGCGATGCGCAGGCGGTGGTCGGGGTTGGGTACGTCGAACAGTGCGTTATAGAACACGGCGGTGTTTTGCTTGGGCGTGCCGGCGGTCTGGGTTTCGAGGAAGTTTTGCGGGGCCGGTTCGGTGCCGCGCAGCTTGGCGTAGTAGCGCTTGTCGGCCTCGCCGAGGATGGTGAAGTACACCTGCTGGCCGGGGCTGATGTGGATCACGTCGGCCTCGGAGACCTGGGCCTTGACGGTCATGGTGTCCAGGTCGGCGAGCTTGAGCAGCACCGGCGCCAGTTGGCTGGCGATCACGGTCTGGCCTTCCTGGGTGACGATGCCCACCACATCGCCGTCGATGGGCGCGACGATGCGGGTGTAGGCCAGGTTGATCTTGGCGGTGTCGATCTGGATATGGGCGCTTTTGATCTGGGCGTCGAGGGACAGCAGGTTGGCGCGCTGCACTTCATAGTTGGACTCGGCGGTCTCGAAGTCCTGGCGGGAGACGGATTCGTCTTCTTGCAGGCCCTGATAGCGTTCGTAGACGGATTTGGTTTCCTTGAGTTGGGCGGCGGTGGCGCGGCGTTGGGCCTGGAGATTTTCTTCATCGACCTCGGCTTTGCGCAGGGTGTTTTGCAGGATCAACGGGTCGATTTCGGCGAGCCATTGGCCCTTCTTGACCTTGTCGCCGACCTTGACCTTCAGGGACTTGAGCTGGCCGGAGACCTGGGCGCCGACGTCGACCTGTTTGACGCCTTCCAGCAGGCCGGTGGCCAGGACGGCGTTTTCGATGTCACTGCGTTCGGCGGTCGCGGTCAGGTATTGCGGCGCGTCTGCGGGGGCCTGCACGGTATAGATGATCAGGCCCGCTGCGACGGTCAACACCAGGGCCAATCCTGCTTTTCGATACTTTGACTTTTCCATAAATGACCATGAGAGGTGTTGAAGTTGTCCGGCTTTTGGCTCGGGGTACATATCCGTTTTTTGGGTAACGGCTGATATGGGTTCCGCTCTTACAGCGGGTCACTTTTGAAAAGCGCAAAAGTAACCAAAACGCTCTTGCCCCACCACTCGGCACCTCGCTCAGGCTCGGTGTGCCCTCACTCCGGCATTACTACGCGGGCCGCCGCGACGGGGCGTCCCTGCCCCGTCGCGGCTAAACCGGCGTCCTGCCGGTTTACCCGCTCCGTACTACCTGCGTTCGGCCAGCGTGGTTTAACGGGGCGCCTAAGATCAAAATCAAAAGCAGATCAAGAACACAGCGGCCTACAGGCCGGCTTGAGTGGTGTGAAGCAAAAGCAAAATCAAAATCTAAAGCGGGCACGGTCACCTGTAGGAGCTGGCTTGCCAGCGATGGCATCAAATGGGTCTGCCTGATGCACTGAGGTGTCTGCATCGCCGGCAAGCCAGCTCCTACAAAAAAGCCGCTCTTGCCTTTGCTCCTACCACTCAAGCCGGCCTGTAGGCCGCTGTGCTGTAGATTTTGATCTTGATCTGACTGCCCCAATAAGCCCGAGGCCGAACGCAGGGATTGAGGAGCGGGTAAACCGGCAGGACGCCGGTTTAGCCGCGACGGGCCAGGGACGGGCCGTCGCGGCGGCCCGCGGAGCAATGCCGGAGTGAGGGAACGCCGAGCCACAGCGAGGCGCCGACAGGCGGGGCAGAGCCCTTTGGTTACTTTGGGGCTTTTCCAAAGTGACCCGCTGTAAGAGCGGAACCCTAAGTGGCCGTTACCGCAGAAACGGATATGTACACTCACAAAACCCGCTCCCCAACAAAAACCCCATCCCGCCACCAAGCCGCCAAACTCAACACATTCGGCGCCTTGAGCAGCGAAAAATGATTCCCGGGCCCATACCAAACCTCCAACCCCCCAACATGCCCGCGCCACCCCTCAACCATCAACCCCTGCTCCCGCAGATTCCCCGCCGCATCCAGGGTCGGATCCTCCGCCAACACCAGCCGCACCGGCCCGTCATACCGCCGGACAGGCCGATAAACCGTACGCAACGCCGAGGCATACGTCCGCGCCGGCCCATCCATCGCGTCCACCGAAGACCGCGCCGGCAACAGCCCAACCCCGACCATCCCCCCATGCAACAACCGCCGCTGCTCCACTTCATCGCGCCCGGCAAAATCCACCGCATCAATCCCCAGCGACTTACCCGACGCGATCTGCATCGACTCCACCAACCGCAACAACGCCGCCGTCGTGGTATAGGGCCTGCCCACCACCCCATTTCCCCCGGGCGCCTCGCTGTCGATCAACGTCAACGACGCCACCTCACGCCCCTGGGCCTGCAACCGTGTGGCCATCTCAAACACCACCCAACCGCCAAACGAATGCCCGACCAAATGCACCGGCCCCTGCGGGCACTCCTGCTCCAGCGCCTGCAAATAACAACGCGCCGCCGCCTCGACCTGGCTGTGAGGCACCGCCTCCCCATCCAACCCGCGCGGCTGCAAACCAAAGACCGGCCAGTCCCGGCCCAACGCCTCGGTCAGGCCCACAAACCCGGTCACGCTGTCCCCCGCTCCCGGCACGCAGAAGATCGGTGCCTGCCCGGTGCGCCCGCCCTGGATCCGCAACAACGGCTGGTGCACCACCACACCCGGTGCCTCACTCAACGCCAGGGCCTCGCCCAACGCCTGCCCCAGCGCCTGGATATGCGGCGCCTGCATCATGCTCTGGTGATCCCCCGGTACCTCAATGCGGCGCAATTGGCCCACGGCCAGCGCCTGATCCCAACCCAGATCCAGGCTGCGCCGCGACAGTTCCGTCGGCCGCTCGGCAGCGCTGAACAGGTGCACCGCCAGTGACATCGGGAACAGGCTGTAATGCGCCAACGCATGCCCGTGCCCGACTTCCCGCTCGATAAAATTCAATAGATCCGCGTCCGTTGCCGCCGCCATCTGCGCGTACAGCAGATGCCGATCGCGGCAACGTTGCAGCAAGCCCGCAAAGTCCAGCTGTCCAATTTCCGCGTCCAGTTGCCCAAGGCTCGCCAGTTCATCCACACCTCCCTGTGCCTTCCAATACGCCGTGCACTGCAGCAGCAAATGCCGCTTGAGGGCATCCGGCCCGGCCCAGCGCGCTTTGCCCTGGTCGGTCATGCGCGGCACATAGCTGTCGATCAACCCAAGGAACGCCACCGGCTCGTCCAGCCCCTGCAGTTGCATCGCCACTTCATAGGCCAACACCCCGCCGAACGACCAACCCGCCAGGCGATACGGCCCATGGGGTTGCACCGAACGAATGATCCCCACCAGCCGCGCCGCCAGCCCTTCCATGGTCTGCAACTGCGCCTCGCCAAGGGGCGCGCCGGGCAAGCCGTAGATCGGGTAGTCACCCGGAAGATGCCGACCCAGCGCCGGGAAGTACACGTCCATGCCGCTGAACTCATGCACCAGGAACAACGGTGGCTGGCTGCCGCCGGCGCGCACGGTGATCAGCGCGCTGTCCTGCGCCCACACTGTGCGCTGGCCGAGCATCGAGGCCACCGAGGCCACGCTGGCATGCTGGAACAGCTCTGCCAGCGACACCGCCAGCCCCGCCTCTTCCATCAGGCTGACCAGCCGAATCGCCAGCAACGAATGCCCACCCAGCTCAAAGAAACTGTCATGCCGACCGACCTGTTCCAGCCTCAACACCTCGGCCCAGAGTCGGGCCAGGGTCTGCTCCAGCTCATTCGCCGGGGCTTCGAATACGCGGCTGGCCAGCGCCTCCAGCGCGGGCACCGGCAGGGCCTTGCGGTCGACTTTGCCGTTGGCCGTCAGCGGCATTTTTTCCAACGCGACATAGGCCGACGGCACCATGTAGTCCGGCAAGTGCTGCAGCAGGTGGCTGCGCAGCACATCGATGGCCTGCGGCTCGCCGGTGTAATACGCCACCAGGCGCTTGTCCCCCGGTTCATCCTCCCGCGCCAGCACCACCACCTCCTTGATGCCCACGCAGGTCGCCAGGCGTGCTTCGATTTCGCCCAACTCGATGCGGAAACCACGGATTTTCACCTGGTCGTCGTTACGCCCGATGCACTCCAGCAGCCCGTCCGTCGACCAGCGCCCCAGGTCACCGGTGCGGTACAGCAAACCCTCGCCAAACGGGTCATCGACAAACTTTTCGGCCGTCAGCTCAGGCCGGTTCAGGTACCCCTTGGCCACGCCGTGCCCACCGATGCAGATTTCCCCGGCCACACCCAGCGGTACCGGCTGCAAGTGCGCATCCAGTACATGGATTTGCGTATTGGAAATCGGCCGGCCTATGGGCACGCTTTCGGCATCGGCGGCGAGGGCCTGCACTTCATACGTGGTGGCGTAGGTGGTGGTTTCCGTCGGCCCGTAGCAGTGCACCAGACGCACCGCCGGCGCCTGGGCCAGCAAGCTGCGGAACGCCGCCGGGTCAGCCCGCTCGCCGCCACACAAGAGGATGCGCAGCCCGGCCAGGGCGTCGGGAATCAGCTGCACGTACTGGTTGAACAGCGCGGTGGTGACGAACAGGATCGTCGCCCCGCCCGCCTTCAGCGCGCGACCAAAAGCGCCTGGATCGAGCAGCGTGGCATGGTCGATCACCCGCACCTGGCCGCCGTTGAGCAAGGGCCCCCACACGTCCATGGTGCTCGCGTCGAACGCCGGGTTGGAGGCGAACGCCACACGGTCATGGGCGTTGAAATCGGCGTAGCCGTTATTGATCACCAGCCGCGTGATGCCCCGGTGTGGCACCAGCACGCCTTTGGGGGTGCCGGTGGAACCGGAGGTGTACATGATGTACGCCACGCGCTCAGAGGACTGTGACAGGTCGGGGTTGTGGCTCGGTTGCGGGTCCAGCGCCAGGGTGTCGAGGTCGATACGCCGTGCCGGGTAATCAATGGACTCACGGCTGTGGGTCAACAGCCAGACCGCGCCGCTGTCCTGCACCATAAACGCCTGGCGTTCGGCCGGGGCGTTGATGTCCAGCGGCACATAGGCGGCTGCGCACTTGAGGATCGCCAGTTGGCTGAGCAGCAGGTCAACCGAGCGCGGCAGCAGCAGGGCCACGTGGTCGCCGGGCTGCACGCCCTGGGTGCGCAGGTGATGGGCCAACTGATTGGCGCGGGTGTTGAGCGCGCCGTAACTCAAGGCGTGCTCGCCATGCACCACGGCGATGGCGTTCGGGCGCGCCTGGGCCTGGGCTTCGAACAAGCGTTGAACGGTGTGCTCGTGAGGGCATTCACGTTGGGTGGCATTGAATGCCACCCGCAGCTTTTCCTGCTCCGACGACGGCAGAATCGACAGTTGGCTGATCGCACCCACGGCGTTCTGTTCCAGGGCCTGCACCAGCTGTTCCAGGGCGACATGCAGGTACTCACAGAGGCGTGGCGCGCCCTGCCCCATCGCGTCAAAGGCAAACCCGTCGCCCAGGTCATCCACACTCAGCGACAGTGCAAAGTTGGTACGTTCCTCGGCCTTGAGCACTTGCATGCCCTGCCAGGCCTCGGCCTCACCGCCGGCGTGCGGTGCACTGTGGCGATAGTTGAACAGCACGCTGAACAGCGGCGTATTGGCCGGCAGCGCGCTGCAACGCTGGGCCAGGGTCAACGGCGCATGTTCGTGACTGAGCAGTTGGGTCAGGCTCGCGTGGGTCGCCATCAGCGCCGATTGCACGCGGCGCTCACCCAGATCGACCCGCAGCGGCAGGGTGTTGATGAACACCCCCAGCGCGCGTTCGGCCCCTTCACCCCCCTGTAACCGGCCCAGCAATACCGTGCCGAACACCACCTGCTCGCGCCCGGAAACCTTGCCCAACACCTGAGCCCAGGCCAGGTGCATCAGGCTCGCAGCACTCACCCCCAGATGACGCACCAAAGTACGCAGGCGCTGGCTCAACAGCGAGTCGACGCTCAGGCGTGCATGCTTCGGTTCATCCGCGGCGTTGAGTGGCAAGGTCGGTTCATCAATATCACCGAGCATTTCGCGGAAGAACGCTTCGTGCTCTTCCTCACGCATGCCCAGTCGCGTCTGCGCCACATAGTTGCGATACGGCACCGCCGCCCCCAGCTGCTCGCACCGGCCCAGCAAGCAGGCTTGCATTTCGTGCTGCAGCACTTCCAGGGCAACGTGGTCCATCACCACATGATGGAACAGCAACAACGCGACCACCCGTTGGTTGGCCGGGTCCTCGGCGTACACCAGGCGTATCAACGGTGCCTGGGCCAGGTCCAGCCGATGCTGAGCGAAGCGCTCCTGCAAATGCCCCAGCACATCGCCCGCCGCGTCAATCGCCTCGACCTGCAACGACGCCTGGCGCCATACCACTTGCACCGGTTCTTCCAGCCCGTCCCAGTGCATCGACGAGCGCAAGATGTCCTGGCGCTGGATCACCGCCTGCAACGCCTGGGCAAACGCTTCAAGGCGCTCGACGCTGGCAAAGGCGAACTGCGCCTGCAACAGGTACGCATCGCCCTGCTGCACTGCGCGGTGGTGGTACAGGATCCCGGCCTGCAACGGCGCAAGCGGGTAGATGTCCTGTACGTTGGCCGCGCCGCCGGGAATGCTCGCCACCAGGCGGTCGATGGCGGGTTGTTCCAGGCTCACCAGCGTCAGCATCTGCGGGGTGATCCGCGTGCAATCCGCCGTAATGCCATTGGCTGGCACCGCCACTTCACGGCCACCGCCCACCGCAGCGGCCAACGCCGCCAGCGTAGGCTGACCAAACAACACCTTCACATCCGCCGACAGCCCGGCCCGGCGCATGCGGCCGATCAGGCTGGCGGCCAGCAGCGAGTGGCCGCCGAGTTCGAAGAAGTTATCGTGACGGCCCACCCGCTCCACCTTGAGCAAGTCCGCCCACAGGCCGGCCAGGGTGATTTCGGTCTCGCCCACCGGCGCCACGTACTCCCGGGCGATCACCGACTCCAGGCCCGGCGCCGGCAGTGCCTTGCGGTCGAGCTTGCCATTGGGGCTCAGCGGCAAGGCATCCAGGTGCATGAAGGTCGCCGGCACCATGTAGTCCGGCAGGTGTTCCAGCAGGTGGCTGCGCAGGGCGTCGATGTCGGCCTGCACGCCGGTGTAGTACGCCACCAGGCGTGAATCCCGGGCCACCACCGCGGCTTCGTGGAGTTGCGGGTATTGCAGCAGTCGCGCCTGGATCTCGCCCAGTTCGATGCGCAAGCCACGGATTTTTACCTGGTCATCATTGCGGCCCAGGTACTCGATGGCGCCGTCGGGCAAATAGCGCCCGACGTCGCCAGTGCGGTACATCCGGCCGGCACTGAACGGGTCTTTGAGGAAGCGTTCGGCGGTGAGTTCGGGACGGTGCAGGTAACCCCGCGCCACTTGCACACCGCCGATAAACAACTCGCCCACCACGCCCAATGGCACCGGCTGCATCTGCCCGTCCAGCAGGTACATGCGGGTGTTGGCAATCGGTTTGCCGATGGGGGTGTTGTCCGGTGTAACGGGCCCGGTGCAGTCCCACGCCGTCACGTCCACTGCCGCTTCAGTCGGGCCGTAGAGGTTGTACAAACCGATGCCGGGCAACTGCTGTTTAAAGCGGCGCACCAGGCTGCCGGGCAAGGCTTCACCGCTGCACATCACCCGCACCAGCCCGGCACTCTGGCTGACATCACCGTGGGCCAGGAACACGTCGAGCATCGACGGCACAAAGTGCAGCGTGGTGATCTGCTCCGCCTCGATCACCTCACACAGGTAAGCCGGGTCTTTATGCCCGCCAGGGCGCGCCATCACCAATCGGGCGCCGGTGAACAGCGGCCAGAAGAATTCCCACACCGACACGTCAAAGCTGAACGGGGTTTTCTGCAACACCGCGTCCTGCGCGGTGAGCCCGTACTCGTCCTGCATCCACAGCAAACGGTTGACCACCCCGCCATGCTCGTTGATCACGCCCTTGGGCAGGCCCGTGGAGCCGGAGGTGTAGATCACGTAAGCCTGATGCTGCGCGGTCAATCCGTCGACCTGCGGGTTGGTCACCGGCTGTTGCTGCCAGGTGGTCCGGTCCAGGTCCACCACGGGCACCGTCACCTCACCCAGCAGCGAACGGGTGTTGCCCTGCACCAGCACGGCGGCCGGGGCGCTGTCCTTGAGCATGTAGGCGATACGTTCCAGCGGGTACGCCGGGTCCAGCGGCACATAACCACCGCCCGCCTTGAGAATCGCGAACAGCCCGATGACCATCTCCAGGCCGCGTTCGACGCAGATCGCCACCCGCGAATCCGGCTGTACGCCCAGCTCGCGCAGGTGATGGGCCAGCTGATTGGCGCGCTGATTCAGCTCGCGATAGCTCAGGCAGCGGGTGCCCGCCTTCACCGCCAGCGCATCGGGCGTGCGCTCCACCTGGGCTTCGAACATACCGTGCAGGGTCTGGTCGAGGTTGTAATTCACGGCGGTGTCGTTGAAGTCGAACAACAGGTGCTCGCGCTCCTGATCCTCCAGCAAATCCGCGTGCTCCAGCACCGCCTGATCGTTATCGACCATCGCCTGCAGCACACGGGTGAAGTAGCCGACATAACGCTGCATCGTCGACTCATCAAACAACGCGATCGCGTACTCCAGCGTGCCGCGGATTTCGCCCCGGGCCTCGCCGAGGTTCAGGGACAGGTCGAACTTGGCAAAGTGGCTGTCCTCCACGATCCCTTCAAGACTCAAATCGCCGAGGGCCAGTACCGGCGCGTCGCTGTCCTGCCAGGTCAACATCGTCTGGAACAGCGGGCTATGGGCCAGGCTGCGCAGCGGCCGGGTGATTTCCACCACCTGTTCAAACGGCAAGTCCTGATGGGCCTGGGCGTCCAGGGTCAGCGCCTTGACCCGCGCCAGCAGCGCCTCGGCACTCAGCTCGCCCGAGGTATCAATACGCACGGCCAGGGTGTTGACGAACAGCCCGATCAAACCTTCCACCTCGGCCCGCTGGCGGTTGGCGACCGGCGAGCCGATCACCACTTCCTGCTGCCCGGCGAGCCGCGCCAGCAACGAGGCCCACGCGGTCATCATCACCCTGTACAGCGTGGTGCCATGGCGCTGACTCAGGGCCTTGAGCCCGGCGGTCAGGCGTTCATCCAGGCGCACCTCGACAGTGCTGCCGGCGTAATCCTGCTGGGCCGGACGCGGACGGTCGGTGGGCAACATCAACAAGGCCGGCGCACCGGCCAGGGTCTGTTGCCAGTAGCTGCTTTGGCGGTGCAGCACTTCGCCGCTGAGCCACAGGCGCTGCCATACGGCGAAGTCGCTGTACTGGATCGGCAACGGCGGCAACGGGTCGGCTTCACCGCGACTGAAGGCCTGATACAACGCCATCAGCTCGCGCGTCAGTACGCCCATGGACCAGCCATCGGACACGATATGGTGGATTGTCAGCAGCAACACGTGATGATCGTCCGCCATGATCACCAGGCGCCCACGCAGCAGCGGGCCGCGTTGCAGGTCGAACGGTGCCGAGGCTTCGCCCTGGATCAACGCGTCCAGCACTTGTTGCGCTTCGGGGTGACGACGCAGGTCCTGCACTTGCAGGGGCATCACCTCTTCAGGCGGCACGATCAGCACCTGGGCGTCATCGTCCTGCTGGGCGAAACGGCTGCGCAAGGTCTCATGCCGCGCGACGATCCGCGCCAAAGCCCGTTGCAGCGCCTCGACATGCAACTGCCCGCGCAGGCGCAGGCCAATGGGGATGTTGTAGGCGGTGTTGGCCCCTTCCATCAGCGCCAGAAACCACAGGCGTTGCTGGGCAAACGACAACGGCAGGACCGTGTCGCGAGGTGCCGGCAGGATATCCGGCAAAGTGCTGCGCCCGGACTGGGCCAAGACCTGCGCGACCGCTGCCAGCTCGGGATTGGCGAACAACTCGCCCAGCGCCAGGTCGACTCCCAGTTGCTGACGCACCTGGGACACCATGCGCATGGCCAACAACGAATGGCCGCCCAGTTCGAAGAAATGATCCTGGCGCCCGACGCGCTGCACCTGCAGCACCTCGGCCCAGATCTGCGCGAGGACGGTTTCGATGTCGCCGTGGGGCGCCTCGTATTCGCGGGTGAAGACGGCAGCCAGGTCCGGTTTTGGCAAGGCCTTGCGGTCCAGCTTGCCGTTGGCGGTCAGGGGCAATGCGTCGAGTTTTACGTAGGCCACCGGGACCATGTAATCCGGCAAGTGCGCCACCAGATGGGCACGAATCTCGCCCACCTCAAGGGCCTCGAACTGCGGATTTTCGGTGAAGTAAGCCACCAGCCGTGGCTGGCCGGGTTGGTCTTCACGGGCCAGTACCACCACTTCCTGGAGACCGGGCAACTGGTTGAGGCGGGTTTCGATCTCCCCCAGCTCGATGCGCACACCACGGATTTTCACCTGGTCGTCGTTGCGGCCCAGGTACTCGATATTGCCGTCCGGCAACCAGCGCGCAAGGTCGCCGGTGCGGTACAGGCGGCCCGGGCTGAACGGGTCATCCAGAAAGCGTTCGGCAGTCATCTCAGGGCGGTTGAGGTAACCCCGCGCCACGCCCTTGCCGCCCACATACAGCTCACCGGCCACCCCCAGCGGCACCGGGCGCTGCTGTTCGTCCAGCAGGTAAACCGTGGCATTGGCGACGGGTTTGCCGATGTGCAACGGCTGCCCGGGCTCGATCCGGCCGGAGGTGGCAACCACCGTGGCTTCGGTGGGGCCGTAGTTGTTGATCACCTCGAAACGCTGGGCCCGGGTGAACTGGCGCAGGCGGTCGCCACCAATCAGCAAGGTGCGCAGGGTCGGGTGTTCGATGTTCTGGCTGAACGCGTATTCGGCCACCGGTGTGGGCAGGAAGCACACGTCCAGCGGTTGCGCGCGCCACCAGTCCAGCAGCGCGTCGATGTCTTCGGCGCCGTCGTGGGCCGGCGGCAGGTGCAAGGTCGCGCCCACACACAAGGCCGGCCAGACTTCCCAGGCCATCGCGTCAAAACCGAACCCGGCGACGCTGGCGGTATGCCGGCCTGCACACAGGTCAAACGCGCTGCAATGCCAGTCCACCAGGTTGGCCACCGTGTGGTGCTCCACCATCACGCCCTTGGGCAGGCCGGTGGAGCCGGAGGTGTAGATCACGTAGGCCAGGCTGGACGGCGTGACCGCAACGTGCGGGTTGCTGGCCGAATGGTGATGCCAGGTGAAGCGGTCCAGGTTGATCACCGGCACGTCGAGCGCGGGCAGGCGTTCCAGCAGTGCCTGCTGGGTCAGCACCGCGACCGGCGCGCTGTCGTTAAGCAGGTAGCTCAGGCGCTCGGCCGGATGCGATGGATCCACCGGCACGTAGCAGGCGCCGGACTTGAGGATCGCCAGCAACCCGGCCAGGGTGTCCAGCCCGCGCCGGGCCACGATGGCCACGCGGTCGTCGGGTTTCACCCCCAGTGCCAGCAGATGATGGGCCAGCAGGTTGGCTTGTTGATTCAGTTCGGCGTAGGTCAGCTGGCGGCCTTCATACACCGCAGCCACCGCGTCCGGGGTCCGCAGGGTTTGCGCTTCGATGCGCCCGTGCAGGGTGGTGCCCTGAGGAAAGTCGACGGCTGTGGCGTTGAGCTGCTCCAGCAAGTGCCGCCGCTCGGACTCGGGTAACACCGACAGGCGGTTCAGAGGGGTGGCGGGCGCCTGTTCCAGCGCCTGCACCAGGTTTTCCAAAGCGGTTTGCAGATAACCGCACACCCGCTGCGGATCAACCTGGGTGCTCGCCAGCAAGCGCAGGATAAAACCGTCCCCCACATCATCCACACTCAGGGTCAACGGATAGTTGGTGCGCTCCTCGGAGCTTAAAATCTCGATGCCTTGCCACGCTGGCTGCGCTTCAGTGCTGGTGCCCGCGCCGCTGTGGCGGTAGTTGAGCAACGCACTGAACAGCGGCGTCGGCGCGGCCACGCCACTGCAACGCTGGGCCAGGGCCAGGGCGGCATGCTCATGACGCAGCAAAGTGGTCAGCCGGGCGTGGGTGGCCTTGACCCCGGCGCGCACATCCTCGGTGCCGACATCCACCCGGAACGGCAAGGTATTGATAAAAATCCCCAGGGCCCGGTCCGTGGCATGACCGCCCTGCATACGGCCCATCAGCACCGTACCGAACACCACCTGCGCCTTGCCTGCCAAGGCGCTCAACACCTGTGCCCAGCCCACATGGAACAGGCTGGCGGCGCTGACCCCCAACTGGCGCGCCTGGGCCCGCAGTTGCTGGTTGAGCACCGGCGGCAACGGCCAGTCGACTTCGGCAATATCCTGGCCGTCGCCCTGCACATCCTGCAAGCCAAACGGCAGGGTCGGCTCGGTGATGTCGCCGAGCATCTCGCGAAAGAACGCTTCATGCTGCTGTTCAGTGATCCCCAGGCGCGCCTGGGCCACGTAGTTGCGAAACGGCACCGCGTGGCCCAACTGATCCTCGCGGCCCTGCAAGTACGCCTGCATTTCGTGACGCACCACGTCCAGCGCGCTATGGTCCAGGGCCATGTGGTGGAACAACAGCAAGGCGACCATGCGCTGGCGGGCTGCGTCCCACGCACCGACCAGCCGCACCAGCGGTGCACGGGTAACGTCCAGGCGGTAATGCCGGCCATCAAACAGTGCATGCAACTGGGCCGCGATATCACCGTCGGCAGGGTTCAGCTCTATCACCTGCACGGGCAATCGGGCCGTACGCCACACCACTTGCGAGGGTTCCTCCAGACCTTCCCAGATCACGGCGGTGCGCAGGATATCGTGGCGGTCCATCACGCCCTGCAACGCCTGGGCAAACCCCTTGAAACGCTCAAGGCTGTCGAAGGCGAACTGCGACTGCATGATGTACGGGTCGCCGTGCCCGGCACTCACATGGTGATAAAGAATGCCTTCCTGCAGCGGCGCCAGCGGGTAGATGTCTTGCACGTTGGCGACGCCACCGTCGACGGTCTCGATGATCCGGTCGATCGAGGCCTGGCTCAGGCTCGACAGCGTCAGCATCGCGGGGGTAATTCGCTGGGCGCCCACGGGAATGCCATTGGCCGGCACCTCCACTTCACCGGCCTTGGTGGCCGAGTATTCGCCGGCCTGGATAAGCTCGATCAGCGCGGGCTTGTGTTCACGCAGCGAGGCCACCAGGGCCGGGTCGCTCAGGGCCTGTTTGTTGCCCTGCACCGACAGCTGGTCGCCCTTGAGCGCCAGTTGCACGTCCTTGGCCTTGAGTGTCGCCAACAGTTCGATGATGCTCACAGGACGATCTCCATTCGTTCGGTAATTGCGGCGTAGCCGGCCAGGGTTGGCTGTTCAAACAGGCCCCGCACATCGGCTTCCATGCCTTCCTGACGCAAGCGTCCAATCAAACTGACGGCCAGCAACGAGTGCCCGCCCAGTTCAAAAAAGTTGTCAAAGCGCCCTACCCGTTCCACCTTCAGCAGCTCGGCCCACAGCCGCGCCAGCAAGATTTCGGTGTCGCCCACCGGCGCCTCGTACTCACGCACGATCAGCGACTCCACACCCGGCGCCGGCAGCGCCTTGCGGTCGAGCTTGCCATTGGGGCTCAGGGGCAAGGCCTCCAGATGCACAAACACCGCCGGCACCATGTAATCCGGCAAGCGCGCCAGCAGGTGCGCCCGCAGGTGTTCGATATCGGCCTGCACCCCGGTGTAATACGCCACCAGCCGTTCGTCCCGGGCCAATACCGCCGCTTCGTTGACCTGCGGGTATTCGGTCAGGCGTGCCTGGATTTCCCCCAGTTCGATGCGCAGGCCACGGATTTTCACCTGGTCGTCGTTGCGGCCCAGGTACTCGATATTGCCGTCCGGCAGGTAGCGCCCGATGTCACCGGTGCGGTACAGGCGGCCGGCGCTGAACGGGTCCTTGAGGAAGCGTTCAGCCGTGAGCTCCGGGCGGTGCAGGTAGCCGCGGGCGACCTGGACGCCGCCGATGAACAGCTCGCCCACCACCCCCAATGGCACCGGCTGCAAGCGGGCGTCCAGCAGGTACATGCGGGTGTTGGCAATCGGCTTGCCGATGGGGGTGTTGTCGGGCACCACGGGCCTGGCGCAGTTCCACGCCGTCACGTCCACCGCCGCCTCCGTCGGGCCATAGAGGTTGTACAAACCGATCCCTGGCAGCTGCTGCTTGAAGCGGCGCACCAGGCTGCCCGGCAAGGCTTCACCGCTGCACATCACCCGCAGCAGCCCCGCGCCCTGGGAGACATCGCCATGGGCCAGGAACACATCGAGCATCGACGGCACGAAGTGCAAGGTGGTGATCTGTTCTGCCTCGATGACTTCGCACAGGTACGCCGGATCCTTGTGCCCGCCGGGACGCGCCATCACCAACCGCGCGCCGGTGAACAAGGGCCAGAAGAACTCCCACACCGACACGTCGAAACTGAACGGGGTTTTCTGCAAGACCGCGTCGCGGGCGGTCAGGCCGTAGGCGTCCTGCATCCACAGCAGGCGGTTGACCACCCCCGCGTGCTCGTTGATCACGCCCTTGGGCTGGCCGGTGGAGCCGGAGGTGTAGATCACGTAGGCCTGATGCTGCGCGGTCAACCCTGGAACCTGTGGGTTGGAAGCAGGCTGGTGCTGCCAGGTGTTCCGGCCCAGGTCCACCACGGGCACCGTCACCTCACCCAACAACGAGCGGGTGTCACCCTGCACCAGCACCGCCGCCGGGGCGCTGTCTTGCAGCATGTAGGCGATTCGCTCCAGCGGGTACGCCGGGTCCAGCGGCACATAACCGCCGCCCGCCTTGAGAATGGCGAACAGGCCGACGACCATCTCCAGGCCACGCTCGACGCAAATCGCCACCCGCGAATCGGGCTGCACGCCTTGATCACGCAGATGATGGGCCAACTGATTGGCCCGCTCGTTCAGCTCGCGATAGCTCAGGTGTTGGTCACCCGCCTTCACCGCCAGTGCATCGGGCGTGCGTTCAACCTGGGCTTCAAACAGGCCGTGAAGGGTTTGATCGAGGTTGTAGGCAACCTCGGTCGCATTGAACCCGGACAGCAGTTGCTCGCGCTCCTGCGGGCCCAGGATCGACAGCTGATCCAGCGGCCGTTGCGGGGCGCGCTCCAGCGCTTCGACCAAGCCGTGCAACGCCGCCTGCATGTAACCGCAGATCCGCTGCGCGCCGATCTGCGCGGGAGTCATCGCGGTCAACCGGAAACCGTCGCCCTGATCATCCACGTTCAGGGTCAGCGGGTAGTTGGTGCGTTCCTCGCTGGCCAGGGTTTCGATGCCCTGCCAGGCCGGCGATACCGGGGCTTGCTGGCTGTCGCTATGGCGATAGTTGAGCATGGCGCTGAACAACGGCAATGGCGCCGCCACACCGCTGCAACGCTGGGCCAGTGCCAGGGACGCATGCTCGTGCCCCAGCAACGTGGTCAGTCGGCCATGGGTGGCCTTTACCGCCGCACGCGCGCCGATGCCGCCGACGTCCACCCGCAATGGCAAGGTATTGATGAACATCCCCAGCGCCCGGTCGCTGCCTTTGCCGCCCTGCATCCGGCCCAGCAGCACCGTGCCAAACACCACGCTGGCCTGGCTCGACGTGCAGGCCAGGACCTGCGCCCAGGCCAGGTGGAACAGGCTGGCCGTGCTGACGCCGAGCAACCGCGCCTGAGCCCGCAGACGCCGGGTCAAGTCTGGCGATAACCCTTCACGGGCTTCCTCGATGGCACTGCCATCGCCCTGCACATCCTGAAGGCCGAAAGGCAGCGTCGGCTCATGGATGTCACCCAGCATCTCGCGGAAGAACGCTTCGTGCTCCTGCTCACTCACACCCAGGCGCGCCTGGGCCACGTAATTGCGGTACGGCGTGGCCACATCCGTGATGCCGGGCAGGCCCAGCAGGCTGGCTTGCATCTCGTGGCGCACGCCGTCCAGCGCCGTGTGGTCGAGGGCGATATGGTGGAACAGCAAGATAGCCACCACCCGCTGTTGCAGCGGGTCTTCGGCGTATACCAGGCGAACCAGCGGCGCCTCGGACATCGGTACACGGTAGTGGCGAGGATCAAACTGGCGATGCAACTGCGCGAGCACATCACCGGCGCCCACCTGTACCGCCTGCACCGACAGCCTGGCCTCACGCCACACCACTTGCAGCGGCTGTTGCAAACCTTCCCAGACCACGCCGGTACGCAAGATATCGTGGCGGTTGATCACCGACTGCAACGCCCGGGCAAACGCCTGCAAACGCTCGACACTGTCAAACGCCAGGTGCGATTGCAGCAGGTACGGATCGCCCTGCTGAGCACTGATGTGGTGATAGAAAATCCCTTCCTGCAACGGCGCCAGCGGATAGATGTCCTGCACATTGGCCGCACCACCCGGCACGCTGGCGACGATCTGGTCGATGGTTGGCTGATCAAGCGCCACCAGCGACAGCATCGACGGCGTGATGCGTTGGCAATCGGCCGGGATCGAATTCACCGGCACCACCACTTCCCGACCACTGCCCACGGCGGCTGCCAGGGCGGCCAGTGTCGGCTGGCTGAACAGCACCCGCACATCGGCGCTCAGCCCGACCTGGCGCATGCGCTCGATCAAACTCACCGCCAGCAACGAATGGCCGCCCAGTTCAAAGAAATGGTCATGGCGCCCGACCTGCTCCACCTGCAACACCTCGGCCCAGATCCGCGCCAAAGTGGTTTCGACTTCGCCGCTCGGTGCCTCGTAGTCCCGGCTGAGCATGGCGGCCTGATCCGGCGCCGGCAGGGCCTTGCGGTCGAGCTTGCCGTTGGCGGTCAGCGGCCAGCTGTCGAGTTTTACGTAGGCCACCGGCACCATCGCCTCGGGCAACTGGATATGTAGCTCGGCGCGCAGGGTTTCGATATCCAACGGAGTGTGTTCGGTGAACCAGGCCACCAACCGGCCGTCACGCACCAGCACCACGGCGTCCTTGACGCCATCGACGGCGGCCAGGCGGGTTTCGATTTCTCCCAGTTCGATGCGCACACCACGGACTTTTACCTGGTCATCGTTGCGGCCCAGGTACTCGATGTTGCCGTCCGGCAGCCAGCGCGCCAGGTCACCGGTGCGGTACATACGGCCCGGGTTGAACGGGTCGTCGAGGAAGCGCTCGGCGGTCATCTCCGGGCGGTTCAAGTACCCGCGGGCCACGCCGCTGCCGCCCACAAACAGCTCGCCGGCCACGCCCACCGGCACCGGGCGCTGTTGCTCATCGAGCAGGTACACCGTGGCATTGGCCATCGGCTTGCCGATGTGCAGCGCCTGGCCGGCGTGCACGCGGCCAGAGGTGGCGACCACCGTGGCTTCGGTGGGGCCGTAGTTGTTGATCACCGCAAAACGTCGCTCGACACTGAACTGGCGCAAGCGATCACCGCCGATCAACAGGGTGCGCAGGCTTGGGTGCTCCAGGTTCTGACTGAAGGCGTACTCGGCCACCGGCGTGGGCAGGAAGCTCACGTCCAGCGGCTGCGCCAGCCACCAGGCCAGCAGTTCGTCGATGTTTTCATTGCCCACATGGGCGGGGGGCAGGTGCAGGGTCGCGCCGATGCACAACGCCGGCCAGACTTCCCAGGCCATCGCGTCAAAACCGAACCCGGCCACGCTGCTGGTGTGGCTGTGGGCATGCAGGTCAAAGGCTTCGCAGTGCCAATGCACCAGGTTTTCCACGGTGCGATGCTCCACCATCACCCCTTTGGGCTGGCCGGTGGAGCCGGAGGTGTAGATCACGTAGGCGAGATTCGCCGGGGTCAGGCCGGCGACGTGGGGACGGGTCGCGTTGGCGTAAGTGCCGTGCAGGTCGACGATGGCGACATCACCGAGCACGCCACGGGTGCTCTCCTCGGCCAGTACCGCGACCGGGGCACTGTCTTGCAGCAGGTAAGCGATGCGCTCGGCCGGGTAAGCCGGGTCGACCGGTACGTAGGCGGCGCCCGCCTTGAGGATCGCCAGCAGGCCCACCAGCATCTGCGGGCCACGTCGGCAGCAGATCGCCACGCGATCGTCGGGCTGCACACCCAGTCCCAGCAGATGATGGGCCAGTTGGTTGGCGCGTTGGTCGAGGGCCTGATAGGTCAGTGGCTGGCCGTCCTGGATCAGCGCAATCGCGTGCGGCCGGCGTTCGGCCTGGGCTTCGAAGGCGCCGTGCAGGGTCTGCCCTTGCGGGTAGTTGCGCACGCTGGCGTTGAAGGTGCGAAGCAGCATTTCGCGTTCGGCGGCCGGCAGGACCGACAGCTGATTCAGCGGCATTTCCGGGGTTTGCTCAAGGGCGGCCACCAGTTGCTCCAGTGCGCTGTGCATGTAGTCGCACAAGCGCTGCGCACCGATGGACTCCAGGGCCAGCACCGTCAGGCCGAAGCCCGCGCCCAGGTCGTCCACGCTCAAGGTCAGCGGGTAGTTGCTGCGCTCTTCGCCGCCGAGCAACTGCACGCCTTCCCAGATACCCTGGCCGTCGCGGGCCATTTCACCCGGGGTGCTGTGGCGGTAGTTGAGCAAGGCGCTGAACAACGGCATCGAGGCGGGCACACCGCTGCAACGTTGGGCCAGCGCCAGGGATGCATGTTCATGGCCGAGCAGTGCGCTGAGCCGGGCATGGGTCGCCTTGACCCCGACGCGTACGGCACTGGCACCCACTTCCACCCGCAACGGCAAGGTGTTGATGAACATGCCCAACGCCCGGTCGGCGCCCTCGCCCGCTTGCATGCGGCCCATCAAGACGGTGCCAAACACCACGTCCTGACGGCCCGACACCCGCCCGAGCACCTGGGCCCACGCCAGGTGCATCACGCTCGCAGCGCTGACCCCCAGTTGCCGGGCCTGCTCGCGAACCCGCAGCGCCAATGCCGCGTCCACCGGCCGTTCGGCCTCTTCAATGTCCCGGCCATCGCCCTGCACATCCTGCACGCCAAAGGGCAGCGTGGGCGCGTCGATGTCGGCGAGCATTTCCCGGAAGAATTGTTCGTGCTCCTGAGCGCTGATACCCAGACGGGCCTGAGCCACGTAGGTACGAAACGGTGCCGCAACCGGCAATGCATCGGCCTGATTGAACAGGAACGCACGCATTTCCTGGCCGACCACTTCCATGGCGGTGTGGTCCAGCGCCAGGTGATGGAACAGCAGGATGGCTGCGACGCGTTGGTTGGCCGGGTCCTGCGCATAGACCATGCGCAGCAGCGGCGCCTGGGTGAGGTCCAGGCGATAGTGGCGGGCATCGAAGCGCGCATGCAGTTGTTCGATCACGTCGCCGTCGGCCGGGTCCAGCGCAACGTTCTGCACCACCAGCTCGGCATGGCGCCAGACCACTTGCACCGGGCTGTCCAGGCCTTCCCACACCACGGCGGTGCGCAGGATATCGTGGCGCGCCACGACCTTTTGCAGCGCGCCCATAAAGGCCTGCAAACGCTCGACGCTGTCAAACGCCATGCGCGATTGCAGCAAATAAGGGTCGCCCTGTTCGGCGCTGATGTGGTGGTAAAGAATGCCTTCCTGCAACGGTGCCAGCGGGTAGATGTCCTGCACATTGGCCGCGCCGCCGGGCACCGTGGCCACAATGCGCTCAATGGCCGGCTGGTCGAGCGTGACCAGGGTCAGCATCGACGGCGTGATGCGCTGGCAGTCCGGCGCAATCCCATTGGCCGGCACCGCAATTTCCCGTCCACTGCCCACCGCCGCGGCCAGGGCCGCCAGGCTTGGCTGGTTGAACAACACCCGTACATCCGCGCTCAGGCCGGCCTGGCGCATACGCTCGATCAGGCTCACCGCCAGCAAGGAATGGCCGCCGAGTTCAAAGAAGTGATCAAAGCGCCCGACGCGCTCAACCTTCAGTACGTCCTGCCAGATTTGCGCCAGCAGGGTTTCCACCTCGCCCTCGGGTGCTTCGAAACCACGGCTGAGCAGCGACGCCTGATCCGGCGCCGGCAAGCCCTTGCGGTCCAGCTTGCCATTCGCCGTCAGCGGCAACAGCTCCAGCCAGACATAGGCCGACGGCACCATGTAATCCGGCAGTCGGCTTTGCAGGTGTGCGCGCAACGCATCAATGCCCAACGGCGCCTGGGCGGTGTAGTAAGCCACCAGGCGTTTGTCGCCAGGCTCGTCTTCACGGGCCAGCACCACGGTGTCTTTCACGCCGGGAAAGCCCGCCAGGCTGCTTTCGATCTCACCGGGCTCGATCCGGAAACCACGGATTTTCAGTTGATGGTCATTGCGGCCCTGGTACAGCAAGGTGCCGTCCGCCTGCCAACTGGCCAGGTCGCCGGTGCGGTACAGCAGGCCATCGCCGAAAGGGTCGACGATAAATTTCTCGCCGGTCAGTTGCGGCTGATTCAGGTACCCCTTGGCCACGCCCGCCCCGCCGATGTACAGCTCGCCGACCACACCCAACGGCACCGGCTGCTGCCGCGCGTCCAGCACGTAGGCGCGGCTGTTGCCAATGGGGCGACCAATGGGAATGCCGCCCTTGCCCAGCGCCTTGATCTCGTACGTGGTGGAAAACGTCGTGGCTTCGGTGGGGCCGTAACCATTCAACAGGTGCTGCGGCGCGCCATGCTCAAGCACCCGGCCGATCACCTGCGGGTCGAGCACATCGCCGCCGACGATCAGGTAGCGCAACTGGCGGAACATCGGCATCAAGCCGTCGGCGTACTGATGGAACAGCCCGGCGGTCATCCACAACACGCTGACGGATTGCTCCTGCAGCAACGCGGCGAACGCGGCCTGGGACAGCAGCGTGGCGTGCTCGACCACCACCACGCAGCCACCATTGAGCAGCGGCGCCCACACATCGAGGGTGCTTGCATCGAACGCCGGGTTCGAGGCAAAGGCCACCCGGTCACGGTGATTGAAGTCGGCGTAGCCGTTGTTGATCACCAACCGGGTCACGGCGCGGTGCGGCACCTGCACGCCCTTGGGCGCGCCGGTAGAACCGGAGGTGTACATGATGTACGCGACGCTTTCGGCAGACTGGGCAAGGTTCGGGTTGTGCGTCGGCTGCGTGTCGAGGTTCAGCGCGGCGAGGTCATTCAGCACGTACCTGGCATGGCTGTCCTGCACCATGAAAGCCTGGCGCTCGTCCGGCGCATTGACGTCCAGCGGCACGTAGACCGCCGCACACTTGAGGGCCGCCAACTGGCTGACCAGCAAATCCATGGAGCGCGGCAACGCAATGACCACGCTGTCGCCGGGTTTTACGTCCTGATCGATCAGGTAGTGGGCCAGGCGATTGGCCCGCAGGTTGAGTTCGCGGTAGGTCAGTGACACGTGGCCGTGCACCACCGCCAGCGCGTCCGGACTGGTCAGGGCCTGGGCTTCGAAGATCCCGTGCACGGTGTGCGCAGCCGGGTAGGCACGGGCAGTGGCGTTGAAGTCCACCAGCACTTGATGCCGCTCGGCGGCGGGCAGGATCGACACGTGATGCAGCGGCGTGGTCGGCGCCTGTTGCAGCGCCGTCACCAGGTTGCGCAAGGCACTGAGCATGTAGTCGCCGACGCGTTGCACATCCACCTCGGCCACGCCTTGTACGGTCAGGGCGAAGCCTGTGCCCAGGTCATCCACGTTGAGCACCAGCGGGTAGTTGCTGCGCTCCTCGGAGCTGAGGATTTCGATCCCGGCGTCGGCGAACGGGCTGGCGCCCGGCGCTTCACCCGGCGCGCTGTGGCGGTAATTGAGCAAGGTGCTGAACAGCGGCAACGCACCGGACACGCCACTGCAACGCTGGGCCAGGGACAGGGACGCATGTTCGTGCCCCAGCAACTGCGCCAGCCGCGCATGGGTGGCACGTACGCCGGCCTGCACACCCACCGGGCCGACGCTGACCCGCAGCGGCAGGGTGTTGATGAACATCCCCAGCGCCCGGTCGGCGCCCTCGCCGCCTTGCATGCGGCCCAGCAGCACGGTGCCGAAGACCACATCGTCCTGGCCCGACACCTGGCCGAGCACGTGCGCCCACGCCAGGTGCACCAGGCTCGCGGCGCTCACACCCAACTGCCGCGCTTGCTCGCGCAGGCCCAGGCTGAGGGCCGGATCCAGCGGCACGTGCGCTTCCCGCACACCGCTGCCGTCACGGTTCACGTCCTGCAAGCCGAAGGCCAGGGTCGGCTCGTCGATATCGCCGAGCATCTCGCTGAAGAACGCCTCATGCTGCGCGGCGCTCACACCGAGGCGTGCCTGGGCCACGTAGTTGCGGTACTGCACGGCGTCCGGCAGTTGCTCGGTGTGGCCGGCAAGGCTCGCGCTCATTTCTTCCACCAGCACGTGCAGCGCGGTGTGGTCCAGCAAGATGTGGTGCAGCAGCAGGATGCCGACATGGCGGCCCTGATCCTCGGCGTAGGCAAAGCGCATCAGCGAGGCGCGGGACAGGTCAAGGCGGTAGTGGCGTGGGTCGAAGCGCTGTTGCAGTTGCGCGAGCACGTCGCTGGAAGGGTCGACCTCAATCTGCTCCACCACCAGCAGCGCCTGGCGCAACACCACCTGCACCGGCTCGTCCAGGCCTTCCCAGACAATGCCGGTGCGCAGGATGTCGTTGCGTTCGATCACGCTTTGCAGCGCACGGATAAACGCCTCGACCGGCTCCTGACCGTTGAAGCTGAACTGCACCTGCAATACGTAGGGATCGCCCTCGGTGGTCGCCAGGTGGTGATACAAAATGCCGGCCTGCAACGGGGCCAGACCGTAGATGTCCTGCACATTGCCGATACCGCCCGGGACACTGGCGACGATATGGTCGATGGCCGGTTGGTCCAGGTCCACCAGCGGCAGCATGTCCGGGGTGATGCGCTGGGTCGCTTCACTGATCAGGTTGGCAGGCACCTGCACTTCATGTTGCCCGCCTACCGCAGCGGCCAGCGCAGCCAACGTTGGCTGGCCGAACAGCACCCGCACATCGGCGCTCAGTTCCAGCTGGCGCATGCGTTCGATCAATTTGACCGCCAGCAGCGAATGGCCGCCCAGCTCGAAAAAGTTGTCCTGGCGCCCGACCCGGTCGACCTTCAGCAGGTCTTGCCACAGATTGGCAATCGCGGTTTCCACGCTGCCTTGTGGCGCTTCGTAACCACGACGGGCCAGGGCTTCGGCGTCGGGTGCCGGCAAGGCCTTGCGGTCGAGCTTGCCGTTGGTGGTGAGCGGGAACGTGTCCAGCAGCACGAAGGCGCTGGGTACCATGTACTCGGCCAGGGACTGCAGCAGATGATCCCGCAGTTCGGCGGCAGTGGGCGTGCGGCCCTGTTGGGCAATCACGTACGCCACCAGGCGCTGGTCGCCCGGCTCGTCTTCGCGGGCAATCACCACGGCTTCGCGCACGCCGTCACAGGTGGCCAGGCGCGCTTCGATCTCCCCCAGTTCGATACGGAAACCACGGATCTTCACCTGGTCATCGTTGCGCCCCAGGTACTCGACACTGCCGTCGGCCAGCAGGCGGCCGAGGTCACCGGTCTTGTACAGGCGCTGGCCGGTCGCCGGGTCCGCCAGAAAGCGCTCGGCGGTCAGTTCTTCGCGGTTGAGATACCCCCGCGCCACGCCGGCACCGCCGACGTACAACTCACCCACCACGCCCATCGGCACCGGCTCGCGGCGGGCGTCCAGCACATACAACTGCAAGTCGGGAATGCGCACGCCAATCGGACTCACGCCCACCAACTGTGCGTCCGCCGCCTCCAACGCACGGTAGGTCACGTGCACGGTGGTTTCAGTGATGCCGTACATGTTGACCAGGCGCGTACCGGCGTTGGTCACCCGGGCGTACCACGGCTTGAGAATGCCCGGCTCCAGGGCTTCACCGCCGAAAATCACCTGGCGCAACGAATGCAACTGCTGGCTGCGGCCCTGCGCCGCGATCAACTGGCGGAACGCACTCGGCGTCTGGTTGAGGATGCTCACTCCGGCTTCGCACAGCAGCGCATAGCACTCGTCCGGCGAGCGGCTGACCAGTTGCGGCACCACCAGCAACTGCCCGCCGTGCATCAACGCACCCCAGATTTCCCACACGGAGAAGTCGAAGGCAAACGAGTGAAACAGCGCCCAGGTGTCATTCGCGTTGAAGGTGAACCAGTGCTCGGTGGCGCTGAACAGCCGCGCGACGTTGCGGTGTTCGATCATCACGCCCTTGGGCAGGCCGGTAGAACCCGAGGTGTAGATCACATAGGCCAGGCTCGACGGGCTGAGCGCGACGTTGGGGTTAACGATGGGCTCGTGCTGCAGGCTGTTGAGATCAATCGGTGTGACGTCGCCCACCAGGTGGAGGGTATTGTCCTGCACCAGCACCGCCAACGGCGCGCTGTCTTGCAGGGTGTAGCGGATGCGGTCCAGCGGGTAGGCCGGATCGATCGGCACGTAGCCCGCGCCAGCCTTGAGAATACCCAACAGGCCGATGATCATTTCCAGGCCACGCTCGACACAGATCGCCACCCGGTCGTCGGGGCGAATGCCGTGCTTGAGCAGGCAGTGCGCGACCTGGTTGGCGCGCTCGTTCAGCTCACGGTAGCTCAGGCGTTCGTGCTCGAAACGCAGCGCGACGGCTTCGGGATGGCTGGCAGCATGGGCTTCGACTTGCTGGTGGATCAGGGCTGAATCGGCGTAGTCCCCGGTAACGGCGTTGAGGCCGTGCAGCAGGTGTTGGCGTTCGGCGGCGGGCAGGATACTCAGGCTGTGCAGCGGTGCGTCTGGCGTCTGTTCCAGAGCCAGCACCAGGTTTACCAGGGCGGTGTGCAGGTAATCGGCAACACGCGCGGCGCCGATGGAGGCGTCCACCATCACGGTGAAGGCAAAGCCCTCGCCCAGGTCATCGACGTTGACCGTCAGCGGGTAGTTGGTGCGCTCTTCGGCGCCCAGCACCTGGATGCCTTCGGCGATGTCGATCACGGCCTGAGTGTCCGAGGCATCGCTGTGACGATAGTTGAGGATCGCACTGAACAACGGCGTGGGTGCGGCCACACCGCTGCAACGTTGGGCCAGTGCCAGCGAGGCGTGTTCGTGGTTGAGCAATTCGGTCAGGCGCTTGTGGGTGGTTTGCACCCCGTCGCGCACGCTTTGCGCACCCACATCGACCCGTAGAGGCAAGGTGTTGATGAACATGCCCAGGGCCTGATCGGAGCCCTCGCCTGCGCCCATGCGCCCGAGCATCACACTGCCAAACACCACGGCTTCGCGGCCGGAGACCTTGCCCAGTACCTGGGCCAACGCCAGGTGCATCACACTGGCCGGGCTGACGCCCAACGGTCTTGCCTGGGCCCGCAGGCGACGGCTCAGATCGCTGTCGACGGCGATGCGGGTTTCATCGATGCCATGGCCATCGCCCTGCACATCCTGGAGACCGAACGGCAAGGTGGGCGCGTCGATGTCGGCGAGCATCTCGCGAAAGAATGCCTCGTGGGCCTGCTCACTGACACCGTGGCGGACCTGGGCGATGTAGTTGCGAAACGGCACCGGTGCGCCGGCCTGTTCGGTCTGCCCGGCGAGGTGCAGCTGGATCTCGCGGCGCACCACGTCGAGGGCGGTGTGGTCGAGGATGGTGTGGTGAAACAGCAGCATCGCGACCACCCGCTGGTTGCGCGGGTCTTCGGCAAACACCAGGCGCAGCAGCGGCGCCTGGCCGAGGTCCATGCGGTAATTACGGGCGTCGTAGCGGGCTTGCAGTTGGGTCAGTGCATCGCCGTCGAGATGGGCTTCTTCGCAGACCAGCGAGGCTTTGCGCCAGACCACCTGGAGGGGTTCGTCGAGGCGCTCCCAGGCCATCGAAGTGCGCAGGATATCGTGGCGGTCGATAACCCATTGCAGGGCCTCGGCGAAGGCTTCAAGACGGGCGCGGCTGTCGAACACGAACTGCGCGTGGAGCACGTAGGGGTCGCCCTGGTGGGCGGACAAGTGGTGATAGAGCATGCCTTCCTGGAGCGGGGCCAGGGGGTAAATGTCTTGCACATTTGCCGCACCGCCGGGGATGCCGGCGACGATGCGGTCGATGGCCGGCTGGTCGAGGTTGACCAGGGGCAGCATGGCCGGGGTGATGCGATAGGCCGGGCTGAGCCAGTCGCCGCCGTGTTGAGCGACGAGGTCGAGCAGTTGGGGTTTGTGGGCGATCAGTTGGTCCCATAGGGCGTCATCCAGCGCGTCGTCGTCACCCAGGATGATCAGGTCGCCGTCTTCCATTTGCAGGCGGATCGGGTGGGTGGAAAGAGCTGCCAATAATTTGCTGAACTGCATGGGGGTAACCTGCTTTTTTGAGTCGGATACGGTTGAGGAGAAAGTCCGTTTTCAGCTGTCGCGTAAGTGCCTGGGAGGCCCGGTTTAAAGCGCGGGCGCGGTCAAAGGCCGGGAGGCTTCCCGCAGGGTTGGGAAATTAGAGGATTCGGGGGGTGGGGGGTGACATGGGAAGCGGGGACAAAGGGGATGGCGTTGGGGAACTTTCGTATTTATTGGAGCGTGCATATCCGTTTTTTGGGTGATGGCTGATATCGGTTCCGCTCTTACAGCGGGTCACTTTTGAAAGGAGCCCAAAAGTAACCAAAAGGCTCTTGCCCCACCACTCGGCACCTCGCCTAGGCTCGGTGTGCCCTCACTCCGGCTTTGGAGCGTGGGCCGCCGCGATGGGCCATCCTTGGCCCAGCGCGGCTAACCCGGCGTCCTGCCGGGTTACCCACGCTCCAAAGCCTGCGTTCGGCCAGCGTGGTTTAACGGGGCGCCTAAGATCAAGATCAAAAGCAGATCAAGAGCACAGCGGCCTACAGGCCGGCTTGAGTGGTGTGAAGCAAAGGCAACATCAAGATCAAAATCTAAAGCGGGCACGGTCCAACTGTAGGAGCTGGCTTGCCTGCGATGGCATCGCCTCGGTGTACCTGAGAGACCGAGTTGTCTGCATCGCAGGCAAGCCAGCTCCCACAGAAAAGCAGAGCTGCATCAGTTTCAGATTTGGCTTTCGCTCTGGCTTTTGCTGTGGCTTCTACCACTCAAGCCGGCCTGTAGGCCGCTGTGCTCTTGCTTTTGATCTTGATCTGGCTCTGACTGCCCCAATAAGCCCGAGGCCGAACGCAGGGACGCCCCGTCGCGGCGGCCCGCGGAGCAATGCCGGAGTGAGGGAACACCGAGCCTAGGCGAGGTGCCGACAGGCGGGGCAGAGCGTTTTGGTTACTTTTGCGCTTTTCAAAAGTGACCCGCTGTAAGAGCGGAACCCATAGCGGCCGTTACCGCAGAAACGGATATGTACACGGTAAAAGCTCAAATCCTGCGCCGCCGCCCCAACTGCGGAATCCCCACAGAAGGCACCACCTCCACCCGCTCCACCCGCCTCCCCACAACCCCCGCCAACCCCACCACCGTCGGCTGACTGAACAACGAGCGAGCATCCACCTCCAACCCCGCCTTACGCATCCGCGCCACCACCCCCACGGCCAACAACGAATGCCCTCCCAACTCAAAAAAATGATCCCGGCGCCCTACCCGGTCAAGCTTCAGCACCTGCGCCCACACCCCCGCAATCACCGTCTCCACCTCCCCCTGCGGCGGCTCATAGGCGCGACTCAAAACAGCCTCCACCCCAGGCTCAGGCAACCCCTTGCGATCCAGCTTCCCCGCCGGATTAAGCGGCCACGCCTCCATCCGCACAAACGCCGAAGGCACCATGTACTCCGGCAACCCCTCCACCATGTAAACCCGCAATGCTTCAAGACTCGGCACCGTCTCACGAACCGTGAAATACGCGACCAGCCGCTCATCCCGAATCAACACCGCCACCTCCCGCAACGCAGGGTGCGCCGCCAACCGCGCCTCAACTTCTCCCAGCTCCAGCCGCACCCCGCGCAGTTTCACCTGGAAGTCATTACGCCCCAGGAATTCCAGATTCCCGCCCGGCAAATACCGCACCAGATCCCCGGTGCGATACAACCGGTCCCCCGCCACAAACGAGCTATCGATAAACCGCTCGGCCGTCATCTGCGCCAGCCCCAGATACCCTCGGGCCACGCCAACGCCGCCGATGTGCAACTGCCCGCTGCACCCCATCGGCACCGGCCGGTCGTGCGCGTCCAGCACATACAGCCGGGTATTGTTGATGGCCCGCCCAATCGGCAACTGCACCGCTGGTACCGGCGCTCCCGGTTCCAGGGTCCAGGCGCTGCTGTCTACCGTGGCCTCGGTGGGTCCGTAGACGTTGTGCACGCGCACCTTGGGCAACCGTGCCTGAACTCCACGGGCCAAGGCCTCGGTCAGTTCCCCGCCACCGCATAAAACGTCGGTGAGGCTGGTGCAAAGCGCAGACTCTTCCAGCTCCAGAAATTGCTGCAACATCGCCGGCACAAACTTGATCACGCTGATCTGTTGCTCACGAATCACCTGCGCCAGATACGCCGGCTCGCGGTGACCATCGGGGCGTGCCAGAACCAGGCGCATGCCATTGGTCAGCGGCCAGAACAGCTCCCACACCGAACCGTCAAAGCTGAACGGCGCCCGCTGCAACAACGCGCCACCCTCGGCATTCGGGCACAGTTGCGAACCCCAGTGCATGAGGTTGCCCAGGCCACGGTGTTCGATCATCACCCCTTTGGGCGTGCCGGTGGAGCCGGAGGTGTACATCACGTACGCCAGGTTGCCGACGCTCAAGCCGGGCACCAAAGGATTACCCTCGGGCGCCTGGTGCCAGGCGCAGTGGTCGAAGTCGATCACCGGTATCGACACTTCCCCCGGCAACTCGCGGGTCGCGCCGTGCACCAGTAACGCTACCGGCGCGCTGTCCTGCAACATGTAAGCGAGGCGCTCGCGGGGATAACCCGGGTCCAGCGGCACATAGGCGCCGCCGGCCTTGAGGATGGCCAGCAACCCCACCACCAGGTCCAGCCCGCGTTCGACACACAGCGCCACGCGCGAGTCCGGCTGCACCCCGCGCTCGCGCAGGTGATAGGCCAGGCGGTTGGCGCGTTCGTTGAGCTGACGGTAGGTCAGTTGGTGCTCGCCGGCCTGCACCGCCACCGCGTGGGGGGTGTGCCGGGCATGGGCTTCGAACAGGGCGTGAACGGTCAGCTCCTCGGGGTAATCGGTTTCGGTGGCGTTGAAATCCACCAGTTGCTGTTGCAGTTCGGTCGCGGGCAGCACCTGCACCTCGAACAGCGGCGCTTCGGGCGTCTCCACCAAGCCCGACAACACCGTGCCCAGGTAGTCCAGCAGGCGTTGCGCGCCGACCTTGCGCGGCGCTTTGGCCTTGAGCCGGAAAGCGCTGCCAAGGTCGTCCACCGACAGCATCAGCGGGTAGCTGAGGATGTCTTCACTGCTGAGCAATTCGATGCCGGGCTGCAGCGCCTGCAACGCCTCGGCCGAGGCATGCCGGTAATTCAGCAGGCTGTTGAACAGCGGTGTGACGCCGCTGCAACGCTGGGCCAACGCCAGCGAGGCTTGTTCATGGGCGAGCAAGGCGCTCAGTTGCTGCTGCGTCTCCTTGATCGCCTCGCGCACCGTTAATCCGGCCAGCCGTACCCGCAGCGGCAAGGTGTTGATGAACATGCCCAGGGCACGGTCCGCACCTTCGCCGGCCTGCAAACGCCCCAGCAATACGGTGCCGAACACCACGTCGTCACGCCCCGAAACGCGCCCCAGTACCTGGGCCCACGCCAGGTGAAACAGGCTCGCCGCGCTGACGCCCAGGCTGCGAGCCTGCTCACGCAGTAACTGGCCAAGGCTGTCGGGCAGCAGCACATGGGCTTCTTCGGTCTCGTGGCGATCCGCCTGGCGTTCCTGCAAGCCGAAGGCCAGGGTCGGCTCGTCGACGTCCGCCAGCCGCTCGCGGAAGAATGCCTCGTGCCCGGCCTGGCGTGCCGGTGAACGGGTCTGGGCGACCACATTGCGATAGGGCACCGGTTCCGGCAGTTGCTGTTGCTGGCCTTGCAGGTGCGCCTGGATTTCCGCCATCAGCACCTGGGTCGACGTGGCGTCATTCACCAGATGATGGAAGCGCAGCATGCCCACCCAGCGCCGGTTCAACGGGTCTTCAACGTAGTCCAGGGCCATCAGTGGGGCCTTGCGCAAATCCAGCGGGCGCTGACGCTCGCGCAGTTGCTCGACGATTGAATCACCCTCAAGGCTCACCGGTTCCACGCGCAGGCGCGCCTCGCGCCACACCACTTGCATCGGTTGCTCAAGGGCATCCCATACCAGGCTGGTGCGCAAGATGTCATGGCGGTCAATCACCTGTTGCAGCGCCTGGGCGAAGGCATCCAGCTGGTCACGGCGGGCGAAGCTGAACATTGCGTGTTGCTGATAGGGATCGCGCTCGTCGGTGATGTGGTGATACAGCAAGCCCTCCTGCAACGGCGCCAGCGGATAGATCTCTTGCACATTGGGGGCGCCGCCGGGAATGGCGGCGACGATACGCTCGATCGTCGGCTGGTCCAGCTCGGCCAGCGTCAGCAGGTCCGGGGTGATCGTCGTGCAGCCCGAAGGAACACGGTTTTGCGGCACATCGAAGCCCGCGCCGTCGCCGACCGCTGCCGCCAGCGCGGCCAATGTCGGCTGGCCGAACAGCACCTGCACATCCGCCTGCAACCCGGCCTGGCGCATGCGCTGCACTAGCTGAACCGCCAACAACGAATGGCCGCCCAGCTCGAAGAAATGATCATGGCGCCCCACTTGTTCGACGTGCAGCACCTCGGCCCAGATCTGCGCCAGGGTATTTTCCATGGCGCCTTGTGGAGCCTCGTAGGTTCGGCTGACAAACGCCTCCTCACCGGGCGCGGGCAAGGCCTTGCGGTCGAGCTTGCCGTTGGCGGTCAGCGGTAACGCGTCCAGCTTTACGTAGGCGAGCGGCACCATGTAATCCGGCAGTCGCGATTGCAGCCAGGCACGCAGCGAATGGATCTCCACCGCGGTGTGTTCGGTAAACCAGGCCAGCAGTTGCCCGTCCCGTACCTGGACCACGGCTTCAGTGACGCCCTCATAGGCGGCCACAGCGGATTCGATTTCACCCAGCTCGATACGCACACCACGGATTTTTACCTGATCGTCGTTGCGGCCCAAGTACTCGATATTGCCGTCCGGCAACCAGCGCGCCAGGTCGCCGGTGCGGTACATACGGCCGGGGCTGAAAGGATCGTCGAGGAAACGTTCAGCGGTCATTTCCGGGCGGTTCAAATAGCCCCGGGCCACGCCTTGGCCGCCAACGTACAACTCGCCCGCAACACCGATGGGCACCGGTCTTTGCCGCTCATCCAGCAGATAGACCGTGGCATTCGCGATGGGCTTGCCGATGTGCAGCGGCTGCCCGACCTCTACGAGCCCTGAGGTGGCAACCACCGTGGCTTCGGTGGGGCCGTAATTGTTGATCACCGCAAAACGGCGGGCCTTGTTGAACTGGCGCAGGCGGTCGCCACCAATCAGCAAGGTGCGCAGGGTCGGGTGTTCGATGTTCTGGCTGAACGCATACTCGGCCACCGGCGTGGGCAGGAAGCACACGTCCAGCGGTTGCGCGCGCCACCAGTCCAGCAGCGCGTCGATGTCTTCGGCGCCGTCGTGGGCCGGCGGCAGGTGCAGGGTCGCGCCCACGCACAGCGCCGGCCAGACTTCMCAGGCCATCGCATCAAAACCGAAACCGGCCACGCTGGCGGTGTGGCTGCCTGGGTGCATGTCGAAGGCCTGGCAATGCCAGTCCACCAGGTTGGCCACGGTGTGGTGTTCCACCATCACGCCTTTGGGCAGGCCGGTGGAACCCGAGGTGTAGATCACATACGCGAGGTTGGCGGGCGTCATCGCCACCTGCGGGTTGCTCGCCGACCGGGCCGTGGCCTGGTCCAGGTGGATGACCGGCACCTGCAATACCGGCAAGCTCGCCAGCAACTCCGTCTGCGTCAGCACCGCCACCGGCGCGCTGTCATTAAGCAGGTAGTTCAGGCGCTCAGCGGGATGGGCCGGGTCTATCGGGACATAGCAGGCGCCGGACTTGAGAATCCCCAGCAACCCCACCAGCGTTTCCAGGCCGCGCCGGGCGACGATCGCCACACGGTCGTCCGGCTTCACCCCCAGCCCCCGCAGCTGATGGGCCAGGGCATTGGCCCGTTGATTCAACTCGTCATACGTCAGGCGCCGGCCTTGATACACCGCCGCCACCGCCTGCGGAGCCAGCGCGGCCTGGGCCTCGATACGCCCGTGCAGCGTCTGCGCGGCAGGATACGCCTGGGCAGTGGCGTTCCAGCGTTGCAACTGCGCGGTTTCCTCAGGCGTTACCAGGGAGAAATCCGCCAGGGTCAGTTCGGTATTTTCCAGCCCCTGCTCCAGCACATACACCAGGCGTTCGGCCAGGGCCTGCACCTCGTGCGGCTGGAAATACGCCTCGTTGTAGACGCAATGCAGGCACGCCGTGTCGTGGTAGCGATTGCTGCGCAAGTGAATCGCCAGGGGCAATGGCTCATGGTGGTTCGACACCTTGATCGCCCGGGCCGATGCCTGGCCGTAGCGGAACTCATGGTCATCCTGTTCATAGGACACCGACAGGTCGAACAGCTGGCCACGGTCGGCGCGCAGCAAACCCAGCTCGCGATTCATCTCGCTCAGCGGGAAGCGCTGGTGCCGGAAATCCTGCTTGAGCTGGTCCCGCACACCGCGCACCAACGCGCTGAAAGGCATGTCTTCGCTGAACTGCAAACGCACCGCACTGACCTGGGTGAACAGCCCCAGGGTCGAACGAAACTGCGCATTGGAACGGTTGAGGATCGGCAGCCCCACTACCCACTCCTGACGCTGGCCGGTGCGGCTGAAGTACAGGTACAGGGCGGCCAGTAACACATGAAACGCGGAGGCCTGGTGACGGTTCGCCACACGCGCCATGCGGTTGAGCAGCGCCGCCGGAAATGGCGCCACCAGGGTGTTGCTCGGCGCCTGGCCCCTGGCCTGATAACGGGGGGTCAGCAGCGGCTCGGGCAGAACCCGGTATTTGTCCAGCCAGTAGCGGCGGTCCCGGGCGTAACGGGGCGACTCGCGATACTGTTCATCACTGTCGATGAAATCGATATACGACGGCGCCGACAGGTCCGGTTGCCGGCCCTGCTCCAGAGCGCTGTAGATACCGGCCAGGGATTGCAGCATCTGGCCGAAGCCCCAGCCGTCGAGAATCAGGTGGTGGGCCTGGGTGCCGAGGCGGTAATGCAAGTCATCAAGCTTGACCAGGAAGAAGCGGAACAACGGCTCCTCCACCAGGCTGTAGGCCCGGGCCATTTGCTCCTGCAGCAAGGCCTGAGCGGCAGCCTGGGGATCGGGCAGCCGCGAGAAGTCATGCTGTGGCACCGATACCGCCATCACCTCGGCAAACGCCTGCCGGGGAAAACCATCGGCCGCCACCTGCAACACCGTACGCAACGCATCATGCCTGGCCACCAGTCGCTCAATGGCGCGCTGGATCAATTCGGGGTTCACCGGGCCTGTGAGGTCGACATAACCGCCGATGTTGTACAGCGGCGAATCGCCGAGGCGCAGTTGGTCCAGCCAGATATCCCGCTGGGCGGCGGTCAGGGGGAAAAACGTCATAAGATCCTTCTCATGTGAGGTGTCGATAAGGCGCACAACGCCCCATTGAGGCGAAATCAATGGAATTTAAGCATCGCCCCCAAGGCCCGTATGTCACCCGAAACCCGGACAGCCGGGTACCGCGCCGGGGTTGGCTGATGGTTCAGTGCTGAAACGATTAAATGAATGTAGGAGATTGGCTACATCTGGCCGATGCCTGACTGCCGACGAATTTCACAAAAGCCAATAAAACTGTTTTATTTCAAATAGTTAATAAACTCTAAAATATTCGAGGCGCACACCCTCGCCTTATTTCACTGTCAGACATGACGAAATAATGGCGCGTTTTTTATGGCAGGTTGTGTCCCTCGTTTCCGCTACATACGTAGGACAAATCCCCGTGGCTAAATAAAGCCTCGAGCACCGACCCAGGTTCAAGGAGAACGGGAGGCCTGCACACGTACGGGGCAACCGTTGACGGTTTTCGACATCAAGGATGAGATGGCTATGAGTCTGACCAGCAGTATTCGGAATGTGGAAAGTCCGCATTTTTATTTCGAGTTGGGGGAGTTGATTTCCAGTACCGGCACTGAACACTTTGCGGCGAACATGCTGCGACTGGTCGACAAGCTGGTGCCGGTGCACCTGGTGGACCTCAGTGAATGGACCCTCGACGAGCACCAGGCCTGTGTGTTCGATATCAAGTTACTTGGCAGCGATGGGTTGAAGCAGGACTTGCCACCACCGCGCACCCTGCATCACCGCGACGACCATCCGCTGCTGAAAAAAATGCTCGGCATGAACGACCCGCTGCTGATCCAGATGAATGCCAAGGCCAACAGCACCCACGCCCGGGGCACCTCCCATCAGTGCAACCTGGTCTCGCGCCAGGCCAATCGGCGCTGCGTGATTTCGTTCTATCGGCCCCACACCCAACGCGCCTTTTCCCTGGCCGAGCTGTCGTTTCTCAAGAGCCTTTCGGAGACCTTGCTGCCGTTGATGGAGCGCCACGCGCAGATCAACCGCCAAGTACCACTGGTGGCGCCCGAGCCCTCTAAAACCCCGTTGGAGCAGTCGCAATTGCAGCGCGAATTCTATAAACGCCTGTCACTCAGTGACATCACCTTGTCGGCGCGGGAGCAAGAGGTTTGCCTGGGGTTGTTGACCGGTGGGACCGTGCCGCAGATGGCCGAGAAGCTCAGCGTAAAAAACAGCTCCATCGAAACCTACCTCAAGCGCGCGGCGGCCAAACTGGGTGTCAGTGGCCGGCATGGCCTGGCCAAATGGATGGTTGGCGCATGATGAAAAAACTCATGCTCGGTGTGGTGTGCGTGCTTGGCGGGTGTTCGCTGATCCCGGATTACCAGCGGCCCGAGGCGCCCACGCCGGCGCAATACCCGCAGTACAACGCTGACAAAGTGGGCCCTACGGTCGCCGGGCCCGACTGGCAACCGTTATTCCGTGACCCGGTGATGCGGCAGTTGATTGGCCAGGCGCTGGTCAACAACCGTGACCTGCGGGTGGCGGCGCTGAACGTCGAAGCGTTCCAGGCGCAATACCGTATCCAGCGCGCGGACCTGTTCCCGGCGGTGTCTGCCACGGCGGCCGAAAACCGGCAAAAAGTCCCGCGACGCGCCACCGGTACCGGCAAGTCCGCGATCACCTCCACCTATTCGGCGACGCTCGGCGTGAGTGCGTACGAGCTGGATTTTTTCGGCCGCGTGCGCAGCCTCAGTGAACAGGCGATGTTGCAATACCTGGCCACGGAAGAGGCCCGGCGCAGTGCGCAACTGAGCCTGGTGGCCAACGTTGCCAACGCCTACCTGACCTGGCGCGCCGACCAGGAACTGCTGGCCCTGGCCCAACAGACGCTGGCCTCGGACGAACACAGCCTGCGCCTGACGTCCCGCAGCAAGACCGCAGGCAAGGCGACGTCGATCGATGTGATCCAGGCCCAGACCAGCGTCGAGAGTACGCGGGCGAGCATCGCCCGCTATCAGCGCCAGGTCGCCCAGGACCTCAACAGCCTGGCGTTGCTGGTGGGTGGGCCGGTGCCGGATTCGCTGCCGGCACGACCGCTGTCCGACGACCTGCTGGCCCGGGTGCCGGCCGGGTTGCCGTCGGACCTGCTGCAACGGCGGCCCGATATTGTCCAGGCGGAGTACCAGCTTCAGGCGGGCAACGCCAACATTGGCGCGGCGCGGGCGGCGTTTTTTCCGTCGGTCACGCTGACGGCCAACGCGGGCACTTCCAGCAAGGACTTGTCGGGGTTGTTCCAGGGGGGCTCGGGGAGTTGGGCGTTTCAGCCGCAGATCAATCTGCCGATCTTCAATGCGGGCAGCCTGCGGGCCAGCCTGGATTACGCGAAGATCCAGAAGAACATCCTTGTTGCGCAGTATGAGAAGTCGATTCAGACGGCGTTTCAAGAGGTCTCGAATGGGCTGGCGGCGCGGCAAACGTACAACGATCAACTGGCGGCGCAGCGGGATTTTGTTCGGGCCAACCAGAAGTATTACGACCTGGCGCAGCACCGGTATCGCAGTGGGGTGGACAGTAATCTGGTGTTTCTGGATGCGCAGCGGTCGTTGTTCAATTCGCAGCAGGCGTTGATTGTTGATCGGTTGGCGCAGTTGGTGGCGGAGGTGAATTTGTATACGGCGTTGGGTGGGGGGTGGGATGTGGGGGCTGATGGGGCGGGGTCGGGGGGCATATCCGTTTCTTCGGTCACGGCGACTTATGGTTTCGCTCTTACAGCGACTCACTTTGGAAAAGCCCCAAAGTAAGCAAAGGGCTCTGCCCCGCCTGTCGGCACCTCGCTAAGGCTCGGTGTTCCCTCACTCCGGCGCTGCTCCGCGGGCCGCCGCGATGGGCCATCCTTGGCCCAGCGCGGCTAAACCGGCGTCCTGCCGGTTTACCCGCTCCGCACCACCTGCGTTCGGCCTCGGGCTGAATGGGGCAGTCAGATCAAAATCAAAAGCAACAGCACAGCGGCCTAC